>JAEXCN010000469.1 GCA_023402175.1 Pseudomonadota bacterium | reverse complement strand
GGCGGGGGAGGAAGTTCGTTCGGCGAACGAACGAACGGGCGGGGGAGAAGGTTCGTTCTGCGAACGAACGAACGGGCCGGGGAGAAGGTTCGTTCTGCGAACGAACGAGGGAGGAGGTTCGTTCTGCGAACGAACGAACGAACGAGGGAGAAGGTTCGTTCTGCGAACGAACGAGCGGGCGGGGAAGAAGGTTCGTTCGGCGAACGAACGGGGGAGGAGGTTCGTTCTGCGAACGAACGAACGGGCTGGGAGGAGGTTCGTTCTGCGAGCGAACTGGCGGGGAAGAAGGTTCGGTCGGCGAACCTGTCCGCGGTCAGGGGGGAACCGTTCGTTCGGCCAACGACTGGGCGAGACGGACTGGCGGGGACGGAGGGCGTGGGGGCCGCCGTCCGACCGTTCCGTCTGCGCGTGTTGACGCCTCGCTGCGCACGGGCGAAGTCCTCGATGTGGGAATCAGCTACTGCCTGTGTCCGCTCTCCGCGAAGCGCCTCGCGCTGATCGAAGAAGATCCTGGGCTCGTCGAGGAGCTCACCGAAGACACGGTGCCGGGCATGCTCGACCTCGGGCCGGATGGTTTCGCGCTCGATGGGATCCTGCTCTTTGCGGGACGAGATCCTGCCGTGCGGGACGCCGTGTTCGCACAGTCCGGACGCGTGCTCGGTGAGCCAGCCGATAGTATCCGTGTCCACACCGCTGCACGTGTCGCCGAAATCAGCGAGGCACTCACGCGACTCCCCGAGGACGTGATCGCGCGCCACTACGAGGAAGCGCGAAAGGCCATCCCACGGCTCGAGAGCGGCCCCGCATCGGTCGCGCGGTTCACTCAGCTCTTCGAACGGCTGCGCGAGGCGTACGCGAACGCCGCAGGCAGCGGACACGGCATGGTGACCTTCCTCGTCTGAGCGCGTCGTCCGAGCGCGTCGTCCGAGCGCGTCGTCCGAGCGTGTCGTCTGAGCGTGTCGTCTGAGCGTGTCGTCTGAGCGCGATCACCGCGCGTACAGATGTGCGGCGGGGCCCGAGGGCAGGAGCGCCGATTTCACGCTCGCGAACGGGACGTGCTGGACGTCATGCCGGAGGACGCGCAAGGCCTCCGCGACGCCGGGTACGAGCTCGAAGCTCGAAGGGGTCAGGTAGAACTCGGTCCATTCGGTGTTCTCCCAGACGGGCGCGCGACGATCGGCCTCCGACGTGCCGAGCGCGAACCGAACGTCGCTCGGAGAGACTCCGCCATATCGACGAAAGAAGGCCGGTGGGACGAACGACACCCAGCTCGGCTCGTGGCTCGGGTCTTTCAAGAAGTCGCGCGCGTCGAGCGCGTGGCCGTTGCGGAGATCGATCGTGATGCCGCTGACGCCGCCGGAAGGGTGCGCGCCTCCTCCGTCGAAATCGTATTCGCTCCTGACGGAGAGGAGCCGCTCGTCGAGCAACGTCGGACGAAGCTCCTTCTCGAGGTAGAGCCCGGCACGTCCCTGAAAGTCGCGGCAGAGGATGCGGTAGCCCTTCGGCGAGACATCGCATTGCGAGCCGGCGGTCCCGCATGTCTCCGTCGGTGGCGTGTCGATCGGCTCCGCGTGCTCGAGCGCGAGGCGTTCGGGCGCGAAGGCCTCGTTCAGCCGTTCCTCGAGCTCCTCGTTCGCGAGCCCGACGAGCTCGAACGATCGGACGCGCACTCGGCAGCTGGCGTTCGCCGGCTTCGCGCTCTTGTCGGAGAACGCTCGCTTCACCCAGCGTGGCGCTCCGGTACGCGCGACGCGCGAGAGCACGATCGGCTGGCCTGCTTTCGCCGCGGCCGGGTCCTTGGCAGGCGCGGTGAAGGTACCGACCCATCGCTCGCCCCCCGGGGCTTCCTCGAATGCGAGGTGTCCCGTCACACGCGCGCTCTTGCCGACGCCGACGAGCTCGTCGAATGCTCTAGGCGACGTCTCGACGAGGCGCAGGCTCTCGCCGATCTGCTCGTAGAAGTAGTAGCCGGCGCACGTCGCGTCGTCGCATTGCAGGCGCAGGAGGACCGGCTTGCCTGCGATCGTTCCCTCGTAGACGTGGCGACCTCGCGACGAAGCGCGTCGCGGCGAAGGAGCCGGCGGCTCTGTGGAAGCCGGGATGCTCCCAACGGCGACGACCTGCGCGCTCGCTCCCGCGTTCGGCGCCTCCTTCGGCGTATTCCTCGCGCAGCCGCCGAGACCCATGAGGAAGAGCGGGGCGATGAGGAGAAGCCGCTTCGCGGAAGCGCAGATGGTTCGAGCACGCATGTCGATGGCCGCGTACCGCGAAACGCCCGGCGCGGTCGAGAACTTCGCACGACACGGCCCGCTGCGGCGCGCTCCGATTCGGGCGAGGTCGGAGGGGCGGGGCGGTCGAGAACGTCGCACGACACGGCCCGCTGCGGCGCGCGCCGATTCGGCGAGTCAGGAAGCGCGGGGGCGGCTAGACGGCCGCTGAGCGCGCCTCCGATTCCGGCGACGTCGGGAGGCCCGCGCGGTGGAGATATTGGCGCTAGACGGCGCCGCTGCGGCGCGGCTCCGATTCGGGCGAGGTCGGGAGCGCGGGGGCGACGGAGCCCTCGTCCTTCTCTTTTTTCGTCGCGTCTGCTCCGGCCCGCTCGCAGCCCTTGCGCTCCTCGTCGGTGGCGCGCGCCGACTCCGCCTCGGTTTTCGGCAGAGCTTCCTTCTTCGTGCTCATGACGCCCCGTTCAGCAGATCCCGCGCCACGCGGGCATCCATCGCCGTCGGGCGATCTTCCGGCCGCGCGCGAGGCCGGGCGTCTCGGGTCGCCGTGGCGAAAACGGACGCAGCTTGGCGATGAAGCAATCCGCCGCGTTTGCAGCGACACGATCGTGGGTGCTTTGCTAGAGGTCTAGCCATGCACCTCGTCCACCGCGCCCTTCGTGCGATGATGCTGATGGCGGTCTCCGGGATCGCCGCGTGTGCGGCCCCGAGCGAAGGCGTGCAGCCCGGGAGCCCGGCAGACGTCGCGGTTGCCTCCGCGATGACGGCCAAAGAGATCGCCAAGAACGACGCTCAGGACACCGTCTACGGATGGAACTTCGAGATCGTCGGCGAGCGAGCGCGCTTTTTCGCTTGCACCGACGAGCACGCATGCAACGAGCGCAGCGTCGACGTCCCAGCGAAGTCCGTCGTCGCCGTGAAGCATGTCGGGCGCACGCGGCCATTGCGCGCCGATGGCTCGGAGCTCGACGAGGCGGACGTGCTCCGGCTCACGCTCGCGAAGGGCGTGGCGACGTCGCGCGGCGGCATCACGTCCGATCCGCAGCACGGCCTCACGGTCGGCGGCCCGACGAAGCCCTGATCACGCCGGCGCACGACCACGAGGAGAAGGCTGAAGACGTAGACGAGCGCGGGACGAAAACACCCACGTCCGCACTGCCGCCGGCCGGAGCGCGCCGGCCCGCGATTACCGCGGCGCGCGGGCCCGCCAAACACCTTGCCGCCACCGCCGGCGGCGATGCACGTCCACTACCGCGGCGCGCCGGGGCTCGTCAGCCCATTCAGTTGCCGTCCCAGTTCGAGAACGGTTTGTCCGGCGTCATCGCGATCGGATACGGCTCGCCGTTGAGGATGTTCCCGCTCGCGGTCCCGGTGCACTCGTGGATCATGTACGAGTACGACTTCCCGTCCTTCTCGAGGACGTTGTCGACGAGCTCCACGTCGTCGACCTCGTACAGGATGAACGCGTTGCCGGGACCCTTCACGGTGTTCTTCCGGATCGTGATCTTCGAGTCGTACTGGACGTTGATGGAGCACTCGCGGAGGCGATTGCCTTCGATCACCGTGCGCTCGGGGTTCGTGCGCGGGGCTTGGTGCGAGTACTCGAGGATCCCCATCTTCCCGTTCGCAGATCCTCGCGCCATGTAGATGTCGTTGTCGCGAATGATCTGATCGGTGTTGCTCCAGTAGATCACCGGGCCGTCGACGTACGTGTTGCCGTCGCCGTCCTCCATCTTGTTGCGCTCGAAGACGACCTTCCTTCCGTCGGTGTTGAGGAGCCGGAAGACGAGCCTGCGCCGGAGGACCCGGACGAGCAAGCCGCCGCGAAGAGCGAGCCGAAGACGACGAGTGACGCGATCGGGAGCAGTCTCATGGAGGTCGTGGCGAGCTGGAAGGACGGGCTCGCGCGTCCTGGCGTGTGCGACCACTCCGGAGCGCGGAAGCAACGAGTCCTGCCCGCCTATCATCTTCGGTCACGCGTACGACGTCGAGTCTGCAATCTCGGCGACGATCCGCGCACGGGTTGCCCCTCGCACGAGGCGACCTATCCTGAGGACATGACCTGCGGCCCTCCCGGGTACCGCGACGCTGAACGTCCGGACGTGAGCGCTGTCGCGTTCTGCTTCTTCTGCGGTCGTCCCGGCGTTCCTGGGGAAGCGTGCTACGCGTGCCAGATCCCGATCGCGGACGCAGCGCGCGACGTCACTGTCGGCTCGAGCTGTCCGCGATGTGGTTCCTCTCTCTCTCCGGTTTCGATCGAGTCGGGAACGTCGCTTCATGCATGCGGGACCTGCAACGGGCTCTTCGTGAGCGCGCGCGCATGGTCGCTCTTGATCCTCCGGCCGGACTGGGTCGCGACCTTCGAAGCGCAGCGCCCGGCGCATCGCTCAGACACGAGCTCGACGTTCCCATTGGTTCGTTGCGCCGTCTGCACGCGAGAAATGGAGCGGGGGCAATTCGCAGCACGGAGCGCGATCCAGATCGACGTATGTGCGGCTCACGGCATGTGGCTCGATGCGGGCGAGCTCGGCGAAGTCGTCCGCTACACGTCGAGCCGAATCGAGGGCGGGAAGGATCCGGCATTCGACGACGGCGGCAGCAGGGTGCGCCCCGAGATCGAAGCGTACATCGCCAGCATGGACCGAGACCGGGCCGCGAGGATCGATCGCCTCGAAGACATGGTCGTGGAGCAAGCATCCGATCCCAGATACCGAACGAGTGTCTACGTCGCGCCTGAAGTGAGCCGCTCGTATCACGCGAGGCATGGCGGCGCGCCGCCGTGGTCGGCAACGAAGGTCTCGTTCACGGCCGTCGCGGTGCTCGCGGTGATCATCCTCGCACTCTCGAGTACCGTGCGCTGCGGGCGCGGAAGCCCTCCGCCACCGGAGCGCGCTTCACCGCCTGCGCACAGCGCTGCTCCCCGTGCCCGCTGAAACACGGGCCTCCCTCAGCGCTTCGCGGTGATGCGAGCGAGCGCGACCCGCGTGGGGACCCGTGGCTCGAGCTCGAACGACGTATCGGCAATGAGTGTGTCACCTGCGGCGCCTACGGTGAGCTCGCCTTCGATCACGTGCACGATACATGTCACGCGAGGCTCGATTGCGAAGCTTGCCGGTGTCGAGAGAAGGCGAGCTTCGAGCGTCGCCGACGCGCGCGCGCGATCGACGATGACGTTGAAGTCGCGCACCGCGCCGTCGAGCAGCGTGCCGTGGACTTCCCAGTCGCCGGAGAACGATCGTGGCTCGAACGGAGCCCTGAGCTCGATCGACCCATGCGCGCCGCAATCGAGCATCATGCCGGCGCCATCGAGCAGCATGATGTGGCGGTCATGGCCGGCGAACAGAGAGAACGGTCCGTCGGTCGCCACGTCCGCGATGCTCACGCGGTACAGGAATCGCTCACCGGAGAGGCCAGCCCCCTCGGGCGCGATCGTGATCTCCGTGGTCGTGCCGCCGCCGTTACGCCAGGGCATACGACGGTAATCAGGAGGCGAAAGCAGGCGCATGCGCGAAGGATGCCACGATCCGGGCGGCTGCGCGGCGGTTCCCGCGACGAGCTTGCCGCAGATGTGCCCGCTGGCTTCGCACGAGGGCATCTGCGGTGTACGTTGCCCGCCACGGAGACCGCTGACATGCAGACGCAAGGAGACATCGCGCTCATCGGCCTGGCCGTCATGGGCCAGAACCTCATCCTCAACATGGACGACCACGGCTTCACGGTCGTCGCCTACAACCGGACCGTCTCCAAGGTCGACGAGTTCCTCGCGAAGGAAGCGAAGCGCACGAAGGTCATCGGGGCTCACTCGATCGCTGACATGGTCGCGAAGCTGAAGAGGCCGCGGCGCGTGATGATGCTCGTCAAGGCGGGCAAGCCCGTCGACGACTTCATCGAGCAGCTCCTGCCTCATCTCGAGCCGGGCGACATCATCATCGACGGCGGCAACTCGCTCTATCAGGACACCGCGCGTCGCGTCCGCGAGGTCGAGGCCAAGGGCCTCCTCTACGTCGGTACCGGCGTCTCCGGCGGCGAAGAAGGCGCGCGGCGCGGACCGAGCATCATGCCCGGGGGCTCGCCGAAGGCGTGGGAGGCGATCAAGCCGATCTTCCAGGGCGTCGCCGCGAAGGTCGAAGGCGGCGCGCCGTGCTGCGACTGGGTCGGCGAGGGCGGCGCGGGCCACTACGTGAAGATGGTCCACAACGGCATCGAATACGGCGACATGCAGCTGATCGGCGAGGCCTACCACCTGATGAAGGACGGCCTCGGCATGTCGTACGACGAGATGCACGACGTCTTCGCGGAGTGGAACAAGGGCGTGCTCGACAGCTACCTGATCGAGATCACGCGCGACATCCTCGCCTTCAAGGACAAGGACGGCGCGCCGCTCGTCGAGCATATCCTCGACGCGGCCGGCCAGAAGGGCACCGGCAAGTGGACGGTGCAGGACTCGCTCGACAACGGGATCCCGATCACGCTCATCTCGGAGGCCGTCTACGCGCGCGTCGTGTCGTCGCTGAAGGACGAGCGTGTCCGCGCGTCCAAGATCCTGAGCGGTCCGAAGGAGGCGCGGCTCGAAACGAACGGCGCCGAGGGAAAGCGCGCGATGATCGACGCGATCCGTGATGCCCTCTACGCATCGAAGATCATCAGCTACGCGCAGGGCTACATGCTGATGCGCGCCGCCGCGAAGGCGAACGGGTGGAACCTGAACTACGGCGGGATCGCGCTCATGTGGCGCGGCGGCTGCATCATCCGGAGCCGGTTCCTCGGCAAGATCAAGGAAGCCTTCGAGCGTGACGCCTCGCTCGAGAACCTCCTTCTCGATCCCTACTTCAAGGGCGAGATCGATCGCGCGCAGGCCGGTTGGCGCAAGGTCGTTGCCGGCGCGGTGACCGCCGGGATCCCGGTTCCCGCGTTCTCGACAGCGCTCGCGTTCTACGACTCGTACCGCTCCGATCGGCTCCCTGCGAACCTGCTCCAGGCGCAGCGCGACTACTTCGGCGCGCACACCTACGAGCGGACGGATCGTCCGCGCGGCGAGTTCCATCACACGAACTGGACCGGCCGCGGCGGCGATACGTCGAGCTCGAGCTACAACGCCTGAAGCGACGATACGTCGAGCTCGAGCTACAACGCCTGCCGGCGTCGTCTCAGGGACTCGCGGCCGCGATGGGCCGTACGGGGACGACGACGTCGCGCAGCGCGCGGCCGCCAACGCGTCGGGCCGTCCTGCACCGGTCCTCTGCGATCGAACCGTCGGCGCCCTACGTCGGTGTCTTCGCGCAGCGGAAACCGCCCTCGGCGAAGCGGTAATGGGGATCGAACCCCATCCGGGCATACGTCCGCAGCGCGCGAGCGTCGTACATGAACGAGCCGCCGCGCATGACGTGGCCGCTCTTGCCGCTCGAAACGCTGACCAGCTTCGGGTTCATGCTCGGTCCGTTCTCGTAGAAGTCCTCGTCGTACGTGTCCTCGCACCACTCCCAGACGTTGCCTGCGAGATCGACGATGCCGTACGGCGATGCGCCTTCAGGGAAGGCCCCCACGGGCGTCGTGCCTTCGCGATGACGTCCGAAGTTCGCGTGCGAAGGCTTCGGCTCCGCGCGACCCCACGGGTAACGCCTGCCGTCGCCGCCGCGCGCCGCCTTCTCCCATTCCGCCTCCGTCGGGAGTCGGCGGCCGGCCCAGAGGGCGTACGCGCGCGCGTCGAACCAGGAGATGTAGACGACCGGATGTTTCTCCTCGCCGCGCGGGGGCTTGCCGTTGCGCCAGTGCGCGAGGAAACGCTTCGCGCCGGCGTCGGTCGGCTTGTACTGCGTGGCGTCGAGGAACACGGCGAACTGCTCGTTCGTGACCGGCGTTCGATCGATGTAGACCGCATCGAGGTGGATCTCGCGCCGGGCAGACCCCATCGCGAAGGGACCCGCCGGTACGAGCACCATCTCGTGCCCTCCGGTATCGCGGAGCGTCGTCGGGAGCGGCACGGACGAGGCTTGCTGCACCTCGGTGCTCTCCGGGCTCGGCGGGATCGCATCGAGCAGGCGCTCGCGGAAGACCGCGCACGACGGCGGCCGCTTGTCCGGCGACTTCGCGAGCGCGTCGAGGATGAGCCGCTCGAGCGCCGGGGGCACGTCGGGGCGGAGCTTGGACGGCGCACGCGGCGCATTCGTGACGTGCGCCATCATCACGCTGAAGTGGCTGCCGTCGAACGGCGGCCTTCCTGTGACGAGCTCGTAGAGGGTGATGCCGAGCGAATAGATGTCGGAACGATGATCCGCGAGGCTCGGCGTCTTCACCTGCTCGGGCGACATGTACCGGCACGTCCCGAGCAGCGCGCCGCTGACCGTGTACGTGGTGCCCTCGACGACCTTTGCGATCCCGAAGTCGGCGACCTTCGGCCGTAGCCTGCCGGCATCGTTCCGGACGAGGACGTTGTCCGGCTTGAGATCGCGATGCACGACGCCGCTCGCGTGTGCGTCATCCATCGCGAGCAGGATGTCGCCGAGCACGCTGCGGATCTGGTCGTACGGCATCTTCCCGCGCCAGCGCGCGAGATGCTGGGCGAGGTTTTCGCCCTCGACGAGCTCCATCACGATCGCGAGCACGTGCTCGTGCTCGATGAAGTCGTAGATCGCGACCGCGCCGGGATGGCTCCACGTGCGGAGCACGCGCGCCTCGCGGACGAAGCGGCGGCGCACCTCGGGATCGCCCGCGAGGTTCATGTGGAGGCACTTCAGCGCGACGTCGCGGCCGAGCGCCATGTCGCGCGCGCGGTAGACCACGCCCATGCCGCCCTCGCCGATGACCGACTCGATGCGATAGACCGAGATCGTCGTGCCTTCCGGCAAGCGCATCGGCGGAAGGCTCCCGGCCATGCCGTCGCCGAGGACGGCCGCAGCCGCGAGCTCCGTCGACGCAAGCTCGGTGTCGGGGCGTGCGCCCATGAGCGGCGCCGGCGAAGTCGGCAGCGCTTGCCCGCACCGGTGGCAGAAGCGCGCGTCTGCGGGGAGCGTCGCACCGCACGAGCCGCACGTGCTTTCGCTCGAGGCCGAGGCATGGTTGCCGGCATTCTACTCCGGCGCGGCGCGGCCTGCGCCTCAGTCGATCTCGAGCAGCCGAGCCGCGTTGCCCCAGAGGATCTTGTGACGGATCTCGCGCCGATCCTCGGTCGCGATCAGCACCTTCGCGACGCTGATCGCCGGGTGATAGAACGGCCAGTCCGAGCCGTGGACGATCCGATCGGGATCGGCCTCGAGCACCATCCGGCGCACGTTCGACAGCGACTGCGACGACGTCTCGAGCCACACGTTCGGGTACGCCTTCTGCAGCGCGAGCCCCTGCTCGAACTGTCTCGCACCGGCGTGGCCGAGGATGAACGTCGTCTTCGGGTTCTCGCGGATCGGCGCTTCGTAGAACTTCACCTGGTTCAGGTACTGCCCGAGCTTCGGCTCGATGCCGGCCGGCCCGCAGTGCCAGAACACGAACATGTTTCGATCGCCGCACATCTCGTAGAGCGAGCGCGCGCGGCGCGCGTCGGGACGCACGAGCATCACCGACGGATGCATCTTCACGCCGCGAGCGCCCCTCGCGAGCTGCGCGTCGAGGCGCCGCTCCGGATCGCGCGCGTACGGGTGCACGGAGCCGGCGGATAGGATCTTGGACGTCGAGGCCGCCGCCGACAGCGCGACGCTCGCGTTGTCCGAGAGGACAGGGAAGTCGATCGGGAGGAGCACGGAGGCGCGGATCCCGGTCTCGTCCATCTCGCGGGTGAGGTTCGGGATCGTGTGCGTCGCGCGCATCCCACGCGGCCCGAGGCTCCGCCACGTCAGATCGCGCGTGAGCTCCTTGATGATCTCCGGCGACATGTTCTTGTTCGCGTAGACATCGAGATCGATCGCGCAGCACGCCGGCAAGTAGTGCTGCGTCTCCGGGTGGAGCGCGCCGTAGTCGACGCTCGGCGGCCTCACGTACGCGAGCGCGAGGTGCGTGTGGAAATCGGCGATCGGCCCCACGCTCGGGTCGGTCATGACGAGCCGCGGGCGGCCCCCCGCGCTCGGATCCTCGCGCAGCGAGAACCAAGGCAGGCGCGCCAGATCGAGCAGAGACGTGAATCGCTGCGGGAGAACGCTGGTCATGACACAGCCGCAGTGCCGGAGGGAGAGTCGAAGCTGTCCATCAGCTCGAGGAGCGCATCGCGCACGAACGCCCGATCGGGGAGCGTGCCGAGCATCCCGTAGAGCGCGGCCTTTCCCTGCGGTTGCTCCTTCGAGCTCCGCGCATGCTCCACGGAGGCGCGCAGATCGGAGAGGAACACCTCGGCGATCGCGTCGTGTGCCGGGCTGACCGTCAGGTGCAGGCTCGGTGGCGACTGCCCGCGATCGAAGAACCAACCACGCGCGCTCATCAGGTCTGCGATGACGTAGACGTCGAGCGGAGCCTCGCTGCCCGCCGCGTGCGTGCCGATCGCGAGCGCGCTCATCACGGGCTCTCCGAGGATGCAGAGTCCGGGGATCTCGCGGACGCCGTTCGCGATCGCCTGCGTCGCGTTCATCGCGCGCTTCGCGAGATCGAGATAACCCTCCTCGCCGAGGTAGTGGAGCACCGCCCACGCGGCAGCGATCGCGCCGCCGGGACGCGTGCCGAGGACGCCTGGGCTGGCGAAGAGCCCACCAGGCCAGTCCGCATGGACGTAGAACTGATGCTTGCGGAGTGCACGCGTTCGGTAGAGGACCGTCGACGCTCCTTTCGCGGCGTAGCCGTACTTGTGGAGGTCGGCCGAGATCGAGGTGACGCCCGGCACGCGGAAGTCGAACAGTGGCACCGGATGCCCGAGCCTCTCGACCCACGGCAGCATGAAGCCGCCGAAGCAAGCGTCGACGTGACAGAGGATCCGGCGCTCCGCGGCGATCGCGGCGAGCTCGTCGATCGGATCGACGACCCCGTGCGGATATTGCGGCGCCGAGCCGACGACGAGGATCGTGTCCTCGGTGACGAGCCGTCGCGCCGCCGCCGCGTCCGCGCCGAACCCGGGACCCGTCGGGACGACGACGGCAACGAGACCGAGCATGTCGGCCGCCTTGAAGAGCGCCGGATGTGCGGTCGCGGGCAGGAGGACCTCGGGGCGCGTGACGTGCGGGCGCTCGGCGCGCGCCCACTCGCGTGCGGTCTTGAGCGCGAGGAGAAGGCTCTCGCTGCCGCCGCTCGTCATCGCGCCGGCTGCGCCAGCGGGCGCGTTCATGAGGCCGAGCGTCATCGCGACGACCTCGGTCTCCATCCGGCGAAGGCTCGGGAAGGCCATCGGGTTCAGCGCGTTCTCGGAGAAGAACGTCGTGAACGCCTCCTTCGCGACCTCGAGCACGTCCGGACGCGTCGCATAGACGAGGCTGAAGAGGCGAGCTCGGGCCGCGTCCGCGTCCGCATCGCGGTAGGCCTGCATCGTCCCGATGAGCTCTTCGCGCGGCGTACCCTTCGACGGGATCTTCATGGCGACTTCTCCATCACGCTGGTGCCGGCGTCCGCACGTGCTGCCGGGCGCGGGACGTTCGGCGGAACGCGATCGTCCGGGATGCGAACGGCCGCCATCGATCCCTTGCCGGGGCCGAGCGGGTTCGTGCCGAGGCGCACGACGTCGGCCGTCAGGCTTCCCGTCGCGCGGACGATGCCGTCGGGACCCGGCGTGAAGCTCGCGGTCATCGTCAGTGCTTCGACGGTGACCTTCGGGCTTTCGACGACCATCGTCGCGGGCGCCGTCAGCACGCCGCTCGCCGCGCCATCGTCGACGGCACATCCCTGCACGACGAACGAGTAACCGGTCGGCGGCGGCGCGTTCGGAACGAAGTCCGGCCATTCGTCGACCGTGCCCGCGCGCTCCGAGGGCGGTACGCACTGCGGTGCGGGAAGGAGGCGGCAGACGTCCGTCGAGGGGCACGCCGACGGGCACTTCTGCTCCGGGTTGCGATCGGCGTTCGTGAACTGACCGACGAGCGCGCCCGTGCTCGGGTCGACATCGATGTACGCGAGGAGCTGGATCTGCGTGCCGAGCGGCTGATCGACGTCGAGGAGGACGAAGTACGTCCCGCTCGGGAACTTCGACGCTCCCGCGGCGCACTTCACGACGTACGAGAACGGGATTCGGACGCGCCTGCGCGACACGCTTCCCGACGGCGAGCGCAGGCCGCCTTCGACGAGCAGCACGAGCTTCGGCCCGACCGGCAGCGCAGAGTCGAGGACGAGCGTGACGCGCCCTGCAGCTGCATCGATCTCCGCCGTCGCACCGACGTCGCCCTCGAGCGGATCGCGACGCACGAGCACGCGGAGCTCGGTCTCCGGATCGGCGTCTTCGTCGGCGAGGTTCCCTTCGACGTCGGGCTCGAACAGCGCCACCTTCACGGAGAGGGTGGCGGGATCGATCGACGTTCCGAAGTCGATCACGAGCGGGGCGCGCGGATCGTCGAGCACACCCTCCTTCAGCCCCGCGATCACGGGACGCGGCGGCGGCTCGTATGTTTCGCAAGACGCCGCGGCCGCGAGCGTGAGCGCGGCGGCGGACGTGACGGCGAAGAAGCGAGCGAGCCTTTTCATGTACGGGTCTCGAGCAGGAAACAGCCTCAGAAGAAGAACGTGCCGCGAGCCTGCGCGAGGAAGCTGCGGACGGCGTCGCCGTTCGCGTCCTCGAGCGCGCTGCCGGGGAAGAGGACGGCGCCTTCGAGGTCGGCGGCGAAGTGGTCGAACATCCGGTACTGCACACGGAGATCGATCTCCGTGCCGTAATAGCGGCCGGGCCGCCCGCCTGCGAAGTTGACGAGGTCGTCGTCGAGGCGATTGCCGTCCCGACGCTGTAGCGACGCGATCGGATCGACGACCCTCGCAGGCGCCCATGCGAAGAGGACGCCGCCACGGAGAAGGAGGTCATCCATCGGGCGGACGTCGACCTGCGGGAAGAGCGCCGCCGCATTCGTGAACGAGCCGCGCGTGGCGACCTGCTCGAGCGGATACGACGGCGCGCCGAGATCGCGGAGCACCGCGACGCCGGCGGCCGCAGCGCGCGCGCTCTGGTACGCGAGCACGTGCTCGAAGAGGAGGAGCCCGACGTTCGCATCTTCGGCGAAGCGGAACTGCGTGAGCGGCGTGCGCGTCTGCGGATCGGCGTCGCCCGATGCGTAGTCGCCTTCGAGGTACAACGAGTAGAGCTTCTGGTCCCAGCGCACCGTCGCGCGCGCGCCGAGCTGACGGATGCTCTGGACGACGGAAGGATCGTTCGTGATCACCCGCACCGCGTCGGCGACCTCGCGCGTCGAGCCCGTCACGAACGACGCCTCGATGCCCGCGTGCCAGTCGTTTCCGAGCTTCGACATGAGGCGCCCACCGAAGGCGGAGACACCCGTGTCGTTGTCCTTGCTCCAGCGGTATGAGTGGTAGAGGCGCGCCTCGAAGTCGCCGCCGAGGCGATGCGTCGGCTCGAGCCAGCGGACGGCGGTGATCCAGCCGTGCAGATCGTCGGCGAAACGCTGCGGGTTGTCGGTGACGAGGCGGTCGTACGCGAGGATGAGGAACGCGCCGCGTGTCTCGGATCGATCGCGCTCGGCCGGCGGCTTGAACGCTTCGAGCGGCTTCGTCGCGAAGAGGATGCGATCGGCGCTGTTGCCCCTGCGCGCGAAGCCGAAGCGATTGCGGCGCCCGTCGCCGTCGTTGACCGTGATCGACGCGCCTTCGGTGAACGGCTGGCGGCCGATGCGAAGAAGGCCGACCGGCGTGAGCACGTCGCCATAGAGCCGCCGAACGAAGACGGGCTCGCCGGAGCAGAGGCCGTAGCGATAGCTCGAAGGGTCCGTCGCCAGCTCTCCCGGGCGGAGCGAGACGCACGGGACGGTCGCGTTGGGATTGACGGTGCTGACGTTCGCGCCGCTCGTCGGCTCGACTGCGTCGGCGCGCGTGCCGTTGTCACCCCAGAGCACGCCGTCGAGCACGTCGACCGACGTGCTCAGGCGGACCTTGTCCTCCCAGTCGAGGCCGGCGTCGAGGCGGAGGCGATGCTCGATCGCGCCGAAGTTCTTGTCGCGCGTGCTCGCCAGATCGAGCGGACGGATCGCGACCGCGTTCGCGCGGTACTCCGCTCCGCCGCGAAAGCCGGTCTGCGCGCTCAGCGGAATGCGCGCTGGCGGCCCGAGCGGATCGGGATCGGACCAAGGCTCGACGGCACGCGCGGAGGGCGCCGCCGCAAGGACGACGGCGCCGATCGCTGCGGCGAAGAGCGTGGTTCTCGACCTTCGCGAAGGACTGTTCGTCTGCCCGCTCAAGGTGTCTCCGTGCGCATCTTTTACACTGTAAAATGACTCGCGCAACCCCGCCGCCGACGATTCTTCGCGACCGATCGCGTCACGCGCGAGCCTTGCGCGGGGCTTTCTTCGAGCGCTTGTTCTGCTCGGCTGCAGACGGGAGCTTGCGCGACGAGCGCCCCGCCGCCTGCTCGCGGACCGCCGAGAGGAGCACCTCGAGCCCGAACGCGAAGACGTCCTCGTAGTGCTCCGGGGCGAGCCACTCCCAGACCGCCGCGAGGCGAGGAAGCGCCGCGCGCGACTCCTTCGCGTCGTGCCGCGTCTCGAGCTCACGGATGCCAGCGAGCTCGTCGAGCGCGATGCCGCTGCAGTAGCTCGCAACGACGCGGTAGAAACGCGCCGTCGACCGCGCATCGAGGCCGTACTTCTCCGCGAGCGTGAACAGATCGTCGAGGAAGCGGTACGTGCCTTCCGTGGCGAAGCGTCGCGTCGCGAGGAGCGGGAACGCGCTCGGATACGCATGCGCGAGCCCGCGATACGCGTGCGCGAGCTTGCGAAGCGCGTCGATGAAGTCGGTCGGCATCGCCGCGCCGTCCGTAGGGCTCCCGAGCTTGGCGACGAGCGTCTCGACGACCGCGTCGAGCAGCGCTTCCTTGCTCGGGTAGTACCAATAGATGGCCATCGCCTCGACGCCGAGCGCACGCCCGAGCTTTCGCGTGCTGAAGCCTTCGAGCCCTTCCTCTTCGATGAGGCGGAGGGCCTCGTCACGGACGCGCTCCGCCGTCAGGTTCGGCTGCGTGCGTGAGCTGCGTCTTTTCTTCGTGCGGGCCCCGGCCATCGCGGCACCTTTGCTCGGAGGATCCCAGGTCGCAAGGGCCGTGGGAAGCACGTTCGTGTGGTAAGGAGGCGCGGTGCGTCTCGGCGTCGTCCTGCTCCTCCTCGGTCTCGTCGCCGCTGTCGTGGGGACCTTCAGCGGATGTAACTCGCTCTTCACCTGGAACGGGAGGCATGCAGTCGAGGTCATGCCTCTCGGCGAGGGGCCGACGACGCGAGAGCTCGTTCCGTGGGGCGGGCGGCGCTACACGGTCAGCGTCCAGGTCGTGTTCGATCGCGAGGGGCTCCCCGAGAGCGAAGGCATGCCCGTCGTCCACGCGAAGATGCCGCTCGTCGTCCAGGTGAAGGACCGCATGGGGACGACCCTCGCCCAGGCCGCGGGCTGGCTCGATCCGGCCGAGCGGCCGAACGTCCTCTACGGACAGGCCGCACCACCTTCGCAGCGTGGCCCGATGCCGGAGCTCCTCGTCGAGCGGCTGGTAGGCCCGTTCGCCTCCGCGGGCGATCAGCCGCTCTCGGTCTACGTCGACCTCGGGGCCGACCGCGTCGGCGAGGCGCGGATCGCCTCGCGCCGGCTCGTCATCTACGACGACCGGCTTCCCCCGAGCATCCGGAACTCGTTCGTCGTCGCCGCGGTCGGGGCCCTGGCCTTCCTCGCCGGCGTCGTGCTCGTCGCCATGGGGTGGTGGAGGCGCCGCGCGAGACGGAAACGTATTGGTATTCGCACCGGCGACGTCGTCTAATGGGCGCCATGCCCATTCGTACGTCGAACCGCGCCGCGCTCGTTGCGACGGCGTCGTTCGTGCTCGCGCTGGGGGCAGCAGTTGGGCCCGCCGAAGGACAGGCGTTCGCGCAAGGGGGAGCTCGCACGCCCAAGGTTCAGAAGAAGGAGAAGGACAAGACCAACGCGGCCGCCGCCGCGCAGACCGAGGACGAACAGAAGAGCGAAGAGGAAGAGAAGAAGGCCGAGGAAGAGAGGAAAGCGGAGGAGGAGAAGCACGCCGCCGAGCAGAAGGAGCTCGATCTGAGCCAGGAGGCCGAGAAGGCCGTCTACATCTCCGGCGACTTCGGCTTCACGCGCTCGGACCTCGCCGCGCTCTCGGACAACACGGGCTTCGATAAGACCGGCGCCAACGGGCTTCTCTACGGTCTGTCGGCGGGCCTACGCCTCAAGGACCTTCGCTTGGGCGCGCGCTGGCGTGTCTACGACACGACGGAGTTCGCGCTCTGGACGTTCGCGCTCTCGGCCGGATACGGCTTGCCGCTCCGTCCGATCTCTCCGGTCTTCTCGGCGCACGTCGGCTACGTCTTCGATCAGGACATCCAGCAGGGGCTGTTCCGCAAGTCGCTCGCGCCAGGCACGTACTTCCCGCCGGACGTCGATGTGAAGGGACTGCTCGTGGGTGTCGACGTCAACGCGAGCTACTGGGTCACGAAGTTCGTCCGCCTCGGCCTATTCATCGGCGCGGACCTGATGTTCCTGAGCCGCGAGAAGGCCAACGTGCCGCCTTCGATCGCCGGCGTTCCCGCGGAGTACTCCTCGCTGCCGCTCTACACCGAGTCCGGTAGCTCGATCGGCCTCAATTTCAACGCCGGTCTGCGCGGCGCGTTCGACATCGGCTTCAAGTGATCCCGCCGGCCAACCGCTGACGGCGGCTCCGCTGTGCTGGCGTCTCGCCGGCGACGAGGACCGCCGTTCAGCGGTACGCTGCAACGTGCGCCATGGGCAAGGTGCGCAAAGGTGGGTAAACGATCCACCTTCCCCTCGATGGCGCCGACCGGTGATCGCCAGAAATCCACGAGATCTTGTCATGTAGGTGTGACGGCGACCTGGGCACACCCTTCGCAGAAGCGACCTCCCGCGGCTGGAACACGGCTCGGAGGAAGACATGAATCTGCTCGGTACGTCTCGTTGGTTGTCGCTCGCCTCGATGCTTGCCCTCGCGACGCTCGGCGCTGCGGGATGCGCGGCCGACACCGACAACGACAACGACGACGCCGAGTCGTCGACGGACGACATCACACAGGTGAGCCACTCGAAGGTGAAGCGCCAGTCGATCGGCAACTGCTGGTTGTATGCGACGACGAGCTGGCTCGAGGCGCTGAACAAGGGTGCGACGAACCAGGAGCAGAACACGTCCGAGTCGTGGCTCACGTACTGGCACTGGTACGAGCAGCTCACGAACGGCCGCGCGTCGGACGAGATCTCGACGGGCGGCAGCTACGGGACCGCCGCCGACCTGATCGCACGCTACGGGATCATGAACGAGGCGGACTTCATCCCGAGCGAAGGCAGCTCCGAGATGTCGAACCGCCAGAGCACGGCGCTGAACGCGATCAACGCGTCGCTCAAGACCGGCGTGCTGAAGGATCCCGCCGTCCGTCGCGATCGCAAGGCTGTCCGCAAGGAGCTCGATCGCGCGTGGGGCCTCTCCGAGGAGATGACCCGTCGCATCGACAAAGTCTTCGGCCCGGGCGTCGAGCGCACGCTCGACCGCTCTGGACCCGCGAACGACGCTGCTCGCGCGAACAAGGTGATCCGCCCGCAGGACTTCAAGGCGCGACTCAAGGATCCGGAGACCGGTGCGTTCGTCAACGGCACGCTCGCCGACGCGCTCGGAAAGAGCAGCGGCTGGTGGGCTCCGCGCGAAGGCAAGTTCGCCTGGAACGAGGAGACGTATCCTTTGAGCCCGACGGAGCGGCGTGCGTTCTGGAAGCGCGTGCAGAACGCGCTGCACGACGGCCAGCCGGTCATCACGTCGTGGAAGGTCGACTTCAACGCGCTCACGCGCGACTCGCACTTCTCGAAGGCCGAGCTCGATCGCCGAGGACCGGGAAGTCAGGGCGGTCACATGACGGTCATGCACGACTACCAGGCCGAGGTGCCGGACGTCGGGCTGCTGAAGGCCGGAGAGCAGGCCACGCCGCAGCAGATGGAGAAGGCGCTCGCCGACGGCACCAAGATCCAGTTCGTCCGCGTGAAGAACTCCTGGGGCGGCATCCGTCCCGATCGCTGGGACGACGCCGTGCTCCCCGGCTATCACGACCTCGACCTCGACTACTTGAACGGCCCCATCAAGGAGTGCGAGGAGGACGCGAGCGGCCACACCGATCCCTCGCGCTGCAACCGTCAGGTGACGCCGCTCTGGGACGTCGTTCTGCCCGCCGGCTACTGAGTGCGGTCCGGGTCGATGATCGAAACCGACGAGCTCGAGCACGCGCGCAGGTCTGCCTGAGCCTGCGCGCGTCTTCGTTTCGTGCGAGAATCGGGGGACCTTGGTTCACCACGACACTGTCCTCCGCGCCATCACGGACGACGGAGCTTTCCGCGTCATCGCGGCCGATACGACCGCGACCGTACGGGGCGCCCTCGAAGCGCAGCAACCCGAAGGCCTCGACCTCGTCCGTACCTTTGCCGATCTGCTGACCGGCGCCGTCCTCGTTCGAGAGAGCATGGCCCCGGACAACCGCTTGCAGGCCATTCTCCAGGGCGACAACCCGCGCATGCGCATGGTCGCCGACACCCATCCGGACGGAGCCACCCGCGGGCTCATCCAGCTTCCGGCGAACACGAAGACGATGCCCCTCGGCGAGCGCGGCGTGCTCCAGGTCGCGCGCACGCTCCACAACGGACAGCTCCACCAGGGCGTCGTGCAGGTCCCGCAAGGCGCGCCGACGATCTCGTCCGCGTACATGGCCTACATGCAGGAGTCCGAGCAGGTCGTGACCGTGATGGCCGTCGGTTGTCACGTCGCGGCAGGAGAGGTCGTCGCCGCGGGCGGATACATGGTCCAGCTGCTGCCGGAGGTCGAGGAAGGACCGCTCATGGTCATGACCGAACGGCTCAAGAACTTCGAGGACATCGTCCCGCTCCTCGCGCGCGGTGCAGCCTCACCCGAGGTGCTCCTCTCGGAGACGCTCTACGGGATGCCGTATACGAAGGTCGGCGATCGCACGGTCCACTTCGGATGCCGCTGCAGCCCCGAGCGCCTCGCGGGAAGCCTCGCTTCGCTCCCGCGTTCGGACATCGAGTCGCTCATGGAAGGCGGCAAGACGCTCGAGATCCAGTGCGACTACTGTCGCAAGAACTACGAGTTCACGATGGATCAGCTGCGTAACCTCCTGCAGCCGGCGAACTGATCCACGGGCCGACGACGCGCGCGATGAGTGCGAGCGTCGTCGTGCGCAGCTCGATGGTCTCGATCAGCGATCGTCGAAGAGCGCCGCTCGGACGTGCTCGTGCTCGAGCGTCGCGAACGCTCGATGCGCGCCGCAGCCCGTGAGGTCCGCGGCCGAGTAGGCGCCGGTACCGACGCCGATGCAGCGTGCGCCGATGCCTTGGGCCGCCGCCACGTCCTTCGGCGTGTCGCCGATCACGACGACGCGGCATTTCTCGAGGGGCTTGCCGAGGGCCTCGGCGCCGCGTCGTGCACCGGCGCGGATGAGCTCGACGCGATCTTCGGCGTCGCAGCCGAAGCCTCCGAACGCGAAGGCGCTGTCGAGGGCGCCACGCGCGAGCTTCGCGTATGCACCACGCCGAACGTTGCCGGTGCCGAGCCCGATGGCGACGTCGGGAATGCCACGGAGCGAGTCGAGGAGCGCCATCACGCCCGGTAGCACGCGATACCCCTCCGCCTTGGCGAGCTCCTCCTCGAGCAGCCGGAGATAGGCATCCAGCGCGCGATCGATGTCGGCCTCCGTGATCTCGGCGACGAGATCGCGCAGGCCATGACGCGCGATCGCACGATCGGTCATGCCTGCGAACGAGGTGCCTTCGAAGACGTCCTCCTTGCCGTGGAGGTTCACGAACGCACCGACCATCGCGCGGCGGCCCGCGCCGCCGGTCGAGACGAGCGTTCCGTCGATGTCGAACAGCAAGACCGTGCCCATGTGGCCTTTACGCTAGCATCCTCGGCACCATGACGTACCTCTTCGAGACCGAGGAGCATGCGCATCTTCGCGAGGCGGTGAAGCGGTTCTCGCAGAGGTACATCGCGCCCCACGCTCATGCGTGGGAAGAGGCCGAGGAGTTCCCGCGCGACCTCTACGCGGCGGCCGCCGGCGCAGGCATGCTCGGGATCTCGTATCCGCCAGAGGAGGGCGGGGGTGGCGGCGACATCACGCACGCGCTCGTCGCGGCCGAGGAGATGGTGCTCGAGGGCAAGTCCGTCGGGACGTGCGTCGGCCTGAACAGCCACGGCATCGCGCTGCCGCCCATCGTTCGCCTCGGAACGCCCGAGCAGAAGAAGCGTTTCGTCGCGCCCGTGCTCGCGGGCGAGAAGGTGAGCGCCCTCGCGATCACCGAGCCCGGCGGCGGTAGCGACGTCGCATCCGTCCGGACGAGGGCCGTGCGCGACGGCGATCACTACATCGTCGACGGCGCGAAGACGTTCATCACGTCGGGCTGTCGCGCGGACATCGTCACCACGGCCGTGCGGACGGGAGGGGAGGGGCACTCCGGGATCTCGCTGCTCGTGATCGAGCGCGGGACGCCGGGGTTCACCGTCAGCAAGAAGCTGAAGAAGACCGGTTGGTGGGCGAGCGACACCGCGGAGCTCGCGTTCGAGAGCTGCCGCGTCCCCGTGTCGAACCTCATCGGCGAGGAGAACCAAGGCTTCCTCGCGATCATGATCAACTTCGCGAACGAGCGGCTGTTCCTCGCCGGGCAATGCGTTGCGATCGCCGAGCTCGCTTATCGCGAATCGATGAAATACGCCCGCGAGAGGATCGCGTTCGGCAAGACGCTCATGGGCCATCAGGTCATTCGGCACAAGCTCGCGGACATGGCGACGAAGATCGCCGCAGCGCGCGCCCTCGTCGGCGAGTGCGCCACGCGGGTGGGGCGAGGTGAACAGGTGCCGGGGCTCGCGGCGATGACGAAGAATGCGGCGACGGACATGTGCTCGTTCGTCGTCGACCAAGCCGTGCAGATCCACGGGGGCAACGGCTACATGCGCGAGTATCTCGTGGAGAGACTCTACCGCGACGCACGCCTCTATCCGATCGGCGGCGGTACGCGAGAGATCATGAACGAGATCATCGCAAAGACCGAAGGCTACTGAGTGTCGAGCCGCGAAGATCAGTGGATGGGAGTGAGCGGCGTCTTCGCGAGCTTTCGCAGGGCCATTCCGCCCGGATACGCGTAGCTCGCCGTACGGCCCCAGCCCCACACGGTGGCAGTGAACGGGCCGTTGCTCTTCATCCGCTGGAGGCCTTTCTGGCAGACGCCGCCGTCGAACGATTGGCCCGGACCGAATTTGCGGATCAGATCGACGCGCGTGAACTCGTACTGGCCTTTCGTTCCGATCGGTCTCCAGTCGGTGAGGTCACCTGCGCACTCGAGCCAGACGTCCTCGAAGCGCTCGCCTCCCTTCTGGCGGATGATGACGAGCGAAGTCTCTTCGTACGTCGGGTCGGCGTAGAAGCTGTACGAGCTCAGGTATTGCCCCGCGGGGACGACGTTCACGAACTCCGGATCGCCGTTGCACGCGAAGTCGCGATCGCCGATGAAGTCGTTCCCCGCGAGCTTCTCGCAGCCGCCGGACATGTACGCGGCGAGGTAGATCGGATGATCGGCGTCCTGCGTGCGAACGACGAAGGCATCGCCCGTGCCGGACCAGAACGTCACGACCTCTCCCGCAGAAAGCGTCGTCGGCGCGCCGGGGGGAACGGCGGGATCGTAGTCGAGCAGCGTGCCGTCGCGCGCGGCGACGATGCGGTACGGCATCGGCTCGTGCTCGTCGCCGAGGCGAGGCCGATAGCCGGCGGCCACGTACTC
>JAEXCN010000329.1 GCA_023402175.1 Pseudomonadota bacterium | reverse complement strand
GTGTAGTCGCGGACGATGGCGCCGAGCGCAGCGTCCGAGATCGTGAGCTTGCCATCGGCCATGCCGTGCTCCTTCGTCCGCTTCGAGACGAGGTGACGGCGAGCGATGTTGACCTTCTCGTCCGCGGTGTAGCCGCTCACCTCGACGATCTCGAGGCGGTCACGCAGCGGGGCGGAAAGCGTCTCGAGCGTGTTCGCGGTGCACACGAACATCACCTCGGAGAGATCGAAGGGGACCTCGAGGTAGTGATCGGTGAACGTCTTGTTCTGCTCGGGGTCGAGGACCTCGAGGAGCGCAGCCTCGGGTGAGCCGCCCCAGCCCGACGTCATCTTGTCGATCTCGTCGAGGAGGACGACCGGGTTCTTCACCTTGGCCTTGCGAAGCGCGCTGATGAGACGCCCCGGGAGCGCGCCGACGTACGTGCGGCGGTGCCCTCGGATCTCGGCCTCGTCACGGACGCCGCCGAGGGCGACGCGAACGAACGGCCGGCCGGTGGCATCGGCGATCGACTGGCCGAGCGACGTCTTGCCGACGCCGGGCGGTCCGACGAAGCAAAGGAGGGTTCCCTTCGTGTTGCCGGAGAGCTTGAGCACCGCGACGTGCTCGAGGATGCGCTTCTTGATGTCCTCGAGCCCGTAGTGATCGCTTTCGAGCTGAGCAGCGATCGTGTCGAGATCGATGTCCGAGGCCGACCGCTTGTCCCACGGAAGGTCCGCCATGAGCTCGAGGTAGTTGCGGATGACGTGCACCTCGGCGCCGTTTCCGCCCATGCTCTCGAGGCGGCGGAGCTCGCGGTCGGCCGTCTTGCGCGCCTCCTCGGGCAGGTTCGCCTCGTCGAGCCGCTTCCTGAGCGCGTCGACGTCGTTGTCGTCGCCGCCGTCGCCGCCGAGCTCGCGCTTGATGGCCTTCATGTGCTCGCGAAGGACCGCTTCACGCTGGTTCTTCCCGAGCTCCTTCTTGACCTCGCCTTCGATCTTGGCGCGGATCTCGGCCTTGGCCTTGCCCTCGCCGATGCGCTTCACGAGCACGCGGATGCGCGCGGTAACGTCGGGCTCACCGAGGAGCTCCATCTCCTGCGCCAGCGGCAGGTCGAGGAGCGCCGCGATGCGGTCGGCGTAGAGACCCGGCTCGGCGCCGTCGAACGCCTCGATGTTGGCAAGCGCTCCGCCCGCTTCGCGGACGAGCTCGGCGATCTCGCCCGCGAGAGCTCGTGCGAGCTCCTGCGCCTCGACGCCGTCGTTGCCGGTCTCGGCGAGATGCACCACGTTGGCCGTGTAGAACGGGTCGGACGAGGTGAATCCGTCGAACCGCGCACGCCCGAGGCCTTCGAGCGAGAGCTCGTACTCGCGCTCGCTCTTCCGCGTGACGGTCTTCACGCGGGCATACGTGCCGAACAGGTGGACGTCGTCACGGTCGAGGTCGACCGGCCGCGGATCTTTCTGGGTGAGCGTCACCACGACGTCGCCCGGGTGGAGCGAACGAACGAGCGCTACCGAACGGGCGCGCCCGACTGCAAACGTGAGCGTTGCGCCAGGGAACAGGACCCCGGTACGCAGAGGCAAGGCAGCAATCGGTGAGGGCGGCGTGGGGAGACCGCCACGGAGCTGGGTCATCTGGATTGTTCTCCTGAGTTCTCTCGGGACGTCGAAGCGGGCGCCATCCCGCCGCCGAACATCGAAAGTTTGAGCAGTGAATGAAAACTAACTTCGTTCACGGTTACGTCAACGCTCCCCAGAAGAAAGTTCGTGGCGAAAGGCCCCAAGAACGCGACCGCTCCGCGCGGCATCGAACGTGGTGGCCCGGAAATGAAGGCCGATCGATGGACGAGGCGACGTTGCGCTCTCGCTCGCGCGACGTGCGTGATCTGTCACGCACGCGTCGTCGTCAGCGTGCGCGTCGTGCCTTCTGCGTGGCCGTCGAGGTCGGCTTCTTCGTCGTGCTCGAGGTGCGAGCAGACGGGCTCTTGCTCTCCACGAGCGCAGCCGAATTCTTCGCGAGGAGCCCGTTCAGCAGCAAGCGGCAGAGATCCCTCGAGGCGCGCGCCGCGTCGTCGTCGGGGCCGAAGATCGACGGGGGCGCGAGGCTCACGAACGCGCGCTGGACGAGTGCGGCGAGCGTGGTGGAAGATTCACTCGTCGCGAAAACGCCCGCGCTCTGACCATCGCGGATGATCGCCTCGAACAGCTCGCGCTCCTGCTCCTTGAAGCGCTGATGCGCGGCGCGGACCCCTTCCGTCTTGCAGTGCAAGAGCTCGCAGGCGTGTTGGCCTCGGCGCCCGAGCTCGAGGAAGCAGCGCGTCCGCGCCTCGAGCACGGCGGAGAGGCGGTGTGCCGGATCGGCGCCCGCCTCGCTCGCGCTTCGCATCGCGTCGAGCACGCCGACGTGCGTGGAGAGCGAGAGCTCCTGGACGATCGCCTCCTTCGAGTCGAACTCGAGGTAGACCGTGCCGACGCCGACCTGTGCCTCGCGCGCGACGTCGGCGATCGTCGTCTTGCCATGGCCGTAGTGCTCGAACAGGCGTGTGGCCGCCTTCAAGATGGCGGTCCGGCGTTCGGAAGACGACGTCGTCATGGCTCGCGGACGGAGCCTAGCATGAACCGATGCGAAAACGGTTCACGCCTCATCCCTCCGCGGCCGTGACGCGCAGGCGCTTGCGCTGCGGCTCGCGCAGCCGCTCGAGCTGCGGAGGCGTCAGCGGCCGGCGCAGGAGCGGGTGGGCGAATCGCCGGTGGCCCGCGTGAACGTCCCCGATGCGTACTTGGGGAGGATGTCGCGGACGATGAGCTTGTCGGTCTCGTCGGTGACGACCGCGCCGCCCGACGCTCGCGAGGTGCTGCCGAGGCCAGGGATGGTCACGCGCCACGTGGAGCCGTTCTTGTCGACGCTCCCGTAGAGACACTCGTACGCGCTTTCGTCGGCGCACCGATAGGTGCTCTCGTCGACTTCGAAGTACGGCTTCGTGCACAGTCGCGCGATCGCCGTGTCGTCGTTTCGGAGCTCGAGGGAAAGATGACCGTACGTCTGCGTCGAAGGCTTGCCACCGGGCATGCCCTCGAGCGAGACGAGCTCCCACGTGCCGTAGGGTGTGCCTGCTGCCGGTATCGCTGCCGAGAGCGTCTGCTTCGGGCCTCCGCTGGTCTCGCGAGATTCGTCTTCCTGCTGGATGGCACCTCCGCACGCAACGAGGGCACTGCACGATACGGCGACCCCAAGGCAAATCATCCGCAGCATCACCTTCATCGAAGCAAGCGGCACGCCGTAATGGCAAGGACTTTTCCCTTGCCGCGCCCGACCCTTGAATCAATTGAAGTTCGCAGTTTCGCGCTCACGCGCCGGCTATTCCACATTGGCCCACATTGGGCCCATATTCGGCCCACACGCGGTTTATCCGATATTCCGGCGGATCTTCGGCATTCGATGCGCGCGAGAGGATGCGCGTGATCGTGCATTCCTTGACGGTCAGCGCCTCGCCCGCACGGCGAGCGCATCGCTCTTCGTGAGGCTCCCCGCCGCTACGTGATCGGGTGTTCGCGGCGTGCGTTGCACGATGCAGCGGGCGCGTTCCGCCTCGCTCGTGCATGTCCCGCCTCGCTCGTGCATGTCCCGCGTCGTTCGTGCATGTCGCGCGTCGCTCGTGCATGTCCCGCGTCCCGCGTCGTGATGGAAGCAGCGCGCGCGCTCGACCACTAGGTGCGAGCGCGCGCATGGATGTGCCTCGACGCGATCAGGCGCGAGGCGATGGGATCACGGAGCGCCGGGCGGCTTCGGCGCGCAGACGCCCATCATGCACTGGGTGCCCGCCGCGCAGTCGACCGGGCCCTGACAGGGGAACGCGCACTTCTGGAATTGCGTGTTGCAGCGATGGAGGCCACACGCGCTGTCGTTCTGGCAAGGCAGCGCGAGCGGGCCCGGCGTCGCCATCGTTCCCTCTGGCGTGGGCGCCGCCGTCGGCTGCGGCTGCGGATACGTGGGCTGCGGAGGGGGATATCCGCCCGTATTCTGGGGCGGCGGGTAGTAGCCGCCCGTGGGCTGCGGGGGATATGCCGTTGCCGTCGGAGCAGTGGGCGGGGGATTGTCACTGCCTCCACACGCCGAGACGCCGACCGCGAGCGCGGTGGCGGCCGCGAGCACGCACGCGGAGGTGAGCAGCATCGTCGAGCGTCGCATGAGAGCCTCCTTTTCGAGCCGCCTCCTGGACGGCCCCAAGGCGGTCGACGTTATCACGACACACGCTTCATGGTGCGCGCGCTTCAGGCTCGCGTATCGCGGGGGCGCGTGTCGTTCGGAAG
>JAEXCN010000463.1 GCA_023402175.1 Pseudomonadota bacterium | reverse complement strand
CACGCCTTGCATGTTCCGCCGGAGAGGTACTTTCCGAGCGCGCACCCGGTGCACGCGCCTGCGCCCGCGCCGGAGCACGTGGCGCACGAGGGGTCGCAAGCCGTGCAGACCGCGTTCGACGTGGCGGTGCATGCTGCAGCGAGATAGGTGTCTGCCGCGCAGGTGCTGCACGTCTTGCATGCGCCGCCGGAGAGATAACGCCCGGCTGCGCAGCCCGTGCACGGGGTCCCGCCGGCGGAGCACGCCACGCAGCCGGCCACGGCACATGCGGGGAAGTCGGCCGCGATGCGCGAGACTTCGTCGGCGCGGACGAACGTGTACCCCGCCGCTTTCAGGCGTGGCACGAGGTCCTTCACCATGTCGACGGTGTTTCCCGGCGCCGATCCGTAAGGATCGTGCATCAAGACGATGCCGCGCCCAACGGTGCTGATCTCGTTGAAGTAGCGATCGGCGCACTGCTTCGTCGTGTAGCTGAGGTCCCAGCACTCCCAGTCGGCGGCCATCGACGCGTTCGCGCTCTTGTCGGTAGGGCCGCCGCCGATGTCCCAGTAGATCGGGCCGACGTAGTGGCTCATCGCCGATGAGGAGAGCGTCGTGTACACCGCGGTGCCCCACGATCCGTACGGAGCGCGGAACAGTGACCGGTTCCACGGCGTTTTGCCGTGAGCCGTGATCAGCGCGTCGGTCTCGGAGAGCTCCCGGACACGTTGGTCCGCAGGGACCTCTGTCAGCATGTCGCGATGGGTCGTCGTATGGTTCGCGACGAGGTGACCGTCGGCCGCGAGCTGCGCGAGGACGGTCGTTGCGCCCGGCAGCGGAGTCCGGTCGGTCGGGAGCGCCGTCGTCTGGATGCCCGCTCCGTTGACGAAGAAGACGGCGCGGATGTTCTGGCCCTTGAGATACGTCGAGAGCTCCGACGTCCGCGCGCCCGGTCCGTCGTCGAACGTGAGCGCGAGCTGCTTCATCGGCATGCTCGGCACGCCGACGTAGTACTGGGGCGCCGCAACGAGGTCCTGGCTCGTCTTCCCGATGGGCTCGCCACCGTTCACCTCGTCGCGTCCGCATGCGCCGAGGAGCGTGAGCCCGGTCGCGAGGGTCAGGACGAGCCGGCGCGGTACCGAAAGAGCAGGCGTCACTCTCGCGAGCGTAACCCGAGAAGACGGCTCGTCCAGCTTGCTCGGCGTGACGCACGCTTCCGCGCGGCCTTCTGACGTGGCGGGCGTGAATGAAATAATGTTCTAGAACGTTGTTCTGAAGCGGACTAACGTCTCACACATGCAATCGAAACCCGCCGTCGTCGTCACGGGCGCGAACCGAGGCATCGGCCTCGCCGTCGCACGCGAGCTCGCCGCGAAGGGGTGTCGCGTCATCCTCGTCGCGCGGAATGCGGAGGCCGGCCTACGCGCCGAGCGAGAGCTGTCCGCGGTCGGCGACGTCCGCCTCGTGCCCGGCGATCTCTCGAGCCCGAAGACCACGCGCATCGCGGCGCGACGCATCCTCGAGGCGTGCCCGCGGATCGACGTCCTCGTTCACAATGCGGGCGTCTGGCCGAGCCGCCTCGAGCGGGACGAGAACGGGACCGAGCGCGCCTTCGCGGTGAACCACCTCGCGCCGTTCCTCCTCAACCATCTGCTCGAGCGGGCGCTCGTCCGTGGTGGCCGGATCGTCCAGGTGAGCGCGGGCCTTTACGTGAAGGGCAAGGTCGACCCGGACCGAACCCGCACCGGCGAGGACTTCCACGCGATCCGCACCTACGCGACGACGAAGCTGTGCAACCTCCTTCTTCTCGGGCGCTTCGCCCGGCGCCTCGGAGAGCATGGCGTCACGATCAACGCGGTCCACCCCGGGGTCATCCGCACCGGCCTCGGCGATCGCTCTGGGCTCCTCGGCGTCCTGCTCCGCGGCGTGAAACAGCTCTGGAAACGGCCGGAGGAGGGGGCCCGACCCGTCACGCGTCTCGCTCTCGATCCCGAGCTCGAGAACGTCACCGGGCGGTACTTCCACCTCGAGCAGGAGATGCCGCTCGCGGACGTGGCCCGCGACGAGGCGCTCGCTGCGCGACTCTGGGATCAAGCGGAGGCCTTGTGCGGACTCCGCGGGCAGGAGCAAGATGCGACCTCGGATGCGAGCGGCGCAGGAGAGTAAAGCGAAACGAGCGCCTCGCGCGCGTCGTGCGGCCGACGACGCGGCGCAGCCCGTGCGCGATACGCGGACGCGCCTGCTCGACGCCGCGCTCGCCGTCTTCGAGCGGGACGGCTTCGACGGCTATACGGTGCACGCCGTCGTCGCCGAGAGCGGCATCAGCCTCGGCAGCCTCTATCATCACTTCGGGAGCATGGACGGACTGTCGGCGGCGCTCTACAGCCGCTGCATGGCGTCGCTCCTCGATGCGATTGGCGCCGCTCTCGAGGGCGTGCACGCACCGCGGGCAGTCGTCGCCGCCATCGTGCGCGCGTACCTCGCGTTCACGTCACGCGAGCGAATCGCGGCGATGTTCATCCACGCGTCGCCGTCGAAGCGCTTCCTCGACGCCCATGCCGCTTCGGTCGCGGCCGACAAGGCGCCTCGGCTCGAGCGCATCATCGCGGCGATTCGTCCCCACGTCCGCTCGGGCGCCATCGTCGACCTCCAGGAGGCGCTCCTCGAGATGTTGATCATCGGCCCGGTCGCCGAGATTTCACGGCGCTGGCTCGCCGGCGCCCCGGGCATCGATCTCGAAGAAGCCGCCCGCGTCGTCCCCGAGCGCATCTGGCGCTCGGTCCGCGCGTGAATATTTCAACCGAGTGTGGGGGGTCAGCGATCGAGCCCGAGGCGCACGCGCGCTTCGGCGTAGGCGTCGGTCACGCTGAACGTCATCAGCTCGCGGGCTTCGGGATGCCGCGCGATCCAGGCGGCGCGCTCCTCGGAGCCGGTCGGCGCTGCGTCCTCGTCCTGACCCCACGCGATCGCGTCGAGCGCGGCGTTCGGATCGCCGACCGCGAGGAGCGCGACCCGGTTCGCCCACGCGTGAGCGGCCGGTCCGATCTTGCTCCAGCTCGTGCCGAGCATGCCTCCGGCCTCGAGCGCGATCACGCCGACGGTCGGATCGAGGTTACGCGGGAGCGCCGGTCCGATCCGGCGTGCGAGCTCGGCCACGCGCTTCGCGTCGATGCCTTGCGGCACGTGGTTCGGATTGAACGCGGTCACCAGGCCGGCGACGAGCCCCGAGACCTCCTGCGACTGACCGCGGAGGAGCGCGGAGGCGTGCGCGAGGATCATCTTCATCGCACGAACGACGAGGAACATCCGCGCGCGCTCGTTCGTGACCTTCGCGAGCCCTTCGCCGACGAGCAACGTCGGCGGATTCGTCGCGAGCGGGACGGCGACGCGTCCGAGCACCGGTGAGATGAGGATCTGCAGCGCGCCGAGCCCGATCACCGTCGCGACCGATCCGACCGTCGCTCCGATCGCCGTCCCGGGCGGGAGCGGCGTCGCCTTGAGGATGCGGAGATCGAGCGGTGCGACTGCATCGAGGGCGTCGCCCGCGCGGAAGAGCAGCGCGCGGAGCGCCGGGCTCATGATCTCCGGCGCGAGCACTTCGTCGAGCCGCGGATCGACCGCGCGCGCCTCGGCGCCGGCGAGATCGGACGATTGACCCTCGACCGCCGCGAGCGTCGCGGCGACGACGCGGGCGGCATCGCGCTTGCCGCGCAGCTCGAACGCCGCGTGAAGGACCTGGAAGAGCGACGGGACGAAGCGCCCCTGCGCAAACGCTCGGCGAGCATCGCCCGCTGCGCGATCGAGCAGGATCTGCATCGCGGGCATCTGCCGCTGACGCGCGTAGAACTCGGCCATCGCGCGGAGCGCGACGACGGAGGTCGGAAACTCCTTTCGCGCGGAGTCGAGGACCTGCTCGCTCCGGCGCGGGTCGCGTCCGACGGTCTCGTGGATCTTCGCGAGCTCGACGAGCGAGGCCAGCCGCGCCTCGGAATCGATCGTGGCGGCGACGATCTGCTGCTGCGTCTCGACCGCGCGCGCGACGTCGGCCTGACGCTTGTAGACGTCGACGAGCTTCGCGAGCACGCCCAGATCATCGGGCGCACGCTTGAGGACCTCCTTGAACGCGACTTCCGCGCGCGAGAGGTTCGGGGCGTGCACCGAGTAGATCTCGCCGAGGCGCTCGAACATCGTGCGCTGCTCCGCGGGATCGGTCAGGAGGCGGGCAAGGCGGACGTACGCCTGTTCGGCGCCGCCCCAGTCGCCCTCTCTGATGCACAGGTCGGCCATCGCCCCGAGCGCGGTCGTATGGTCGGGACGCTTTTCGAGCGCGCTTTCGAGGCAGATCTTCGCCTTGGCGAGCTCGCCCATCTCGGCGAACGCTCGCGAGAGCTCGACCTCGAGCGCCACGCGCTCGTCGTCGTCCTCCACGACGTCGAGCCGCTTCTCGAGCAGGCGCGCGAGCTCGGCATCGAGGTTCTTGTCGGCGTAGAGGGCCGACAGGCGCGGGAAGACGTCCGCGTACGTGGCGTCGATCTCCGCGGCCGCCTCGAGCGCGCTCATCGCGCGTTCGGTGTCCTTGACCTCGTCGAGCCAGATCTTCGCAGCGTCGTGCCATGCGAGGAGCTGGTGCTCCTTCACGACACTCGTGCGCGCGAGGCTCTCGCACGCCTCGGCTGCCTGGCGAGCGTCGCCGGCGCGCTGGCGGACCTCGGCGAGGAAACCCCACGTGACGACGTCTCCGGGGTCGTCGTTCGCCGCTTGCTCGAGATACGCACGTGCGTCGGCGACGTGATCGAGGCGTGCGGCCGCCTCGCTCGCACGAAGGAGCAACGACGCCCGCTCGGCCGGACGTTGCGTGCGCTCGAGCAGCGCGAGCGCCGTCTCGAGGACCGCCTCGTCGTCCTTCCGCGCACGCGCATGCGCGTTGAGCGCGCGAAGCGCCCAGAGCGACGGCTCCGGCTGCGTCGCCGCGAGGCGCGCCATGTCGTGCGTCTTCTCCCATGCGCTCGCCCCCTCGTCGGGCGACGCGAGCGCGTCGCGTGCGCGAAGACGTGCTGCATGCTGCGCATGTGCCGTGACCTCGCCGCCGCTGGTGCCGTCGAGCGCGAGCGCGATCTGCTCGAACACCGGCGCGAGCTCGTCATCGCGGCCTTCTCCGACGAGCGCGTGCTCGACCCAGCGGAGGCTCGGCAGGTGGCGTGGTGTCCCTTCGAGGACCTTGCGATGCCGCTCGAGCGCCGCGGCCGCGTCCTTCTTTCCGAACGCGTCGATCTCGGCGAGCCGCTCGAGCGCCTCGCGGCGAGCACGCTCGTCCTCCGTGGCATCGACGATCTTCTCGAGCGCCTCGCTCTGCTTCGCCGTCTCGCCGGTCCCGACCTCGGACCGCTCGATGATCGGACGCGACAGGCCGCGGTCGCCGCTCTCGGCAGCCTTGCGCGCGGCCTCGAGCGTCGCTTCGGCGTTGCCCGTGCGATCGTGCTCGAGCGCGGCTTCGATCCAGAACACGGCGGCAGCCGCGCCCGAAGCAGCGGCCGCGCGTTTCTCCCGCCACTCCGCCCGATCCGCCGGAGGCTCGGTTGCCAGGCGCTCGTAGAGCTCGCGGAGCGCGACGTCTTCCGGTCGGGCGCGATGAGCCTCTTCGAGCCGCGTGCTCGCGAGCTCCGGATCGCGATCGGCGACGAGCAGCGCCTCGCGGACGGCATCGAGCGCCGTCTCGAGCGGATCGGTCGCGTGGCCGCGACGCTCATGGATCCAGCGGAGCACCTCGTCGAGGTCGCCCTTGCGACGACCGATGCGCTCGGCGAGGAACGCGCCGATGCCCAGGGAGGGCGCCGCCTGGTGCACGCGCTCGAGCACCGGCGCTCGTTCGTCGTCGGAGAGCGAGCCCCGCGCGAGCGCCTCGAGCCGCAGGATGGCCGACGCGACGCCGTCAGGCATCTCGTCGGCGATGCGCAAGAGCTCGGCGCCGAGATCCAGCTCGCGATCGAGGTCGGCGGTGATGCGGAGCAGACCGTCCATCGTCGTGCCGCCGTCCGTGGAAGCCGCACGCCACGCTTCCTTCGCGCGCTCACGATCGCCGGCGCGCTCGGCGACGAGCGCTGCCGCGATGTGCCGCTGGGCGGCTCCGCCAGCATCGTCGCTCGACGGAAGGCTCGACAGCGCTTCGCTGAGCTCTCCCCAGCGCTTGCCGCGCACGGCCGTCTCGATCGCGATGCCAGCGGCCGTCGCCGGGCGCGGCGAAGGTACGGCCGAGAGCGCGTCGTCGAGCGCGGTCATCGGCGCGCTCGCCGCGAGGAGACGCCCGAGCGTGGTGAGCGCGCGCGCCTCCTCGTTGCCGGCGACGTGACCGGCGCGCTCGCCCGCGCCGTCGTCCATCTCGCCGTCGTCACGCGTCGGCGTGGTCACCGCCGCCAGCGCGTCGACGAGAGCGCTCAGCGCCTCTTCCTCCGCGAGCTTGGCGATCGTCTCCGGAGCGGGCGCTTCGTCGCCGCTCTTCGACGTGGCGAGCATGCCGAGGACGGCGCGTTCGGCCGGCTCGAACGCGCCATCGCCGACGAGCGCCGCGTTCACGAGATCGGGATCGCCGAGCTCGAGCCCGCGCGCTGCGAGCTGACGGCGCGCGAGCGGGTCGCCGTCGCCGGCGAGTGTCTTC
>JAEXCN010000232.1 GCA_023402175.1 Pseudomonadota bacterium | reverse complement strand
ATGGACCTCCCGGCTGGCAAGTTCTCTGGCGCGGGTACCAAGAGCTGCTCACGCTCGAGAGAGCGTGGGGGGCCGCGATCGCGAAGCTGAGATCCGATCAATCATGAGCGAGCAATGCTCGTACGTCGATACGCATGGCAACCGGTGTCCGGCTCGCGCGTTCCTCGAGCTCGATCACATTCACCCGAAGGCGCTCGGCGGGATCGACGATGAAGCGAACCTGAGAGTCAGGTGCCGCGCGCACAACCAGCATCACGCGGAACACGTCTTCGGCCGTGACCACGTGGCCGCACGGATCCACTTGCGACAGCTCAAGTACGGATCACCGTCGGCGCGCTTCGACACGGCGGCGCGGGCGCTTCGTTCCTTGGGCTTCTGTGAGCCCGAAGTCCGCCGCGTCATGCCCGCGCTGGAGACGACACTCGACGAAGAGACCCCCATCGAGACGATCCTTCGCGAAGCACTGCTGCTCCTGTCGTAGTCGGCTCGCGAGTGCATGCGTGAGCCGCTGCTGATCGCGACGTGCGCGGGCGACGGCAAGCAAGTGTCGCGCGACGCGAAGCGAATCGATTTCGACGCGCGCGTTCCACGAGGGTTCGGCCACGGACCGCGCGAGCGGATTCGAGCGCGCCGAGTGAGGTCGCGGTCGGCCTCGCCGGCGAGCTCGGTCGCGTTCACCCGAAGGGCGTCGGCCGAAAGCCTCCCTCGGCGAAATCGATTCGACGCGCGCGTTCCGCGAGCGGTCGTTCAGGGACTTCGCGAGCGTCGGCTCGGGCTCGGCGGGGTCGGTCGCGGTTGGCTCGACGGGGAGCTCGGATGTTCACCGCATCACTTTCGCTCGATCGCCACGAAGCGCGTCGTGCCTCCACGGCGCACGCGGAGGAGGATTGGCTTGCCTGGTGGGGCGCTTCGGATCTTGTCGGCGGCGTCGTGGGCCGTCTTCACGGGCGCGCTGTCGACCTCGAGGATGACGTCGCCCGCGTCGAGTAGGCCGGCCGCTGGGCCGGCGGGGTCGACGCCCGTGACGACTACACCTTGGCGCGGGTCCTCGGCGATCGAGATCCCGACCTCGTGCTTGTCCGCTTGCGGCGCTCCCGGCTCGGGACGGCCAGGCTGCTCCTCCTTCAGCTCCGCGAGCGTCGCCGTGATGGTCCGCTGCCCTTTCTTCCCTGCAACGAGGAGCGTCACCTTCGTCCCCGGCTTCCGGCGCGCGATCTGACGTGGAAGATCGTGCCCCGTCTCGATCGGCGTACCGTCCACGGAAAGGATGACGTCTCCGGGCTCGAGGCCCGCACGCTCCGCGGGACTTCCGAGCTGCACCTCGCTGACGAGCGCGCCGGTCGGCTTCGGTAGCCCGAGCGCCTTCGCGAGCGCAGCGTCGACGGGCTGGATGACGGCGCCGAGGCGGCCGCGCTCGACGCGACCTTTCTCGACGAGCTGCGGAAGGACGTCCTTCAGTGCGTCGATCGGGATCGCGAAGCCGATCCCCTGCCCGGCCGGATTGATCGCGGTGTTGATTCCGATGACCTGGCCGTGCGCGTCGAACAGCGGGCCGCCGCTGTTTCCGGGGTTGATCGAGGCGTCGGTTTGGATGAAGTCGTCGTACGGTCCGGCGCCGAGCTCGCGGCCCTTCGCGCTGACGATCCCCATCGTGACGGTGTCGCCGAGCCCGAAGGGGTTTCCGATCGCGATCGCGTAGTCGCCCACGCGGACGCCGTCGCTGGAGCCGAGCGACGCGAACGGGACCTTGTCGCCGTCGATGCCCTGGATCTGGAGAAGGGCGACGTCGAGGCGCTCGTCGCTGCCTCTGACGGTCGCCGGAAGCTCACGTCCGTCGGAGAGCTTCACGCGTACCGCAGTCGCGCCGGCGATCACGTGAGCGTTCGTGGCGACGTGCCCGCGGTCGTCGACGACGAACCCCGAGCCGAGCGCGCGTCGCTTGATGACCTGGTCGCCGTCACTCGGACCACGACCGCGCGGGCCGAAGAAGAACTCGAAGGGATCGACACCGCGCGGACGCGGGACGTCCGCCTCGGTCGTGATGTTCACGACGGTGGGCCGGACCGCTGCGACGAGCCCCGGAACGTCGAGCGCGCCAGCGAGCACGGGCGGTGATGGGAACGGCGCCGGCGCCGCGGGGAGAACGACCTCACCGCCCGTCGTCCGCGTCTCGCCGGGGCGATCTTGACGCTTGCACCCGAGCGCCATCCCAAGGACGACGATCGTGAGGGTGGCAGCCATCCTGCTGAGAGATCCATCGAGCCGCGCGTTCGAGCTTCGGTGCGCCATCGTCTCCTCCGCCGGCGCACACGTGCAATCCGCCGGCCGGCCCAGCCGCGGCGACGGCGACGTGCGGACGTGGTGCAACCGCTCGGCGCGTTCGCGCGTACGTCGTCTCGTTCGCCGATGCTCCGCCGCCCTCCCGTTCCTGCCGATCGTCGCGCTCCTCCTCAGCAACGCATGCTCACCGAACACCCGCACGTCCGCGACGCCGAGGACTGCGTCCAGTTCGAGCTCACACCTCGAAGCGGTGCTCGGCTTCGCGCTGATGCGCCTCTACGAGGTGACGGAGAACGACGAGTGGGTGAAGCACGTTCGGCGGGTCGCCGACTTCATGCTCGCCGAGCTCGCCGACGACGAGGGGCCCGCGAGCGAGGACGTCACGTCTTCGCCGCGTGCGCCGTGTGGCATGCACACTTCACGCAGGGCGCGCGCTGCGACGGTGTCCGATGTTCATCTGCTCGGCAATCGCGTCCGCGACGCCTTCGCCCTCGAGCCATTCCACGACGTGGAGGCCGAGATCGATACCGGCGGAGACCCCCCCGGCGGTGACGATGTTTCCGTCGACGACGACGCGCTCGCGCAGCGCGGTTGCGCCGTAGCTCGCGAGTAGATCGATCGCGCTCGCGTGTGTCGTCGCGCGCTTGCCCCGAAGCCGTCCGGCCGCGCCGACGAGAAGCGCGCCCGTGCAGACGGACGCGAGCAAGCGGTTCTCCGGATACGACGCGAGGTATGCGGCGATCGATGGATCGTCGACGAGCGTGCGCGTGATCGGCCCGCCCGGCACGACGAGCACGTCGAAGTCTTCGAGCGCGGGACGGTAGCGGGCCGCAACGAGCGAGCAGCCCGCGCCACGCCACACCGGCACCTCGGCGAGGGTCACGTCGTCCTCGGCCCGCGTCAGCGCGAAGACTTCACAGCTGGTCGACGGATCGAAGCCCATCGATGCGATGCGCGAGATCGCGTCGAGCGGTCCCACGAGATCGAGCAGCGTCATCCCGCCGAAGGCGCAGAAGCCGACACGCGTGCCCGTGACGCGATCAGGGTGTTCGAGCACCCGGTCGACGGTCAGGATTCGGAAGGCGTCTCCCGGTATCGGGCCGCAGACGTGGGGCATCGGCCCGCGTGGCGTGCTCACGACCTCGACCGGGACGTCGAGCCGCCGCGGATCGATCGCCAGGACTCGGAGATCCGATCCCGCAGGGAAATAGAGCTGAGCGCTCTCGAGCACGGCGTCG
>JAEXCN010000222.1 GCA_023402175.1 Pseudomonadota bacterium | reverse complement strand
CGACGCTCCTCCGTGAGGGGCGTGTGGAAGTACCGCGACGGGTGGCGCTCACGCATCTTCCGCCCCCTCCCTCAGCATCTCGTTTCCTCTCTTCAAGCGACGCTTCACGGTCGCGAGCGACATTCCGGTGATCGTTGCGATCTCCTCGAGCGAGGCTCCATCGACGCGGCGCAAGAGCAGCACGGTGCGGAGGTCACCCGGGAACGACTCGAGTCGCGTGTAGAGCTGGCGTAGCTCGACGGCCACGTCGGGCGGCGTGCTCGCCGACAGGACGGTGTCGAGCTCCGGCGGCGGAGCGGCCCTGCGGAGGCCGAGTCTCGCGAGCAGGCTGTGACGCCGGATGAGCTTCGACGTCTTCCGAACCACCATCCCACACAGCCACGATCGGAACGCCCCCTCGTCCTCCAGGCGCTCGAGCGTCGCGAACGCCGTCAGGAAGCACTCCTGAATGAGATCGTCCGCGTCCGACGTCGTGCCGAGCATCCGGCACGCCAGACCGAACGCCGCGCCGACGTGCCTCCGGTAGAGCACCTCGCACGCCCACGCCTCGCCAGCGCGCGCAGCGATGACGAGCGCGGCGTCCGTGGGAGCCGGCGTCGACCACACCCGATCGGGAGCCGTCGTCGAAGACATGAGGGGGCCTGGGTAGTACCGCCAGGAGCCTCGTTCGGCTCACGTCGCGGCAAACAGTCGCAGGTTTCGGAGCACCTGCCGCGACAGAGCGCATTGGTTCGTCGTGCGCGGCAAGTGCTCTCGGACGAACGGGCGGTCCCAAGCGACGAAGCGACGAGGCGTGGACGCGCGCCGGGTCGAGCTCGTCGGCCAGCGACGGCCAGCACACGCTCGTCGATCGCCGCTGGTGGATTTCGCGGAGCGTGTGGTCAGCCCGATACCGAGGCCAGCTGCTCGTTCACGTACGGACCGCTCACGAGCTCGTGGACGACGAGCCCGCTCTCCCCGATCGCGGAGCGCGCGAGATCGACGAGGCGCGCATGGTGCGTGAAGAAGAGCACCTGCATCTTGCTCGCGACCTCGGCGAGGACCGTGAGCGCCGCGGCGGCGCGATGATCGTCGAGCTGGATGAGGACGTCGTCGAGGACGAGCGGCATCGGCTCGGCGACCTCGGCGCGGCGAAGCAGGCTCGCAAGCCGCAAGCTCAGATAGAGCTGATCGCGCGTGCCGTCGCTCAGCCCGGAGACGTCGACCTCGGTCGTCCCGTCGGCGCGGACGCAGCGCAGACAAGGGCGATCCTTGTCGTCGAAGCCCGCTTTGATGCCCGAGAAGGAGCCCAGCGTGAGACGCGCGAAGAACGCCGACGACGCCGCGAGCAGCGGGCCCTGGTTCTCCTCGCGGTAACGCTCGATCTCGCGCGAGAGGAGGTGCGCCGCGAGCTTCACGCGACACCAGCGCTCGGCGTTCTCACGCACGCGCGAGAGCTGTAGCTGCGCGGCGGCGGCCGCTTCGGCGGCGTTCGACTCGGCGCGCATCTGTTCGAGGCCCTTGCGCAGACCACCGATGTACTCCGTGAGCCGTGAGATCTCCGCGTCGGCGTCGTCGATCTGCGCGGTGAGCTCCTCGAGGACGCGATCGATGGCGTCGGGATCGGTGACGAGCGCGCGTTCGGACGCGTCGAGCGTCACCTCGCCTTCGGCCTCGAGCTCTCTTGCGACCCGCTCGAGCTCCTGCGCGTTCTCCCGCGCGTCGGCGCAGCGCGCGAAGAGCATCGGCGCAGCGTCCCGCGGCTCCATCGACGCGAGGTCGGGCGCGAGCTCGCCGAGCGTGCGCGCGAGATCGGCCTCGAGCTCGCGGACCTGTGCGTCGAATGATCGAGCGCGGGCCTCCGCATCGGCGCGCTTGTCGGCGAGCGCGAACAGCTCACGGAGCGCTTCGATCGAGCGATTCACCTCGTCATCCGGCGAATCGGCCGGGAGACCGAGCGGCGTGATGAGCTCGGCGAGCTTCGTCGTGACCTCCGCGAGCGCGGCTTCGTCGCGCTCTCGAACGGCGAGGCGCTCGTCGAGCTCCGCACGCACCTTCACCATCGTGCGCGAAGCCTCCTCGAGCGCGCGGCGCGAAGACTCGATCGCCGCGACCCGCTGCGAGGCGATCGCGACCAGCTCGGAGAGCGGCTGGGCGGCGGTCGCATCGGCTCCGGCTCCAGCTCCGATCGACGGGCGCGTCGCTGCGAGCGCGTGGACGAGGTCCTGCTTCGCCGCCTCGAGCTTCTGCGCGTCGTCGAGGATCTCGTGCTCGGCCTCGCGGAGCGTCGCGAAGGAATCGCAGATCCCCGCGTGTCGATCGAGCCAGGCGCGCATCTCCGCGAAAGCCGCGGAGTGCGGCGGGACCACACCGCAGTCGGCGAAGAGGGCCTGGAGCGCTCCGGCGTGCGCGGCGTGATCCGCGCTCGCGCGTGCGTTCTCCTCGCGGAGCTTCTCGAGATGACGCGCGTTGGTCTCTGCCTCCGAGCGAAGCCTCGCGAGCGTCGTCACTCGATCGGCCTCGCGGATCATCCGATCGGCCACCGCGTCCGCCTCGCGGAGCAGGCGCTCGAGCTCGATCTCCGCCGAACGGCGCGCGGCCTCGGGCGCCTCGAGGAGCGCTCTCCACGCAGCATCACGCGCGCTGCGCGCCGCGTTCAGCGCCGCGGCATCGGGCGGGGCGAAGTCTCCGGAGTGCCCGGCGATCTGCTTCTCGATCGAGGCAGCGTCCTTCTCGACCTCGGCGATGCGCTCGGCGATGCGCGTGATCGTCTTCGTGATCTCCGAGGCGCGCGACTCGAGTCGCTCGACGCTCGCGACGGCGGGGATGCGCAGCGCGACGAACGCGTCCAGCGTGCCGCGAAACAGGCCGTCGCCGACCGCCTTCGCTTCGAGGTCCTTCTTCTTCCGTTCGAGCTGCGCTCGCTTCGTCGCGAGCCGTGGCTCGATGTCTCCGAGGCCCCGCGCACGATCGAGCGCCGCGACGAGCTGCGCGCCCTCGATCGGATCGCCGCTCGTCCCCTTCGTGTCGCCAAGGCGCGCGAGCTCGCGTTCCTGCCTCGCGATCTCGGTCCGTGCCGACGCGATCGCGGCGACGAGCTTCGCCCGCTCGCGGAGCAGCGTGTTGATGCGCGGCTCCACGCGCGCGACCGCACGGAGCGGCTCCGACTGACCGTCGGCTTCGAGCCCAGCGCGGCGCGCGGCTTCCATCACGCGCTCGGCGAGGCGCTCCGCTTCCGCGAGGAACCCGCGGCGCTGATCGATCGCGTGCTTGTACGCCGAGAAGCGCTCCTCGAGCGCGTCGATGCGCCCGACATGATCGGCGAGCGGCCCGAGCTGCGCATGCTTTTCCATCGCCCGCTGCTGCCGGCGCTCGAGCGGGAGCCGCCGTCGCGCGCGCTCGAGGCGGGCACGACGCATCACGAGCTCGGTCTTGGCCTTCGTGCGCGTGTCGCGCTCGGTCGTCGCCTTCGCGATCTCGCGCTCCTGCTCGAGGAATGCCTCCGGACGGCTCTCTTTCTCGCGGACGCTTTTCTGCGCCTCGGCGAAGGTCTTGAGCGCGATGTTCAGCGGAAGCGCCGTCCCACGCGGCTTGTAGATGCGGTCCGACTCGGCCTCGAGCTCCGCGACGAGACGCTGCACGGCGCCGCCGCCGCCGACGCTGGCGTCGAACAGGCTCTCGCCGAGATCGCCCTTCCCTTCGAGCAGCGCCTGCGCGCCTGCCGCGAGCGCTTCGTGCGTGAGACCGAATGCCTGCGCGAACGTCTCCTTCGACACCCCGCCGAGGAGCTTCTTCACGACGCTCTCGTCGAGCGGCTGGTCGCGATCGTTCAGGAGCGTGTTCGTGTTGCCCTTGCGACGGGTGACGCGGACACGCTCACCGAGGGCGCTCTCGAGGACGCCGCCGATCCGGAGGTCGGCGAACTTGTGGACGTGCGCGTCCTGCGTCTTCGCATCGATCCCGTAGAGCAGCCCCGTGATCGCGCGGAGCGTCGTGCTCTTGCCGGCCTCGTTGCGTCCGTGGACGACATGGACGCCCGGCGCCGAGAAGTCGAGCGACAGGCCGCGGAACGGACCATACGCGAGAAGATCGAGCTTCGCGATCCGCATCGCTCAGACCTCCCCGCCGCCTTCGAGGAGCCGCGGAACGAGCATCTGCTCCACGTCGTCGAGCATCGCGCGCAGCGTGGCCGGATCGCCGAGGCGGAGCGCGCCCTCGCCTTCACGCAGGTCCGCGGGGAGCTTCTTGTCGAGCTCTGCGAGCACCGCGGCGAGGTCGGCGAGCTCCTTCGGGTCGTCCTTGATCGCGCCGAGCCTGCGTGCGAGGTGGCCGACGGCGCTCGCCTCTTCGCGGATGCGCTCGAGATCGACGTGCGCGCGGGTCTGCACGATCACCTTCTCGAGCCAGGCGCTCTCGCCGAGCCCGTCGGTCACGGCCGCGCGGAGCTCGCTCACGAAGCGCTCTTCGTCGCGACGGATGGCGACGTTCGCGCGCGTCGCTCCCGTCACGACGACGCGTGCAGCGAGCACGCGGCCGTCGGCGTCTGCTGCACGTGCCATGAGCGACGCGCGCACGAGATCGACGACCTCGAGCGCGTCGGTCGCGGGCGCAGCATCGACCGTGGCGACCTCCCAGCGGAAGACGTCGAGCGCGCGGTGCTCGACGCTCTGGACGACGTTGCCTTCGACGGTGACGACGCTCGCGCCCTTCGGCCCCGTCTCCCGCGCATGCCTGCCCTGGATGTTCCCGGGATAGACGATGTACGGGTCGGCCGAGACGATCTCGCGCGCGTGCACGTGCCCGAGCGCCCAGTAGTCGTAGCCCTTCGACCGCATCGTCTCGATCGAGGTCGGTGCATAAGGCTCATGCCCCTCCCGACCGTCGATGCTCGTGTGGAGGAGCCCGATGTTGAAGACGCCGGGCACGCGATCGGGGTACTTCGATGCGAGGTCTTCGGTCGTGACCCTCGACGAGAAGCTCTGTCCGTGCACCGCGATTCCAGCATCGCGCAACCCGTACGTCTCTGCCTTCCTCGACGAGAGCTCGTGCACGTTCTCCGGCAAGCGAAGCGCCTTCACGACGGAGCTCGCCGCGTCGTGGTTGCCGCGCACGATCACGACGGGCACCTTCGCCTCGCGCAAGCGCGCCATCTGCGACGCGAAGAAGAGGCCTGTCGAATAGTCCTTCCACGTGCCGTCGAAGACGTCGCCGGCGAGGAGCAGCACGTCGGCGCGCTCTTCGATGCACAGCGCGACCAGGTTCTCGAGCGCGCGCCTCGTCGCCCCGCGGAGGCTTTCGACGGGTGCGCCCTCGTACCGATCGAGGCCGCGGAGAGGGCTGTCGATGTGCAGGTCGGCCGCGTGGACGATCTTCAAAACGGTCGAACTCTAACATCGGGCGGGCTCCGCCGTACGCGGCACCGTGCTCGAGCTCACGCTCGCGCGATCACGCTCGACGGGGCGGTCTTCTACAGGCGAAGCAGCGTACGATGGCGCCGATGCGGAGGCGCCATCGAGGGAGAGCCGCTCTTCTCCATCTCGTCGTTTCCGCCGCGATCACGACCACGGCGCTCTCCGCGAAGGCCGACGAGACGCCCGCGCCAGCGGCGACGCCGCTGCTCGATCTCGCGTGGAGCGCGCCGCCGGAATGCCCGGACAAGGACCACGTCGTCGCCGAGGTCGCCGACCTCGTGGGACCACGACATCCGGGCCAGCGACCTCTCACCGCGAGGGGAACGATCTCGAGTCGGCCCTCACCGCGACCCTACTATGCGCTCGAGCTCGTCGTCGGCGGCGAAGCGAAGCCGCGGACGATGACCGGAGTGGACTGCGCCCGCCTCGCATCGGCGGCAGCGCTCGTCCTCGCGCTCGACATCGATCCAGGAGCGCTCGAGCGCGAAGCCCCGGCGCCGGCGGCGCCTTCCGGCGAGGAGCCGGCGCCACCACCGGCGGGCGTTCCTCCGACCGCGACTCCGACTCCCACTCCGACGCGCAAGCCCGGACGAAGGCGGCCGGTCGTTCATCCGCGCCGTCCTCGCCCGTCGTTCGAGGCGACGCTCGGACCTCGCTTCGTCCTCGATGTGGGCTCGCTTCCGCGCGAGACGGCGGCGGCCGGGGCGGCCTTCAGCATCGCGCGAGAAGCGCTCGCGCTCGAGGTCCAGGGCACGGGGTACGGACGCCGGTTCACGACGAATGGCCCGCGGAACGGCGCCGGCGGCGCGTATGTCGACCTGCTCTCCCTCGCCGCCCATGGCTGTGCTCGATCGCTCGTCGCACGGGTCGAGTGGCGCGGCTGCCTCGGCGGAGAGCTCGGCCGTGAGGCGACGCGGGGGATCAGCATCGCGCAGCCCGCCTCCTCCTCTTCTGTGTGGGGCGCCATCTCGGCCGTGTTCCGGGCCCGGGCGTGGCCGGACCGCGTCGTGTCGCCCACGGTGGGCGTCGTCGTCGGGACCCCGGTGACGGCTCCGCGCGTCGTGATCGACGGATTTCAAACGGTCTTCGAGCCTCCGGTCGTGTTCGTCCGGGCGTTCCTCGGGATCGAGGCGAAACTTTTTTGAGCGTCGTGTGATGATTCCGTCCGGCGAGCGCACGAACGTCCCGTGCACCTGCCGCATGCTGTCGCCCGCGTGAGCACCGAGCCGTCGCGGGCGACGTCCAGACAGCCGGCCGTCGCCTTGGTGGACCCCGTCCTCTCCTTCGACCAAGTCTACGAGCGGCACTTCCGCTTCGTCTGGCGCGTCCTGCGAGCACTCGGCGTGCCGCACACGGCGCTCGACGACGCCGCGCAGGACGTGTTCCTCGTCGTGCACCGGAAGCTGCCCGAGTTCCAGGGGCGGAGCGACATCCGTACGTGGCTGTTCGCGATCGCGCGCTGGGTGGTCACGAGCGAGCGCCGCCGTCTCCGTGCGAAGGCGCAGCACGATCCGATCGACGAGACGATCGGCGACACCGCCCAGGGTCCCTTCGAGCTGGCCGCACGCAACGAGGCGGCTCAGACGATCGAGCGCATCCTCGAGGCCATGTCGCCGGAGAGGCGGATCGTCTTCCTCCTGATGGACATCGAAGAGATGAAGGCCAACGAGGTCGCCGGGCTGCTCGAGGTCAACGTCAACACGGTCTACTCGCGGCTCCGCCTCGCGCGCGAGCAGCTCCGCGAGCTCCTCGCGCAGCAAGGAGAGCAGGAACGCAACACAGAGCGGGCCCAGTCGGGTCAGCGAGGTGCGCGGTGAGCGATCTGACGCCTGAAGAGAAGCAGTTCCTCGCGAACGCCCGCGACGCTTGGGAGCCGAGCTCCACGTCGAAGACGGCCGTGCGCGCAGCGATCGTCGAGCGACTGATCGCGGAGCCGGGCTTCGGCGCGGATGCCCCCGGGCCGGATGCCGTCGCGTCTGCGCAGGCTAGCGGTCTCGATCGCGTGCGTGATGCGCTGCGTGGTCCGTGGGGGATCGGCACCGGCCTCGTCGTGGTAGGGCTCTGCGCCGTTGGCCTGTACGTGCGCTCCGGTGAGCTAGCGACGCCGCGTGCGCCCGAGCCGCAGGTGCAAGCGCCCGCGCCGTCGGAGCCATTGCCGTCGCCGTCGCCGTCGCCCGAGACGATCTCCACGGCTCGAACGGTGGACTCCGTGTCCGTCGATGCGCTTCCGAACGCGGCTCCGGCTGCACCGGTGGCTCGGGTCGCCGCGCAGACCAGCGCTTCCGACGCGCCTGCCTCCGATACGCTCGCCGAGGAGCTCGCGCTCCTTCGCTCCGCGCAGGCGTCACTTCGTGCGCGTTCGCCGGACGATGCGCTCGCGACACTCGCGAAACATGCCTCGCGCTTCCCTCACGGCGCGCTCCGCGAAGAGCGGATGACGCTGCAGGTCCTCGCGCTCTGTGATCGCGGCGACGTCAGTCGTGCGCGGGCGCTTCGCGACGAGCTCGTGCGCGTCGCGCCCGGGTCGTCCCATGTCCAACGGCTCTCCACCTCGTGTGCAGCACCATGAATACGCGTCGCCCCACGATGAAGCTCGTCGCATTCGGCGCGCTCGCGCTCGCGCTCTTCTGCGCGTGTGCGACGTCGATCAGCGCAGGCTCGGATGCACCGAACGTTCAGCCTGGCGGTCCCGGGCTCGTCTCCACCGATGCAGGAGAGACCGTCCAGACGGACGCCGAGCCTGAGCAGTGCGTTTCGTACGAGTGCCCCGCGCCGTACGCGACCTGCCCCGGCGTCTCCGGCGTCTGCACGACGAACCTCTCGACGTCGTTCGCCCATTGCGGCGCATGCGATACGCCGTGTCCGATCATCCCGATGGCGCAGCGGAGGGTCCTCAACATGGACTTCGCCTGCGTTCAGAGTCAGTGCAAAGTGATTTGCGAGGGCTCGCACGCCGACTGCAACGGCATCGTCGACGACGGTTGCGAGACGGACCTCGACAACGATCCGGCGAGCTGCGGAGCCTGCGGAACGGCCTGCCCCGCCGGATCCATTTGCTGGAACGGCGGCTGCGGTTGTCCCTCGGGTTACACGCAGTGCGGCGGCAGCTGCGTGAAGCTCGACGAAGACGACGAGAACTGCGGCGCGTGCGGGAAGGAATGCACCGAGCCGGACCTGAACGCCGGCGGCGGAGCCTGGCCATGCGGCGCCGGAAATTATCCTCCGGGAACGCAGTTCAACTGCGCGAAGGCCCAGTGCGGGATGCACTGTGCGCCCGGCCTCGGCAACTGCAACCCCGACGTCTGCGGCGACGGCTGCGAGACGAGCCTCGAGGACGATCCGCTCAACTGCGGGGCGTGCGGTCATGCGTGTGCTCCCGGCCAGGCGTGCGCCAGCGGGAAATGCATCTGCGATCCCGACAAGACCCGATGCGGGACCTCGTGCGTCGACCTCCAGACCGACGTGATGAACTGCGGCGCCTGCGACAACGCTTGCCCCGGGCAGACCGACTTCGGCGATCAGCATCGCGGTGGCCCCGTCTGCGTCCTCGGCCGCTGCACGTACTCGTGCGCGCCGGGATATGCCGACTGCGATCATCGCATCGACAACGGCTGCGAGGTCGATCTGATGATCGATCCGCTCAACTGCGGAAGCTGCGGGGCGCAGTGCGATCAGCGTGGCGGACAGCCCTGCGCTGCTGGGCGCTGCTTGACGAAGCCTTGTGACGCGGGAGTGGTGCATTGAAACGGTCGCTTTCGCTCCTGACCGGAGTGCTCACGTCGATCGCCCTCGTGCGCGGGCTCGCGAGCTGCGCCGAGGGCGCACCGAAGGCCGAGGAGAACGACGCAGGCTCGACCCCCGACGCGGATCCTGGTCATCCACTGCAGCCGCCCGACGGCGGAGGCACGGGCCGATGTGAGGCGGGCGCATGGTGCGCCGTCGATCTGGGCTCCGCTCCCGTGTCGCTCAACGGCGTCTGGGGGTCCTCGGCGACGGACGTGTGGATTGCCGGAAGCCCCGACACCATCTTGCACTGGGACGGCAAGGACCTCGCACGCAGCAAGACGGAGACGCGACAGACGCTCTTCGGCGTGTGGGGCAGCGGGCCCGGCGACGTCTGGGCCTACAGCACCGGCGAGTCCATCTGGCACAGCGACGGCTTCCACGACGGAGGCGTCGTGTGGTCGACGCTCGACGGCGGAGCCGGCACCGATGATCCCGTCTTCACAGGCGTCGTCGCGTCGATGTGGGGTCGGAACGCAAACGACGTCTGGGCCGTCGGACCGTTCTCGTTCAGCACCGGCACCTCGAGCGTGTGGCACTCGAATGGCTGGACGGAGTCAGGGCCGAGCTGGTCGGCGATCAACACCAGCACGAGCGATCCTCCGTTTCCCGAGCCGATCTCGTGGAGCGCGATCTGGGGCAGCGGCGGAGGCGAGCTCTGGCTCGTCGGCGCGGGCGGGAAGACGCGGCACGCAAAGGACGTTGCTGGCGAAAACGTCGGCTCGTGGGAGGCCGTCAACAGCAACACGTCCCATGACCTCTTCGCGGTCTGGGGCTCCGGCACCGACGTCTGGGCAGCGGGCGCGGGCGGTACGATGCGACGCTTCTCGCGGGATGTGGACGGGTCCGTGCTCGTGACCGAGGTCGTTCTGCCGACGACGGAGACGATCCAGTCGATCTTCGGCTTCGGCCCGAACGACATCTGGGCTGCCGGAACGGGAGCGACGCTCCTTCACTGGGACGGCGGCGAGTGGAGCGTCGTCGACGTTCCCGTCGATCCTCCCCAGCGCTCGGAGCGTGACCTCTACTCCATCTGGGGATCGAGCCCGGACGACCTCTGGGTCGTCGGACGCAACGTCTTGCTTCACAAAGGCAGCGCGGACCTGCCTGGGAGATCGAAATGAGATCCGTCGTGCTGTTCGGCCTCGGGCTGGGCCTTGCCGCGTCGCTGCTCCACTGCGCGGCGAACGATCCATCGCCGGGGACACCCGACGCCGGCGGGCTCGATGCCGGAGACACCGAGGCCGACGGATCGTCGGACGCCGCCGAGCCGGTCGACGACGACGCCAGTGACGCCGGTCTCGTCGGTGACGCAGGGAACTGCAGCGTGGACAACTGGTGCCGCGTCGCGCTTCCGCCGAACGTCTCGCCGAGCGCGGTGTGGACGTTCGCGCCGAACGACGCGCTCGCCGTCGGCTCCGGCGGGATGATCCACTGGGACGGGACGAGCTGGTCGGTCGTGACCGACCAAGACGATCAGGGCGCGGGGCTCGATGGTCTGTCCAATCTCTGGGCGAGCGGTCCCGGGGACGTCTGGGCCGTCACCCGGTGGGACCGACGACTCGTGCATGGTACACGGACCGGACTGGGCGCCGCGTTCACGTGGTCGAGCTCCGAGACGTCGAGCCTCGAGGCGATCGAGCTCGTCGCCGGGCGCCCCGGTGAGCTCTGGATTTCGGGCCACTTGGCGGACCAGACGCCGATGCTCGAGCGTGCGGACGTCACGGGCGGCGGACCACCTTCGTTCGTGCAGGTCCCGCTGCCGCCCGTCAATGACCTCTACGTGCGCGATCTCTGGGTGTCCCCGAACGGTGAAGTCTGGTTCGTCGGTGGCGGCGACGACGGTCTCTCGTTCGTCGCGCACGGACAAAGGAGCGGTGACGACGTCGTGTGGACGCGTAGCCTGCTCGTCGGTCCGAACACCATCGACCTGACCGCGATCGACGGCATCGAGGGCGCGACGACGCCCGCCGAGCAGAACGACGTCTGGGTGCTCGGCACAGGCAAAGCGAACTTCCATCACGCGCTCCTGCCCGACGGCGGTCAACTCTGGTCGCCCTTTCCGAACTCGACGAACATGGAGCTGACGGCGCTGTGGATGAGCGGAAAGGACGACGCCTGGGCCGCCGGCAACATCGGGTTCATCCGTCACTGGGACGGAACGAGCTGGAAGATCTCGCAGCTGTCCGTCGGAGGACGCCCCATCTTCGAGGCGCTCACGAGCATCCACGGCAGCTCGCCGAACGACATCTGGGCAGTCGGACCGAACATCCTCGTCCACCACACCGGAGGTGGAAAGTGAGCGCCTTCACGCGCGGCGCGCTCTTCGGAGGCTTCGCCTTCGGGCTCCTCGGCGCCGGGATCTTCGCCTGCTCGACCACGACGACGCTGGGCCGGTTCGAAGAACAACCGGACAGCGGTGCCAACCTCCCGCCTTCGGGGAGTGAGGACGCCTCGCCACCGCGATCGAACGATGCGGGCGAGGACGCAAGCTTCGTCGTCCCCGACGGCGGCGTCGCGTGCGACGCCACACCGTGCGTCGTCGCGCTCTCCGGTGGCGGAAGCTCATTCTGCGCGCTTCTCCAGAGCGGCAAGGTCGCCTGCTGGGGAAACAACGGCTCCGGCCAGCTCGGGTCCGATCCCGGCGACTTTCCGACCGTGAGCGCGCCGCGCGAGATCGACGGGCTCGACGGCGTCACGCACGTGAGCGTCAACGGAGTCAACGGTTGCGCCCGCGTGAGCGACGGCGGCGTCTTCTGCTGGGGCGATGCCGATCTCGTCAACCTCGCGCATGCGTTCGTCCCCGATGACACCGCCGATCCGCCGTTCGGTCCCGTGCCGCCCACGCGCGAAGACCTTCTCCCGGCAGCGGCCACGATCGAGGTCGGCCCGCAGGTCGCGTGCATCACGACGGCGACGGGCGCGCTCTCTTGCTGGGGGCGGAACGAGAGCTCGCAGCTCGGTCGCGGCCCGACGCAGGAGTACCTCGCGCCTCCTGCGGAGGTGACGAAGGGGGCGCTCGCGGGCAAGAGCGTCGTGCAAGCGAGCTCGGGGGATTCGCAGACGTTCGCGATCCTTGCCGGCGGCGAGCTCGCGTCGTGGGGGCGCAACGGACAGCCGAGCTTCTCCGGGTATTTCCTCGGGCGTGACACGTCGGAAGATCCCGATCCGATGCCTGCCCTCGTCCCGGGCGTGAAGCAGGTGCGCGCCGTCGCTGGATCGTTCAGTCATGCGTGCGCCATCGCCGGTCGCTACGTCGAGTGCTGGGGCTACAACGATCAGGGGCAGCTCGGACGAGGCTGGTTCGGATCGCTGTCGGCGCTTCCCGATCGCTCGACCGTCGGCTTCGTTGCCGAGGCCGAGGATGCAGGGACCGCCGACGGCGCGGACGTCCCGCTCGGGATCGCGCTCGGGTTGAACCACACGTGCGCGGCGCTCGGCGGCGGGCGTGTCTACTGCTGGGGAGGAAACGACGACGGGCAGCTCGGTACCGATCCCACGACGACGACGCGGACAGGACAGCCGTCCTACGTGGAAGGCCTGAGCGGCCCCGCCGTGGCCGTCGCTGCAGCGATGACGACGACCTGCGCGCTCCTTCGAAACGGCACGGTCGAGTGCTGGGGCTCGAACTATGGTGGCGAGCTCGGTATCGGGACCGTCGATTCGGATCGGCACCCGCACCCTGCGCGCGTGAGCTTCGCTCCTTGATCGAGATGCCTCCCATGCCGGACGCCGCCAGGAAGACGCATCGAATCGCTCTCCTCGCCCTCGCCGTGGTCGGAGCGGCCGCTGCGAGCCTTCACTGCACCGCCGGCAGCGGCCGCGAGCAGTTCGATCGCCCCGTCGACGATGCGGGACACGTCGATCCCGCGCCGTTCGAGGACGCGTCGACGGTCGAGCCTTCGGGCGACTGCTCCGAGGAGAACAAGCAGATCTTCGTCGTCTCTCAGTTTAACAAGGCGCTCTATCGCTTCGCGCCCGAGTCGCTCACGTTCACGAAGATCGGGGACATCGTCTGCCCGACGGGCGCCGACACCGAGTCGATGGCCATCGATCGCAAGGGCAATGCGTGGGTCGAGTACCAGGACGGCCGGATGTTCCTCGTGAGCACGACGGACGCGAGCTGCAAGGAGATCCCCTTCCGCAACGATCTGTCCGGCTTCCGCCGCTTCGGAATGGGCTTCGCGAAGGATCTCGAGCACGACAGCGAAACGCTCTATGTCCACGGCGAGGCGCTCGGGAAGATCGATACGACGACCTATGAGCTCTCGCTCGTCGGGTCTTCCGGGCTGGGCATGGCCGAGCTGACCGGCACCGGCACCGGCCTCCTCTACGCGTTCGTCGTGCGGACGGGGAAGGTCGTCCACCTCGACAAGGCGACGGGCGCCGTGCAGGAGCAGTACCGAACCTCGGCGGTGGACCCGCAAGCCGCCTGGGCATTCGCTCACTGGGGCGGCGACTTCTGGCTCTTCACCGGGACGAAGTCCTCTTCGGTGACGCGCTACTCGCCGAAGACGGACACGTCGACCGTGGTCCTTCCCGACACCGGCATGGTCATCGTCGGCGCCGGGTCGTCCACGTGTGCCCCGACCGAGCCGCCGCGCTGACGGCGAGCGTCGCGCGGCTCTCCCCAGACGAGGCACGCGTCGCCCATCTCGTGGCCGAGGAGCCCCTCCTTCTCCGCACGCGCGAGCGCGCGGTCGAGGACAGGACGGCTCGCGAACGCGCTGAGAAGCGCATGGTGGCTCGTGCCGGCGTCGTGCACACCCGTGAGCACGGCGTCGACGATGGCCCGCCGTGTCCCAGGGCCGATCCGGAGATCGGTCACGCCGGAGCGTTGCCCCTTTCTCGCGCCGCCTTCGAGCGCGCGGGCCGCGCTCGTTCCGATCGCGATGACGCGTCCTCCGCGCTTCCGCGCTCGCGCGACCACCTCCCAGGTGTCTTCGCTCACCTCGAAGCGTTCCGGCAGCGGAAGGAGCTCGTCGATCGTCGCGTCGCCGATCGTCGAAAGTCCAGCCGCGTGCGTGACGCGCGCGATCTCGACGCCGCGGCGCCGGAGCTCGAGGATCGTCTCGATCCGGAGCGCGCGCCCGGCGGACGGCATCTCGACGGCCCAAGGTCGCCCTGCATACACGTTCTGGACGTCCCAGAGCGCGAGCGGATCCGGGACATGTGCATATTGCACGGGACGACCGGCTCGGTAGAGCGCGGCCCACACCTGATCCAGCGAGGCTTCCGGCGCACGGTCGAGGGCGAGGTCGATCTCGACGAGCCGTGACGTCTCCGGCCGGAAGCCTGCGATGACGGCGACGAGGCCCTCGGAGAGGAGCACGCGTTCTCCGACGCGAACGCGCGGCGGCGGCGGGCGATCCTCCGTGCGCATGCGGTACGAGCCTTCGCCGAACAGCGCCGCCGTCCACCGGCGATCGCCGCTCTGCGCGACGAGACGAAGCTCGATCGCTTCTCCATCCGTGGTCTGCCCCACGAGCGAAGCCGGGAGCGTCGCGGCGTCGTTCACGACGAGGAGGTCACCCGCATCGAAGAGGCCGGCGAAGTCCCTGCTCGGGACGACACGCATCGTGCCCGACGTACCGTCGACGACGAGGATCCTCACCTCGCCAGCCGGGCGCGGAGCGGTCGCCGCCCTCACGCTGCAGCTCCTTCTTTCTGCGCTGGTACGCCGAAGTCCGCCGCGACGAGGCGCGCGCCGTTCGGGATCGACTCTGCGCGCTCGGCGATCGCGACGAGGATCGAAGCGACGTCGGCAGGACGTGCGAGCGTCGCGGGATCGGCATCGGGGATCGCGTCCGCGTGCATCTTCGTATCCATCTCGCCCGGATCCACCGCGAGGAACCGCACCGGATCGAGCTCGGCGGCGAGCGAGCGCGCGAGCTGGTCCTGCGCCGCCTTCGAGATCCCGTACGCGCCCCAGCGCGGATACGCATTCACGGCCGCGTCGGAGCTGACGAAGAGGAACACGCCGCGCTTCTGCAGCACCATCGGGCCCGCGAGCGCCTTCGTGAGACGGAACGGTCCGACGAGATTCACCGCGAGCACGCGCTCGAGGTCCTCACACTCGGTGTCGAGCAAGAGCGGCATCGGCACCGGCCCGAGCGTGCTCGCGTTGTGGACCACGATGCTCGGCGGGCCGACGAGGGCCGCGGCCGCGCCGGCGATCCGGTGCACTGCCTCTTTGTCTCCGACGTCGAACGCGAGGCCGTGCGCCTCGCCGCCTTCGGCGCGGATCGCGGCGACGACCTCCTCGAGCTCGTCCGCTCCGCGCGCGACGAGCACCACCTTCGCGCCGCGGCGGGCGAATGCCCGCGCCAGCTCCTTTCCCAACCCTCTCGATGCACCTGTCACGAGCACCGCTTCGTTCCGGATGTCCATGCCTGGAGGATGGCGCCAGCCTGACAATCCGATGTCACGCCTGACAAAGGATTGGCAGACTGCTACCTCGTTGGCATGGACGACGTCGCGGCACGGCTCGGCAGGAACGTCCGCACGCTGCGGGAAGCGCGGGGGATGACGCAGGCGCAGATGGCCAAGCTCGCCGCGATCCCGCGGGCGACGTGGGCCAACATCGAGTCCGGGAGCGCCAACCCGACGCTGGCGGTCCTCGACAGCGTCGCCTCCGCCTTCCAGGTCACGCTGGAAGAGCTCGTGGCCGCGCCGCGCTCGGAGGCGCGCCACTACCGCAAGGACCAGCTCGTCGTGAAAATGCGCGGGCTCGCCACGATCCGAAAGCTCCTCCCGGATCCGATCCCGGGCATGGAGATCGATCGCTTCGAGCTCCCGCCTCGCGCGAAGGTGAGCGGCATCCCTCACACGCCCGGCACGCGCGAGTACCTGACGTGCGAGGTCGGTCAGATCGTGCTCGTCGCCTCGGGTGAGGAGTACAAGCTGGAACCGGGGGACGTCGTCGCGTTCCGCGGCGACCAGCGCCACTCGTACGCGAACCCGGGAACGAAGTCTGCCGTCGCCTATTCCGTGGTCGTGATCGCGCGCCGGTGAGCCGCGTTGCGCCGCTCCGAGCGTCAGTTCGCGCGTCGTTCGACGCCGCGACGGTCGCGCGTGAACGCGGCCGTAAGGCGCTCGGCGAGCTCGTCACCTTCCCCGCTGGCGCGACGGTCGACCTGGCGGCGCTCCGCGAGCGCTGCGCGAAGCTCCGTCACGGACGCGCACGGCTGCTCCATCCGGCTGTGCATCAGAGCATGGGACCCGCAGAGCGTCACGGCGGCGCCGCCGCGAAGCTCGGCCATGACGAGGAGGCGCGCATCCCGCGCTCCGCACACGGCGCACGCAGAGGTGGGCGTGGTGTCCATCTTCGGTGCTTGGTTCCTTCGCTCCATGCTTCGGTCGTCGCATGGCCGCTTTCGCCCGGCCAAGTTTTCACCCTCCTCGTCGGGGGGTGACGGCGGTATACGAAGAGCCATGGGCCTCTACCTCGTCACCGGCGGCGCCGGCTTCATCGGGTCATCGATCGCAGAGACACTGCTGGCCAAGGGCGAGCGCGTCAGGATCCTCGACGACTTCTCGACCGGTCGGCGCTCGAACGTGGAGAGCCTGAAGGGCGACGTCGAAGTGATCGAGGGATCGATCGTGAATCCCGAGATCGTGAACCGGGCGATGAAGGGTGTGGAGGTCGTCTTCCACGAGGCAGCGATCCCGTCGGTCGCACGCTCGGTCGACGATCCGCCGACCTCGATGCTCGCAAACGTGCAGGGCACGACCATCGTCCTCGACGCCGCACGGCATGCGAAGGTCCGCCGCCTCATCTTCGCCGCGAGCTCGTCGGCGTACGGCGACACGCCGACGCTGCCGAAGATCGAGACGATGATGCCCGCGCCGCTATCGCCCTACGCGATCTCGAAGCTGACGGGTGAGCAGCTCCTCACCGTCTTCGCGTCGCTCTACGGGATCGAGACGCTCAGCCTCCGCTACTTCAACGTCTTCGGACCGCGCCAGGATCCGAACAGCCAGTACGCCGCCGTCATCCCGAACTTCATCAAGGCGGCGATGGCGAAGGCCCGCCCGACCGTCTTCGGCGACGGCGAGCAGACGCGCGACTTCTGTTACATCGACAACACCGTCGCCGCGAACCTGCTCGCAGCAGAGAGCAGGAACAAGCTCACGGGACAGGTCGTCAACATCGCGTGCGGCGAGCGCATCTCGCTGAACCAGCTGCTCCAGTACATCGGCGACGAAGCAGGCCACAAGCTCGAGGCGATCTACGAGCCGACCCGCAAGGGCGACGTCCGCGACTCGCTCGCGTCGATCGAGGCAGCGCGCGCGCTCATCGGATACGAGCCGAAGGTGAAGGTCCGCGACGGCCTGAAGAAGACGTTCGCAGCCTTCAAGGCCACGTACTCCTGAGCGCTCTCCGGCCTCGGAGCGGAGGGCGGGCCGGCATCGCCGGAGGTCAGGCTGGCGTCGCCGGAGGTTCGGCGGGCGTGCCCTTCCAGTCCGGCCGGACGGCCGCGCGGACGAGGCCGCTGCCGAACCCGACTCCGTGCGCCAGGTGCATCACCGGATAGGCCGCCCACGCGAACGGGATCGTGACGATCCCTTCCTGACGTCCGACACGGACCGCGGCGGCTCCCGTCGTCAGCGCGTACACGGCCGCGGCGATCGGCGTGAGCGGCTGGAACGTCGCCGTCGCGGCGAGCGCCCCACCGCACGCGACGATCGCGAGCGGACCGAGCTCGCGGATCGACGAGACCCGCCGGTCCTTGACCGTCCGCCGCCCGCGGCTTCGCCCGAGCTGGTAGTGGCGGCGCCAGAGATCCTTGAACGACGACGCATCGGGCCGGCTGACGACGATGTCGCGACGCACCGTGAGCGCGCCGCCCGCACGCGTGATCCGTCGTGACAGCTCGACCTCTTCTTCGGCGCGCGCACCGGGATCGAAGAGCCCGACGCGCTCGAACACCTTCCGTCGTACGGCGCCGAGCAGCGCAGGCACGGGCTCCGATCCGCGTGCGAGCTCGGCACCGGCGGCGAAGGCGAGCTTCGTCGACTGAACCGCCGCAAACGCGCGCTCGACGACCGTGCGTCCGGACGCACGTGGAACGATCGCGACGTGCTCGGCAGGCGAAGACGACAGCGCCTCCACGCACTTCGTCACGTGCGTCCGCGCGTAGTCGCCGCTCGGATCCATCGGAACGATGATGTCGCTCGTCGATCCCGCGAGGACCGCATTCAGCGCAGCGGCGCGCGTTCGCTGCGGGTTGTCGACGAGCCGCACGCGCGGGTCTTCGGCCGCGATGCGCAGCACGACTTCACGCGTCGCATCCATGCTCATGCCGTCGGCGACGACGATGTCGACGAGGTCCTTCGGGTAGTCCTGCCCGAGCGCCGAGCGAAGGCACGCCTCCACCCGAGCTTCGTCTTCTTTCGTCGCGATCGCGATCGTCACGCGCGGTCGCTCGTCCGCTCCTCTCGGGTCCATGATGGTGCCGACCTTAGCACTCAATCTCGATCCCCATGAGGGCATGGGGTCGCCATCACGATCCCCATGAGCCCACGAGGGCGTCGCGGAGCGACTCAGCTCTTCTTGCGACGTTTGGCCGCGAGGCCGAGTACGACCGCGGCCATTCCGGCGATGGCGCCGAAGTCGCCATGGCCACCGGCGGCGTTACAGCCGGAAGACGTCTGCGTGATCATGCGACGCTTCTTCTTCGTCGTGGCCGTCGTGCCCTCGTCCGTCGTGCCGTCGCCCGCCGGATCACCCGTCCCGTCGTCAGCGCCCGGGGCTGTCCCGGTGCCGTCGTCCGTGGTGTCGTCGGTCCCCGGGATGTTCGGCGTCGTCGACTGAGGATCGGTGATCGTCGCGCACGTGCCCTGGGCGACGCCCGTCGCCTTGAACGCGCAGTCGACGATGTTCGTCTCGTTCTCGGTGAGACCGATGTCCTTCGCGGCCTGGAGGACGCCCTGCGCGGCCTGACCGAAGTTCGTGCTCTCGAGGAAGTACTTCGTGTTCGCCCGGTACCAGAGCTTCTCGCTCTTCTCCCAGCCGATGCCGAACTTCACCTCGACCTTCGAGACGGGGTTCACGCCACCGACGGTCATGAGGAACGCGGCGTTGTTGATGATGCCGCTGTTGATGTGCACGCCGCCGTTGTCCTGCTGCGTGTTGACGAACTTGCTCATGTGCGCCGGCTGCGGCTGCGAGACCGAGCTCGGGCTCTTCATGTCACGCAGCGGGCCGCCCGACTTCACGACAGCCTCGCCGAGCTTCCAGTTGTTGACGGGGTCGGGCTTCACCGAGTGCTCGATGAACGCTCCGAAGATGTCCGAGACGGCCTCGTTCAGCGCGCCCGGCTGGTTCTCGTAGACGAGGTTCGACGTCTTCTCGGTGACGCCGTGCGTGAACTCGTGCCCGACGACGTCGAGGCTGACCGACAGCGCGCGGAAGATCTGCCCGCCGTCGCCGTAGAGCATGCCGGTGCCGTCCCAGGCCGCGTTGTCGTAGGCCTTGCCGAAGTGCACCGTCGAGATGAGCGCGCCGCCCGTGCCGTTGATGGCGTTTCGACCGTGCTTCTCCTTGTAGTACTTGAAGACCGCGGCCGCGTTGAAGTGCGCATCGACCGCCGCGCCGGCGCCGGTCACGCCGGTGTCCCACGAGTTCTGGCTGTCGGACGTGACCGAGCTCCCGCGGACCTGCTGCTGATCGGCCGTCAGCGTCCGGATCTGCACTCCGCTCGAGGCGTCGGTCATCACGAAGCCGCCACCCGTCGCGTTCGAGACCTCGAACTGCTTCATGTCGCCGAGGACGCCGCTGCCCTGTCCCTGGACGGTCTGGAGATTGTTGTAGCGGTGGAGGATGTCGCCCGACTTCGCGTCGACGGTGACCACCCAGATCGCCGGCTCGGCCGCCGTCATCGCGTGGACCTTGTACTGATACGCGAGCCGCGGCGCCTTCAGGTTCGCGTCGTTCGGCACGTAGACGACGAGCTTCTCCTCCGTCGTCTCGAGCGATGCTTCAGAGGCCGCGGAGCGCGAGACGATGTCCGCCTTCACCATCGTGAGCGCATCGGACGCGGCAAAGACGGGGTTCACGTCGACGCCGTCGAGGTCAGCGACGTAGTTCGCGTCGATCGACGTGAGGTGACCGACCTCGTCGTAGTGCGCCATGAGCTCGGCCCCGGCGACGGGAACGCCGTGGACCATCTGCTGGAAGCGCGCGTGCGTCATCCCGAGCTCGTCGACGTCCGTTCGCTTGACCGCGAGCTCGTGCGCGGGCTCGCGCATCTTGAAGAGCGCCTTGTGCTCGTCGAGCACGGCGAGCGTCACGTCGACCGCGCTCTTGCCCTTCGTCAGCAGCAGCTTGCCCGCGCGCGGCGCCGACAGGTGCATCGGCGTCTTCAGCTCCTCGTGCTGCACCCACGTCCACGACTGGTTCGTGCTCGCTTCGAGGATCTTGAACGCCTCGAGCTGGGCCGACGTCACGCCGTCCGTGGGAACGGGCACGGGCGAGGGAGCGCCGTCCTGCGTGCTGCTACAGCCCGCTGCCGCCACGATCGCCAGTGCCAGGAACGCCAGCTTCTTCATCTGTTCTCCGCGTGAAGAGCGAGGGTCGTCGACCGCGCCTCGGGGCTCGGTCTGCCCCGCACTTCGCAACCAACGGGCCAAGGCGCGAGCTCGCCCAATGTTCGATGGGACCGGAAAAGAGCGTCCGCCGTAATCCCGTTTTCTTCCGTCTGGCTCCAATTGCTCCCGCAACGGCTCGCGCCCTGGTCACCTTCGCCGGGTTCTGCACAGACCACCCGCAGCAGGTGGTGGGGCGATGATCCAGGGGAGTGGGTGTAGGCTGCGTGATGGTTCCATCAGCGACAGCGGTGATCCGCCCTCGCAGTCGCTCTCGCCGAAGTCGCGACGCCGCTCGCGGATCGAGACGAGTGCGATGGACGACGCGAGAAGCGGGTCGAGACGAAGCGCGATGGATGACGCCTGCGGTCAGCGCGCGAGGATCTCGGACAGCTCCGGAGGCACGATGCCGTAGCCCTCGGCCGCCGCGAGCAGGCCTGCGTTCGACGACACGTGCGAGAGGAAGTCCTTCGCGTGCGGAGTGCCGAGGAGGCCGTGCACACGCGTCACGAGGCGAGGCAGCCCGCGCGCGATCGCGTTCTTCGCTTCCTCGTGGCGACCGAGATCGACCAACGCATCGTGGAGCGCGAGGTAGATGGGCGCTTCGTTGAGGAGACTCGGTGAGCCCTGCTCGAGGAGGCTCACGGCTTCGGTCGCGAGCTCGACGGCCCGCTCGGGCTGTCCACATCGCCGCTCTGCCTCGCTCCAGAAGCCGACGGCGACCGGGACGACGTCGAGCATCTTCGTGGCGCGATATCCGCCCGACGCGGTCTTCAGCAGCGTGCGCGCTTGACGCGCTTCGTGGTCTCCCCCCGTCGGGGACGCGGCGTTCGCAGGCGAACGCGAGGTCCCCTCGCTGCGCAGGAGCTCCAAACCTCGATAGAAGAGGACGCCGAGCGTCGCGCGATCGTGAGGAACCCACGCCCCGGAGACGGCGTTGTCGGCGATCGATCGCGGCTCGGCGAGGAGCGCGTCGAGCGCAGGCTCCGATCCGAAGTTCGCTGTCCAGCAGAGCAGGTTCATCTGACCGTGCCGCACCGTACCCGGTGATCCGACGGCCTGCGCGAGCGCGATGCCGCCTTCGATCGCGACGCGCGCTTCTTCCTTCGCGCCCATCGTCGTGAGCGCGAAGCCGACGTTGATCGTGAGCGTCGCTTCGCGCGTCTTCAGGCCGGCTTCGGACGCGGCGCGCGCAGCGCTCCGGCGCGCTTCGAGCGCTGCGCCGACGTCACCGCGCGTCTGACGTACGACCGCGAGCGTCTGCCATGCGTCGACGGCAGCGCCGGGGATGCCGTGCGTGCGCGACAGCTCGAGGAGCGAGTCGGCCCACTCGGCCGCCTTGTCGAGCTCACCGGCGAACGCATAGCGAGCAGCGAGGTCCGCCGCGGAGCGCGCCTCCTCGTCGAAGAGGCCGGCCGCCTTCGCGCGCCCGATGACCTCTTCGAGCCCCGCGCTCGTGTCGGGTCCTCCTCCGCACGCGTTCTCGTAGCGCACGCGAGCGCCCATCGCGCGCACGGCGCTCGGCTCGTCGTAGACGGCCTCCTGCATCGCACGTACGGCCGTCTCGCGCTCGCTCGCGCGCGCATCGAGTCGGACCCATGCCTCGTCGAGCAGCTGCGCGCGCGCGAACTGGGCCTCCTTGTCCTCGGCGAAGTCGAGCGACTTCTCCGCGAGACGAACGGCCTCGCCGAGGGCGCTCGCGGCGAGCGCACGACGCGCGGCCTTCTCGAGGTAGTTCGCAGCCTCGGAGAGCTCGCCGCCGAGCTCGAGATGGCGCGCGACCGTCGAGTCGTCCTCGCCCATCTTGGCGAGCCAGCGACCGGCCTGCGTGTGGAGCTCTTTCAGGTGCTCCTCGCCGAGCGCGGCGTAGGCGACCTCGCGCGTGAGCGCGTGCTTGAACGCCCACTCGCGCGTGTCCTTGAAGCGTGAGGTGGCCTGCTCGACGATGATCTCGGCCGCCGTCAGCGTGCGCATCACCTCGGCAGCGTTCCTGACGCCGAGCGCCTCGAGACCGGCGTCCCAGGCCTGGAGGCCGAAGACGGCGAGCTTCATCGCAGCCTCGCGCACGTCCTCGTCGAGCGCGTCGAGGTTCACCTGGATGGCCGCTTCGATCGTGGGCGCGCTCGTCGCGTCGCGTCCCTGGTGCGCGAGCCGCGCGAGCTCCTCGGCGAACAGCGGAGAGCCGCCTGCCTGAGCGGAGATCGATTCGACGAGCGCCTCGCCTTCGGGCGAAGCGGCCTTCTCGCCGAGGATCGCCTTCGCGATCGCGCGCACGGTTCGACGCGCGAGCGGACGGAGCTCGATGCGAACGTGATCGCGGCCTGCGAAGCGCGCGGGATCGTCACGCCACAGCGTCGGACGCGCCGTCGCGAGCACGAAGACGGCGTGCCCCACCGCGCGCGCCAGCAAGTGATCGAGCCACGCGAGCGACTCGAGGTCGGCCCACTGCGCGTCTTCCACCGAGATGACGAGCGGCGCCTCGTTCGACACGCGCAGCGCCATGTCCGTGAGCGCGATCCAGAGCGCATCGCGGCCGGCGCGTGCGTCGACGCCTTCGGGCAGCGGCTCGTTGGCGAGCAAGCGAGCGACGAGGTCACGCGTGCTCGGGCCCGCGAGATCGATCCGCGCGAGCAGCGCTTCGGTCGCAGCCATCGCGTCGGAGAGCGCGGCGCCCTTCGCGACGCCGGCGAGCCCGCGCGCGACGTCGGCCATGATGCCGAGCGCATGGCTCTTCGCGAACGACTCGGCGCG
>JAEXCN010000182.1 GCA_023402175.1 Pseudomonadota bacterium | reverse complement strand
CTCGTCCCGTCCCGCTGAGAAGCGTCGGGCGGCGCTTGAAGAAAGTGCGCAACGGTCTTGTGCGACCGGCCGACCGGAGTGCGATGACAGCGCCGCGGCGGATCCTTCCCGGGCAGTTCTATCTGGTCACGCGGCGCACGCTGCTGCGGACGTTCCTGCTCCGACCGCATCCGATGATCAATGCGATATTCGAGTACTGCATCGCCGAATCGGCAGCCCGCTTCGAGATCGACGTCATCGCGTGGTGCGCGATGAGCAATCACTATCACGCGGTCATCTACGACCCGGACCGTCGAGTGCCGGCCTTCATCGAGCACTTCCACAAGATGCTCGCCAAAGCGGTGAACGCTCATCACAAACGATTCGAGAGCGTCTGGTCGAGGGACCAGACCTGTCTGACACGTCTCGTCACGATGCAGGACGTCTTTGACAAGGTCGTGTACGTCCTATCGAACCCCGCGTCGGCGCACTTGGTTGATGACATCCAGCAGTGGCCGGGATCGTCGTCCTGGAATTTGATGGGCCGCCCCGCGACGCCAGCACAGCGGCCAAGGCAGTACTTCTGTGACGACGGCCGCATGCCGAAGGATGCGGAGCTTCGCGTCGTTGCGCCGCCCGGTCTCGTGGGAGAGAGCTACGCGGATTGGATCGAGCGCGTGCGCGCCGCCGTGAAGAAGCGGCAGAAGAGGCTCGACGAAGAGCGGCTTCAGAACGGCCGCGGCGTGCTCGGGCGCAAACGCGTCCTGCGTACGGATCCCTTCGACGCGCCGACGACGGAGACCCCGCGACGGAAGCTCCAGCCCCATCTCGCATGCAAGGCCAAGGCGCGAATGAAAGCGGAGCTGCACGAGCTCAAGCGGTTCCGGGCTGACTATCGCGAAATGCGGAGGCGTCTCCGCACGGGCGAAGGGCGCGTCGAGTTCCCCCAGGGCACGTACCGTCTCCGGCTGCTCGGTCTGCGGTGCAAGGACTGCGACGGACCACCCGACGCGCCCAAGCCGGGGCTAGCAAAGCCAGCGATGCCGGCGACGCCGCCCAAGGCTTCGCGTCGAGCGGCGTAGCTTCTGCGCTCCGCGACCAACGACGACGTTCATTCCATTTCCCGGTGTACCCAGCGCCCGCCCAGTCGAGGCCCTCACCGACGTGCGTCCCGCCTCGACGTCCTGACTATCATCGGTGAGCTCTCCACCATCCCGAGCCAACGCGAGTGCAGGTTCCGAGCGGTCGCGCTGTCACGCGGTGGCGTCTGCCGGCAGCCGCCCGGAACATAACGTCGGTAGGGCTCCGGGCCTCGGGCTACGGCGCTCGCGGTTCGTTTGCCGGCAGCAGTCCGGAACATAACGTCGGTAGGGCTCCGGGGGCCGGCTGAACATAACGTCGGTAGGGCTCCGGGGCCGCTAGAACATAACGTCGGTAGGGCTCGGGGGCTCGGTTCCGAATAGGTAGGAACAGGCGCTGAGATCATCGAGCAGCTTCGCGCGTCTGGGCAGATCAGGATGAGTGCTCAGACCATGACGGAGGGGAGGTCTTCGCCCTCGTGAAGCGCGGGGGCGGCGGGGGCGGCTCCGTGCCTTGCGTGGCGGGGAACCGTTCAGTGCCGCGCGCCCGTTCGGATGCCGAACAGGATGCTCGCGGCGAGCACGAGGAGTGGGCCTGTTGCCAGCAGCATGCCGACGATCACGGCGACGAGGCACGGGACGAACTTTCCGCCCATTTGGCGGCGGTGCTCGTCGGCGCGGCCGATCATCACGATCCACCCGATGCCGCTCGCGAGGGTGACGAACGACACGAGCGCGAGCTGGTTCAGGCACGTCCAGCTCAGCACGCCGAGCGCGGGAACCGCGAACGCGCTCGTGATCAGGCTTCCGATGGCGCGCTGATCTCCCTCCGCGATCATCGCGCGCGCGGCGCAGCTCCGGCAGATCAGGTGGCCGCCCTTGTCGTACGTCGCGGAGCTCGGCTCCATGACGTTGCCGCAGCGCGCGCACTGAACGGCGCTCCCCACCCGGTAGCTCGACATGTTCCCGATCCTATCCCTTGGGGATCGACAGCGGAAGCGACGGAAGGGCCTTCTTCATCAAGTCCGTCTCACCGAGCGCGTCGGTGATCTTCTGCACCTCGGCACTGTCCTTGAAGAAGGACAGCTGCTTTTCCGCACGTTCGACCGCGAAGCGCGAGGCCGTGTTGATGACGAACCCCTTCGCCTCCCTCGAGGCCGCCTGCGTGGCGGCCGCGACGATCGCATCCGACGAGAGCGCGCCCGCGTTCTTCACGGTGCTCACCGCCGTGCTCACCGTGTTCACCGTCGCAACGACGGTCCCGGCGATCTTCCGCGCCTTCTGCGTGTACTCGATGGCCTCGTTGATGACCGCCGCGACCTTTCCGCCGTGCGGGACCAGCGCGACGATCGTCTGCAGGTAGCCCAGGTAATCGTGATCGCCACGCCAGACGTCCATCACCGTTCGGTAGATGCGCGACGTCGGAAGGCCCGTCATCGCGTCGAGCGCCTGGAGGAACGCCCCCACCGCCGCGAGCTTCTTCTCGCGCTCGTCGGCGCGCCACTTCGCGTACTCGGGGCTCGCCTCGATCTTCGCGACGAGCTGCTTCCCCGCGTCGAGCAGCTTTGCCTTCTCTCCTTCGTCGTCCGGGAACAGCGGCGCCCTCGCCTCGGCCGCACCATCTTCGACGACCGCGAGCAAGACCTTGCGGATGCTTGCAGCGAGCGTCGCCGACCCCGCATCGGTGGCGCGCACGGTCATGCCGACCGCGATGATGTCGGCCTCGATCTGGCCGAGGTGCGCGCGATCGTCCTCGAGACGCTCGACGAGGAGGACGAGGATCTCCTCGTAGTCCTTCCCGGTGACCTGGTACGGCAGCTCGTACGGAAGGCCCTTTGCATCCTTCTTCAGCTCGGCCAGCTGCTCGACGAGGCGGTACTGCTCGAGGCGTCCTTCCTCGATCGCGTTGCGGATGCGCTGCAGCTGCGCGAGCAAGCGCGTGAGCGTCCAGTCGAGACGCCGGATCTCCTCGTAGTCGGTGTGGACGTGATCGCGTGCCTTCTTCCAGGACACCTCCGCCACCTTGCGGTCGGCGTCGGTCATGTCCGCGGTGAACATCAGACGCTCGGGGACCTTGCGCTGGATCGAGAACGAGCTGCCTCCGTCGTCGACCTTCGCGAAGAACGGGACATCGCGCGACTGGAGAGCATCGAGCGCGACGACGCCTTTCTGCGCGAGGACACGATACGCATCCCGACTGCTCGCGTCCGTCGAGGTCTGCACGTCGGCGTACTTCGACGAGTAGAGCTTGTATGCACCATGCACCCATTCGCGCCCGTAGAGGTGTGCGAGCGGCGTCTCCGGCGGACGCGAGCTACACGCGGCGATGAGCGATGGTGAGCTGACGAGAGCGATCAGCGGGAACGTCGCGAAGCCTCCGAGCAAGGCGCGCCGGGTGACGCGCGGCGAGAGAGGCGAATCGTCGTGCGAGCGCCTCATAGGAGCGTGATCTCGCCGGTCCCGCGGAGCTTGTCCTTCACGTCGCCCGGCCTTGCAGCGGCTCGGCCGGACGGGCCCTGGTGACCGGACGAGCCGCCTGCGCCGGCGGAGCCTTCGCTGCCGTCGGCGCCTTTCGGCGCCTGCGGCGGCGATTGGCCGCTCGATCCGGACGGAGTCATCCCGCTCCCGCCGCGACCAGCGCCGCCGCCAGGGCCGCCAGCGCCCGCGCCTCCGCCGCTGCCACCGCTGACGTCGAGCTTGATCTGGCTCGCGAGGTCGGCGAAGCGTGCATCATACACGAGCTCGATCGTTCCGCCCTGGCCGCCGCTGCCGCCGTTGCCGCCGTGTCCCCCGGTACCGCCCTTTCCGCCTTGTCCGCCGGGGTTGCCGCCGCCGCCGGAGCCGCCGCGCCCTCCCGCGCCGCCTTGTCCGCCATTGCCACCTGCCCCACCGGTCGCGCGGATCGTGATCGGCTGGCCTTCGGGAACGAGGAGGAAGTCTTCGGCGTCGCCCTGGATCGAGACCGCGACGAGCCGATCGTAGAACGGCGTCTTCACGAGCGTCGCGAATGCAGTGAGATGCGGCCCGGCCACGCCGTCGGTCCCGTTGCCGCCCGGCGTGCCCGTCGATCCGTCGCCGCCCGGTCCGCCGGACGCGGACGTCGAGCCGAGCGCGCCGTCTTTCCCGGCCGACCCGGGGCCGCCCGCGTTTCCGCTCTGCCCCGCTTGTCCGCCGCCACCGGCGCCCTTGATGCACGAGTAGTCCGGCTTGTACGTCGTCGTGAACGAGAACTTGTCCGGACGCCGCCGGAACACGCTCTTGATCTCGAACTCCTTGCCGACGGTCGCGCGGAGATCGGGATTCGGCGCAAACCAGCCGTCGCGATCGAATTGCCCCTGCTCGCTGTGGAACGCGAAATCGACGAAGTCGAGCTTGTCGTTCTTGTTCACGTCGCCGTGGCCAGACCAGGTCTCCACCTGCTTCGCGCTCTTGTCGCCGTCGAGGACGACCTCTGCGAAGACGGCCATCTGGACCGGCTCGCGCGGACAGATCGTCTTGTTCTGCCGCCGCAGGTCGACGGCCATCGACTTCACCTCGGCTTTTTCGAGGCTGACGGTGTCGTTGCCGGCGAGGCGGCGCATGAAGCCGCAACCGGCGAGCGAGGCGAGCGCGACGACGCCGAGGACCATCCGGGTACGCGAAGAAGCGACCATAGCCGCCGATTCTACGCTGACTCGAGCCGTACCTTCCTCCCGGCGCGAATCTCCCGAGAATGGCCCTCTATCCGCGCTGCTAGATGCCGAGCCACGGCGTCGGCTGGAGCGTCTGGGTCGCGTGACGGATCTCGAAGTAGAGCATCGCGCCGCGACCTTCGTCGCCGACGGTGCCGAGCCGTTCACCCGCCGAGACCTCGTCGCCGACCTTGACGTCCATCGAAGCGAGATTGCCGCTGACCGTGTAGTAGTGCTCTCCGTGATCGACGATCACGAGGCGCCCGTACGGTCCGTAGCGATCGGCGAACGCGACGCGTCCTCCGAACACGGCGCGGACCGGAGCGCCTAGCGTGCTCTTGATCTCGAGCCCCGGCCCGTCCGTGCCTTCGCGT
>JAEXCN010000157.1 GCA_023402175.1 Pseudomonadota bacterium | reverse complement strand
GCCGTGCAGTGTCCCCGTCCTCGGCGATCACGATCACCGGCGGAGCGGCGGCGTCTCGTACGAGCGCCGCGACGAGCAACGCGTCCGCCGAGCCACGGACATCGGCGACGTCGATGCGCGAATCTTTCCGCGCCGCGATGGAAGCGAGCCTGGTGACGACGACGCCTTCGGGCGGGAGCACGGATGGGAGCTGGTCGAGCTCTTCCGTCGGCGGACGCACGAGCTGGTCGACCCCACCGGTGTGTTCGCCAATGCTCGCTCGCAGCTCGTTTCCCATGCGGAGCGTGCGTATCTACCTCACCGACTGCGCGCATGGGAGCGCGACCGTTCGATGTCGCGCCGACGAGCAGCGCGCGTCGCCGTCAGCGACGGCTCGCAGCCAGCATGAGGCAGTGTTTCAGGCGCGCGTCGCGCTCGCCGCGCGCGGAAGCAGGCGTAAGGAATCAGAACGAGAAGCGATAGTTCGCTCCGTCCAGGCTGTCCCAGCTTCCGTCGTCGCGCGCGACGGCAACCTGGATGTCCCATGGGAGGCGACGGCCGCCATCGCCGTAACACGCGGCCTTGAAGCTCGCGTTTCGCCCGATGTCGACGTTCTTGAGCGCGGTGCACGCGAAGTGCTGCGTGCCGGAGGTGTCGTGGCCGAGGCCTCCGCTCGATACGGGGCGGCACTCGTGCGTATCGGCATTGACGAAGGTGTCGACGCCGTTGACGGACGTCCAGAACCCGATCTTGGTCCACTGCGGCGTCGCGTCGTTCGCCTGAAGCCAGGTGTACTGGAGGGAGATCCCGGCTCCATCGGCGTTCCAGCAGCTCGTCCTGGGAGGCATCGACGCGGACACCTTCACCGCGCCCGCCTCGCGGGTCTGGTCGAGGCCGCTGCAGCCCGACGTATCCAGGTTCGACTCGGTGGCTCCCGTCGAAGCGCCCTCCTCGTCGCCGCACGCGACGGCAAGGAGAGCGCACGGAAGCAGCACCGCAACGAGCCGTTGAAGACGTCCGGTAGGTCGCCCATTCATATGGGCTGTTGTTGCACATCATGCGACATCGTCCACCCCGAATCGGACGGGGTGAACGATGCGACAAAGGGCGCGATATCGCCGCTCTATTCGCACGACGGCTGGAATTCGCACTTCGCGCCGCGCTGCATGCACTCGAGGTGGCCGGTCGAGCCGTCCTTGCAGATCACGCCGAGGCCGGGGACCGGTCCGCAGCCGTTCGGATCGGGGCAAGGCGTGGTGCTGCGCGGCGGCGCGCACGCCGAGCGCCAGATGCATGCGCCTTCGTTCTCGCTTCCGCAGGCGGCCCCCTTGAACGTCGTGCCCGACGGGCACACGCTCGCGTCGGGTGGGGGTCCACACTCCGAGGCCGCGCACTCGCGATACGAGACCGAAGCGCTCGGATCGGGATCCGACCAGCCGCACGATCCGGACGAAGGCGCGCACGCCGGCGTCTCCGCCTTCGACGACGGGGGAACCTCGCCGCACGCTGCAGCGGTGCACGGCGCGACGAAGCTGAGGCCCGTGCGTGTGGTCGCGGTCTGCTTGCCGGTGTCGTTGTTGTCGTCGCCGTCGTTCGCCGACGACGGCGGTGGCGTCGAGCTGCTCGAGCACGCAACGAGGAAGAGGACGCTGAACAAAGAAGAATGAAGCAGCTTCGTGGTCGTAGTGGTGGTCATGGCAGGTCCTTCGAGATGCGAGCGTGGATGGATCGCCGCCAGCGCGCTGCTCGCGAGTGCGCGCGGCCGTGTGATGGGAGTTTCTGGACGTCAGCTGAGGAGCGAGCGCGCGTCAGTCGCAGGTGCGCTGCCAGTTGCACCGCGCTTCGAACTGCATGCACTCGAGCCCGCCCGTGCCGCCGTCCTTGCAGATGACGCCGATCCCCGGCATCGGCCCGCAACCCTCGGGGTCCGGACACGGCGTGGTGCTCGGCGGAGGCGCGCAGGCCGTGCTCCATGCACACGGCGCGTCGTTCTCGCTTCCGCAGGTGTTCGTCTTGAACGTCGTCCCCTCGGGGCAGACCTCGGGTCCAGGAGCCGGGCCACATTCCGCCTCGGCGCACTGCGAGTAGCTCACCGACGTGCCGTCGGACCATCCGCACTCGGACGGGAGCGGCTTGCAGCGCGGGCTCGAGACGGACGCCGGGGCATCGCCGCAACGGTCCGCCGTGCACGGCGCAGTGAAGACGGCCTCACGCCGGTTCGGCTGCGGCTGCGGGTGGATGTTCTGCGGGCCCGGCCCGTTCTCCGTGCCGGACTCGCACGCGACCGCGAGCCCCAGCGAGCCGACGATGAAGAGAAGAAAGCCGCGCCGCATGCCCCAACCCTAAGCATAGTCCGGGCCACTACCGAAATGCCCTGAATTCCAGCCAACAACTTCGCCAATGTCTCACGAGTGACTCACATCTGAATCATCATGAGTGACCTGATACACTACGCTCGTGAAGGCAGGCGTCCGGATCGCGAACCGGTACGTCGTCGAGCGTCCGCTCGGTAAGGGCGGGCTCGCGACGGCGCTTCGCGTCCGCGACGTGCTGTTCGACGTCGACGTCGCCCTGAAGCTCGTCGAAGGCGGCAGTAGCGACGTGCTCCGCCGGGAGTTCCTCGCGCTCCGCGCCGTCCAACATCCACGCATCGTGCGCGTGCACGACTTCGGTTACTGGCGCGACGCTCGTTCCGTGCGCGCGTTCTACACGTCGTCGATCGTCGACGGCGTGGATCTCCGACGCTTCGCAAAAGGCCGGTCGTGGGCGGAGATCTGCGTGACGATCGGCGACGTCCTCTCGGCGCTGAGCTCGCTTCATCGGCGCGGGCTCCTCCACGGGGACGTCCATCCCGGCAACGTGCTCGTCGACGAACGGACTGGACGCGCCGTGCTCATCGATCTGAGCTGCTCGCGGCCGCTCGCGGAGTCGACCGCGGCCGACATCTCGGGGACGCCGGGCTTCATCGCTCCGGAGCTCCTCGCAGGGGCGGTTCACCGAGCTTCCGATCTCTACGCGCTCGGGATGACCTTGCGCGCGATCGGCGTCGCGCTGCCGGTCGACGTCTCGCGCGTCGTCGAGCGGCTCGTCAAGGGCCGTCCCGAAGACCGACCGCAGAGCGCCGAAGAAGCCGCGGAGCTCCTCCGAGTGCCCTGGTCGAGGCCGCCGGCGTCCGATCTGCTCGGGAGCGTCCTCGTCGGTCGCAAATCTGCGCTAGATGACGTGCGCGGCGTGCTCGATGCGACGTTTGCTCGGCGCGCGGGGCAACGTGTCGTGTCGATCCGTGGTGAGGACGGCGTCGGACGGACGCGTCTGCTCGAGGAGGTGAAGGCGGAGGCGCAGCTCCGGATGGACGCGGTGCTCGTCCGTGGCGATCGAGCCGACGCTATCGGGACGATGCTCGCCATGGCTCTCGGAGAGAGCGTCGATCTCACGAGCACGGCAGCCGTCGTTCGAGCCGTGGAGCGGCTCTCGGCTCGGCGCGATCCCCTCCTCCTCCTCGTCGACGATGCGCACGAGCTGCCTGCGATCGAGGTCGCTCGCCTCGGAGCTCTGGGCCGTTCGCTGCCTCCGGACGCGCCGATCGCGCTCGTCCTCGCCGCGCGCTCGCATCTCCACGTCGCGAACGAGGTGATCGAGATCGAGCTCCCGCCTCTCGATGATCGGGAGCTCCGTGCCTGGCTCCGCGCTGAGGTGCCCGAGCGCGCGCTCGGCGAGATCATGCGCGCGACGGCGGGGTACCCGAAGGAGATCAGCTACCTCCTCGCGCAACTCGACGGTCGCGAGTGGGATTCGCGTGCGCTCGAGCGCGCCGTCGCGGCCCGAGCAGCGACGCGCGACGGACGCGACGGGTGGGCGCTCGTCCTCGCCGGGCTCGATCACGATGCCCGCGCGACCCTCGCGATGATCGCCGCAGCGGGAGCGCTCGACCTGCCGTCGTCGCCGGAGCTCGATCTCCTCGTCGGGCGCGGGCTCGTCGCACGCGATCCCGACGGCGTGAGGCTGCTCCGGCGGACGGACGCGATGCGGATCGCGAGCGCGCTCGGAGACGACACGATGAAACGCGCGCACGCGACGCTCGCGACGCGCGCGCACGCGGCGCTCGAAGCGGAACCCGCACGCACGGAGCTGCGCGCGCAATGGATCGTCCACCTTGCGCACGTCGATCCGCGAAGCGCGTCCGCGGCGCTCGCATCCTCCCCGAGCGGCTCCGACGTCGCGCTCCGTCCTGCAGCCGATGCCGTCGTCCTCGGCGGCTGCGAGGACGATCCGGCAGCGCTCCTCCGGTGCGCACGGATCTACGTCGAGGCCGGCGAACCTGCACGTGCGCTCGGTCTCGTCGCGCGGCGCATGGCTCGACGCCCTCCCGCGGACGAGCGACTCACGCTGCGTCGGCTCGCGGGGCAGTGTTACGCGCAAATCGGAGACAGCCGGCGAGCGGTCGCCGTCTTGCGAAGGCTGCTCCCGCTCACAGCAAACCGTCCGGAGCACGCAAGCGTCGCCGCGGCGCTGTCGCTCGCGCTGCTGAAGCGCGGCGCGGACGCCGAGGCGGCCCGCGTCGTGCGCGAGGCGCTCGCATCCGGTGGCGAGATCGACGACGCAGCTCGCCTCGATCTCGTCCTGAATGCAGCGTTCGCGACGAGCCGCACGGGAGCGACGACGGAAGCACGCACCTTCCTCGGGCTCGCGCGTCCGCTCGCCGAGCGCGCCTCTCCGCGTGGGCGCTTCCGACTCGCGAGCGCGACGGCGTTCGTCGAGTACGGCGCGGGCGAGACGACAGCGGCGACGCGCGCGTACAAGGAGGCGCTCGATCTCGCGGAGGAGCACGGGCTCGACGACCTCGTCGCGTCCGCTGCCCTGAACTACGGGAGCGCATGCCACGAGCAAGGCGATCTCGGTCGCGCGCTCGACGCGTACGGACGCGGGCGTCGCCTCGCGGTTGCCCTCGCGATGCCGACGACGGAGGTCACGCTGTCGTTCGACCTGGCGAAGGTCTACGCCGACATCGGGAGCCATGATCGAGCGGCGGTGCATGCCGACGCGACGAGGGTCGCTGCGCAACGTGAGCGGATGACGCTGATCGAGGCGGGCTCGTGCGCGATCCTCGCCGAGGTCGCGTCGGGAGCCGGCGACCACGCTCGCGCGATGCGGCTCCTCGACGATGCCGAGCGGCTCGCCACGAGCGCGGGCGCAGGAGAGCGCGAGACGATCTCGCTCCGCTTGCAGCGTGCGAAGGCACATCTCGCCGCCGGTGAAATCGAGAGCGCCGCACACGTGCTCGACGCGTGCGCCGCGACGGTGCGAGCGCTCTCGACGCGCGATGCCGAGGCCGCATGGCTCGGCGTACACGCGGCGGTCGCGATCGCGGAAGGCCGTGCCGCGGATGCGACGCTCGATCTGGAGCGCGCCCTCGGGCTCGCCAAGGCATGCGGCCAGCGCGGTCTGACCGCGGAGCTCGAAGCACGCATGGCCGAGGCGTTCGCCGCCGCCGGCAGCACGTTCCTCGCCGAGCGCCACGGCGCGCGAGCACGTGAGATCTGGGAGAAGATGCTCGCGGCGCTCCCGAACGAGCTGCACGACGCTTTCCGCCGCCATCCCGTGCGGGCGAAGACGTTCGCGATCGTCCCGTCCGTCGCGGCACCGCCTCCGAGCCAAGGCGCGAACGGCGCGCCGATCGATCTGCGCCGCATCCTCGAGATCAACCGCCGGCTCAACTCCGCGACGACGACGAACGCGGTGCTCGAGGAGACGATGGACGCGGCGATCGGCCTGACCGGCGCCGAACGCGGATTCCTCCTCGTGCGCTCAGACAAGAGCGACGCCCTCCGCGTGAGCGTCGCGCGAAACGTCGATCGCGAGACGCTACGTCATGGGCACCTCAAGTTCAGTCGCACGGTCGCCGAGCGCGTCGTGCAGAACGGTGAACCCGTCATCGCGATCGATGCCGCGTTCGACCCGCGCTTCGCGAAGGCGCGCAGCGTTCACGCGATGCGCCTCAAGTCGCTCCTCTGCGTTCCGATCCGCTCGCCCGAGGGCATCCTCGGCGCGATCTACGTCGACCATCGCTTCTCGGCCGGAGGCTTCCGCGCAGAGCTCGCGGACGTGCTGCTCGCGCTCGGAGATCAAGCGGCGCTCGCGATCGTGAAGGCCCGCCTGGTCGACGAGCTTCGCGTCAAGACGAAGGAGCTCGAAGAGCAGAAGGCCGAGATCGAGCGGCTCGCCCGGGGTCAGGCTCTCGAGATCGCGCGGCTCAAGCAGTCGATCGAGAACGAAGAGCGAAGAGGACCAGAGCCCGCGCGCACACGGTTCGACTACACGGGCATCGTCGCGAAGAGCACGGCGATGCGGCGCGTGTTCTCCGTCCTCGACCGCGTCATCGATGCGGACGTGACCGTCCTCGTTCGCGGCGAGAGCGGAACGGGCAAGGAGCGCATTGCGCGAGCCATCCACGCCAACAGCGGGCGGGCCGAGGGGCCGTTCGTCGCGATCAATTGCGGCGCGCTCCCGGAGTCGCTCCTCGAAGCGGAGCTGTTCGGTTACCGGCGCGGCGCGTTCAGCGGCGCAACGCGGGATCAGCCGGGCCTGTTCGTCTCCGCGCGCGGAGGGACGTTGTTCCTCGACGAGCTCGGCGAGATGCCGCCCGCGATGCAGGTGAAGCTTCTGCGCGTGCTCCAGGAGCGCGAGGTCCGCCCGCTCGGCGCGAACGAGGCGCTGTCGATCGACGTCCGCCTCGTGTGCGCGACCAATCGTGTGCTGGCCGAGGAGGTGCGCGCGGGACGTTTCCGCGAAGACCTCTATTACCGCGTCGCTGTCGTCGAGGTGGAGCTGCCGCCGCTGCGCGATCGCCTCGAGGACGTCCTCCCGCTCGCGGAGGCAATCCTCACGCGGCTCTCGACCGAGCTCGGTCGCCCGCAAGCGACGCTCGATCGGAGCGCCGAGCGCGCCCTGCTCGCACACGTGTGGCCAGGCAACGTGCGCGAGCTCGAGAACGTCCTGACGAAAGCGTTCCTCCTCGCGAAGACGGGCGTGCTTGGCGCATCCGATCTGGAGCTCGGGACGACGACGGCGCCGACGCGTAGTCCGAGCGCTGCGCTGCGCGCGAAGATCGTCACCGCGCTCGAGGAGACCGACTGGAACGTGGTGCTGGCGTCGCGCGTGCTCGGAATGCCGCGCGCCACGCTCTATCGGAAGATGCGCCGCTTCGGCCTCGTGCGTCCGGCACGCGCTGACGTCTGAGTTCGAGTCGCGGACGCCACCGCAGAGCTGCGCAAAAAAGGCGTCTCCGCGCGCGTTCGTCGATTCGGAAGCGACGCGGAGCATGCGATGGACTCTGGCCATGCAGAAACGGATGGGAGCACTCGGGGTAGTCGCGCTCGGGCTCGTTGCGTTCACGGCGATCGCCAGCACGGGCTGCGGATCGAACGAAGACACGACGGCGGCATCCGACCCGACCGGCCCTGCCGGCGTGCCGGCGGGCGGCGAGACCAGTGGCGGTGGCAACGGTGACGACACGGGCCCCGGCAGCGGCGGCGGCGGCAACGACGGGGACGGCGCAGGAACGGGCTCGGAGCCCGGACCGACGCCCGAGCAGCCCCGTTGCCCCGCGTACACGGAGGCCCTCCCCACGAACGCGAGCGTCGCGGGCGTCCCGTTCTCGCGCGACACGGCGAAGGACTTCCTTCTCGGCGCGCTCGCGCTTCGGTATCCGGTCGGCAAGGCCGTCGTCGAAGGCGGGATGTCGGGCAACAGCGTGATGGGCAACTGCCTCGACGCATTCCTCACGAACAAGACGAGCGCCGACGCCGTCCTCCGGGGCGCGTCGACGACGGTCCACGAGTGCGGCCACTTCTTCGATCTCGGTCTGTCGAAGGGCGCAACGTCGAGCTACGTGATCCGGCCGGATCTGAAGTTTTCGTGCGAGAGCGGCGACACGACGAGCCGCGGAGGCAAGACGTTCGCGCGGAGCGAGATCACGAAGGATGCGTACGCCTCGAAGCGGACGCCGTGCGGAGGCGGCGCGAAGGGCTGCGATTCGTACGCGACGACCTACCTCACCGGCCAGAGCGGCGCGCAAGGTTACAACTCCGTCCTCGAGGAGGCCTCGCAGTACGTGAACTCGCTCGCGACGGCGCTTGCTTTCCAGGAGCAATACGCCGGATCGCACGCGAGCGAGCGGGACGGCATCCTGACGTTCCTCTGGTACATCGAGCGCTATCTCGCGATGGCGCGCACCAAGTACCCGGATGCGTACCAGCTGATCAGCGAGAACGAGTGCTGGCGGAAGTTGACGCTCACGATCTGGGATCGCGGCTGGTTCTACCTCGATGCGACGAAGGACAAGAGCACGCTCGGACTCGACGATGCGGCGATCGAAGCGCTCGTGAAGGATCCGGTGCTCACCGCCGAGATCGACGCTCTCCGAAAGCTCGAGTGCGAATGAGCCCCGCGCCGGGCCGAGCGCGGACGCTCAGGCCTCGGCGAGGTAACGCTCGCGGACGTGCGTGAGGAAGCCGGCCGCGTCGAGTCGCTTGCCGGTCACGCGCTCGAGCAGCTCCTGGGTCGTCCAGCGCGACCCCTGACGGTGGACGTTCTCGCGGAGGAACGCGAGGAGAGGTCCGAAGTCACCTTTCGCAAGGCTCGGACGGATGTTTGCATCCTGCTCCGTTGCCTTGCGGAAGAGCTGGCTCGCCGCGACGGCGCCCATCGTGTAGCTGGGGAAATAGCCGAACGCGCCGCTCGGCCAATGGATGTCCTGCAGGCATCCGAGGCGATCGTCCGGCGGCACCACGCCGACGAGCTCGCGCATGCCGTCGTTCCACGCGCCGGGGAGGTCGCGGACCTGGAGATCGCCCGCGATGAGCGCGCGCTCGAGGCGATAGCGGAGGATGACGTGCAGCGGGTACGTCGCCTCGTCGGCGTCGACGCGGATGAAGCCTCGCTCGACTCGTAGCGCGTGCTGCAGCAGGTTCTCGGGTGAGAACGCGGCATCATCCGCCGCCGAGCCGAGGTGCTCGCGCGCGAGCGGCGCGAAGAACGACAGGAACTCGGGCGAGCGGCAAGCCTGCATCTCGACGAGCAGCGACTGACTCTCGTGCATCGCCATCCCGATCGCCTTGCCGACGGGCTGGCGCACCCACTCGCGCGGGAGCCCGAGCTCGTACATGGCATGCCCCGTCTCGTGCACGGTGCTCATCACGCTCGAGAGGAAGTCGGCCTCGTCGAAGCGCGTCGTCATGCGCACGTCCTCCGGGCTGCCGCCGCAGAACGGATGTGTCGACACGTCGAGGCGCCCTTGCTCGAAGTCGAAGCCGACGAGCGTCGCGAGCTGTCGTCCGAGCGCAGCCTGCTTGTCGACGGGGAACGGTCCCGTGAGCGGCTTCGCGGCGGGCCGTCGCGACTGAAGCTCGACGATCTCGGCGACGAGCGCAGGCAGCTCGGCGCCGAGCGTAGCGAAGAGCTCGTCGATGTCCGTCGTGCGAACGCCAGGCTCGTACTCGTCGACGAGCGCCTCGTACGGCGAGACGCCGAGCGCCTCGGCCTTCGCCTGTGCGACGTCGCGGGTCACGCGCAGCATCTCGTCGAGCAGCGGCGCGAGGCGCACGAAATCGGCGTCGCGACGCGCGCCTCGCCAGACGATCTCGCACGCCGTCGCTGCCTTCGAGCGCGCCTCGACGAGCGCGTGCGGCAGAGCCGACGCGTGCACGTGCGCTCGCCGCATGAGCGCGACGTTCGCACGCTGCCACTCGTCGAGGTTGGTCTCGACGACCGCGTCCAGGAGCTCCTTCGTCCGCGATGACGCGACCAGCTCGTGCGCCATCACGCGCACGGCCGCGAGCTGCGCGCCACGGAGGTCGGCCGCCCCGGCCGGCATGAGCACCGCCGCGTCCCACTCGAGGACGTCTGCGGCAGACTTGAGGTGGTGGTAGCGCTCGAAGAGCGCCGTGAGCTCGACATAGGGTGCGGACACGCGCGCAGCTTAGCTCACGCCCCGAGGACGTCGAACCTCGGCGGCAACATCGTCAGCGGACGTGTGAGCCCGCTGGACGTTCCGCCTCATCACGTCGTGGCGCTGCGCCGTCGCAAGCGGAACGCGGCCGGGATCACGACCAGCGAAACGAGCAGCCCCACCGTCGAGCCGAGCGCGCCGACCTTACCCACGTCGACGAGGCCGCCGAAGCGGCAGATGACGAGCGCACCAAAGCCGCTCGCCGTCGTGAGCGCGGTCGCGGTCCCGAGCGGCGCTTGCTCCGCGATCGCTTCTTCGATCGAGCCGCATCGCTCCGCGGCTTCGAGGAGGAAGAGCACCTCGTCGAGCGTGATGCCGAGCAGCACCGGGAGGACGAGCGCATCGTAGACGTGCCAGCGGACGCCCACGATCCGTGACAGGACGAGCACGATCGCGATCTCGACGAGGAGCACGCCGATCGCGAGTGCGACACGCGACCCACGACGCAGCGATGCGCCGAGGACCACGAGGACGATGCCGAACGCACCCGCGAGCACGCGCGGCAGATCGCGCGCGAGCGTCTGCGAGAGGCCGCGCTCGAGATCGGCGAACCCCGTGACGATCGAGCTCGGATCCGCCGCGCGCAACATCGCGCGCACGGTGTCTGCGGCCGCGGCCGCCTGGGGAACGCGCACGTGGGTGAGCGCGATCGTCCCGTGCTCGTCCTCGGCGAGGTGACGGCGACGAAGCCATCGGATCGCCGGCTCGTCCGAGGCGAGCACGTCGCTCGTGGCCTCGGCGGGATGCTCGAACGCGGCGAGCGCCGGCTCGAATGCTTCGACGGCGAAGCCCTCCTCCGAAAGGACGCGCGCGAGCAGCGCCTTCCGCGACGGGAGATCGAGCCGATCGCGATCGGCGAGGCGAGCGCGCTGAAGCTCGGGTGACGGAGCAACGCGCGCGAGCGCGTCGAAGCCGGAGATCGTCCCGTTCGCCGCGAGCCGCTCGGCGGCCTCCGCCACCGCGTCCGCCCGCGCGCGGGCGCGATGTGCATCGGCATCGGCCGACACCACCACGAGCTGTCCGCGCGTCCCGCCGAACGTCTCGTAGATCGCGTCGTAGGTCGCGAGGGCGGGGAGCGTATGTGCATCGAGAGTCGCGACGCCGTGCTCGATGCGCGGCGGCCCCATCGCGATCGCGATCCCGAGCAGGGCTGCCACCGCGGCGAGCGCGATGGACGCGCGCCTCTTCGTTCCAGTGAGCTTCGAGACCCACGAGGCGCGCGGAAGCGGCGGAGCTTCACCTCGCTCGAGGAGCGCTCCGACCTCTGGCACGACGACGAGGATCGCGATCGCGGTCAGCACCTCGCCGGCCGCGCACAACACGCCGAGCTGGCGCATTCCCTCGACATCCGAGAGCAGGAGGCAGCCGAACGCCCCGCCCGCGGCGAGCGCCGCGCCGAGCGTCGGCCGCCAGGTCTCGCGGCGCGCGACGTCGGCGGCAGCTCCGGGCGAGAGGCCTTCCCGCCGCGCGCGCAAGAGCCGCCCGTAGACGTGCACGCCAGTGTCCACGCCCACGCCGATCACGACCGCTGCGAACGCCGTCGCGACAGCGCTGAGGCGCGGATAGAGCAGGGCGGCGAGCGCGGTCGTCCACAAGGTGCCGAGCGCGAGCGGCGGGAGGACGGCGACGAGCGCACGCACGCGACGGAACGTGAGCGCGAAGACGACCGAAGCGAGGACCGCCGAGAGCACTCCACTCTTCTCGAGGTCCGAGCGCATCATCGCTTCCGTCTGCCGCGCGACGACGTGCCCGCCCGTGAGATCGAGCTTCGCTCCGGGGACGCGCTGGCGCGCGTGTTCGAGCGCGGCCTCCGCTTCGCTCGTGAACCGAGCGGCCTCGCCCGCCTCGAACGCACGCCCGCGCGGCTCGATCACCACGAGCCGAGCGCGCCCTTCGTCCGCGGCGAACGCGGAGCCCGCAGAACCGCGAACGCCCGCGGCGATCTCGAGCTGGTCCTGCCATGGGATCATCGCGAGCCGGAGCGGATCGCGCGCGATCATCTCCGCCACGTCCGATGCGCCGGGCGCGAGAAGGAGAGCGCGCGTCTCGCGGAGCCGCTCGCGCATCCCCTCTTCGGTGACGGCTCGCGCGAGGCGCTCGCGCGCGACGGGACCCGCGAAACGCCACGCCTCGGTCGGATCGAGCGCCGTCGGCGCAGGCGCCTCCGTGATCACGGCCGCGACCGATGCTGCGCTGCGGAGCTCCTCGGCGACGGCAGCCGCCGCAGCGTCGGCCGTCTTCGCATCGTCGGCACGAACGAGGACGAGCGCGACGTCCCCTCCTCCGAAGACACGCGTGACCCGTGCGAGCGCTTCCGCCTCGGGCGTGCGCGGAAAGAGCGTCGTGAGATCCTTCGACAGCTCGAGCCGCGACGAGAGCCAGAGCGAGACGATCGTGAGGACGACGGCGACCAGCCGGGCGATCTTCATGCGCCAGGCTCACAGTAGCGCGGTCGCGTCCGCGCTCACGCGATCGAGTCCAGAGAAGGCCTCATCACGCGGATGCGGACACGCATGATGCGGCGCCGGCTCACGCTCGTGACCTCAGCCGTCGCCTCCGGCCCGAGCTGCACCTTGTCGCCGATGCGCGGGATGTGGCCGAGCCGAGCGAGGACGACGGTCCCCACCGTCTCGGCCCATTCGTTCTCCTCGGCGGTGATCCCGAGCACGCGAAGCTCTTCGAGCGTCGCTCGTGCATCGACGTCCCACGAGTCGTCGGAGCCCGTTACGGGGACGACGCGCGCGGCTTCGACGTCGAGCTCGTCGCGGATCTCGCCGACGATTTCCTCGAGCAGGTCCTCCATCGTGATGATGCCGCTCGTCCCGCCGTATTCGTCGACGACGACGGCAATCGGGATCTGCGTGCGCTGCATGTTGCGGAGCACGTCGAGCAGGCTCTGCGTCTCGGGAACGAACAGGATGTCGCGCCGGACGCTCGTGAGGTCCTTCAGCTTGTAGGCCGCGGGGTCGACGAGGAAGTCCTTCGCGTAGAGATACCCGGCGATCTCGTCGACGCTGTGGTCCTTCGTGAGGACGATGCGCGAGTACTGATGCGTGCGGATCTGCCGAACGGCCTCCTCGCCGGTCAGCGAGATCTGCAACGTGAAGACGTCGACGCGCGGCACCATCGCATGGCGGGCGGTACGCTGCGCGAAGTGGAGGACGCGTTCGACGAGCTCCGCCTTCGCCTTTCCGCTGGGGGTTCGTGCGGCGTTCGCCGCGAGGATCCCGACGAGCTCCTCTTCCGAGAGCGTCCCCTCGCTCGCCGCGTCCGCGCTCATGCCCATCATGCGGAGGATGAGACGCGTTGCCCTCTCGAGGACGAAGAGCAACGGCCGGAAGACGACGAAGATGAAATGCAGCGGCGCGGCCGACGTGTAGGCCATCTTCTCGGACCGCTGCATCGCGACGAGCTTCGGAACGAGCTCGCCGAAGAGCACGTGGCTGAACGTGAGGAGCGTGAACGCGATCACGATCGCGACGACCTGGACTGCGCGGCCAGGCTCCTGACCGAGGACCGAGAGGAAGGCGCTGTGCACCATCCGCTCGAACGCGGGCTCGCCGATCCATCCGAGACCGAGGCTCGCGAGCGTGATGCCGAGCTGCGTGACCGACAGATAACGATCGATCCGCGCGACGATCATGCGCGCGCGTTCGATCCTTGGATCCTCGCCGCGTGTCTTCCGCGTCGCGACCAGGGTCGTCGAGACCTTCACGAACGCGAACTCAGCCGCAACGAAGAAGCCGTTCAGCGCGATGAAGACCGCGGCGAAGAAGAGCCCGAGCACGTGAGGCGGGTGACTCTACTCGATTTGTGAAGTCTGCACATGCGCGCCGGTAACGGCCGGGCGGAAGACGCTTTTCTCTTTCCGCATGAGCACATCGGCTGATTCCACCCAGCCGTGGGCCATCACTTCAGCTCGAGGCCGAGCTCCGGTACTCCGGACTCGCCGGCGTTCATGTAGCCGTAGCGGGCGAGGTTCCCGAGCACGCGCGCCACGTAGCCGCGCGTCTCGACGAACGGGATCGCCTCGACGAACACGTCGAGCGTCTCGCCCTTCGCGTGCGAGAGCCAGCGCTGGATGGCTTCGGGCCCGGCGTTGTACGCAGCGACCGCGAGCACGACATTGTCGCCGAGCAAGTCCCGCATCTCGCGAAGGTAGAGCGACCCGAGCGTGATGCTCTGGGCTGGGCTCGTGAGCTTGGAGTCGTCGTGCGGGATCTTCGCCGTGGCCGCGGTCGCGCGGGCCGTCTCCGGCAAGATCTGCATGAGCCCGACCGCACGTGCCGGCGAGACCGCGTCGGGATCGAACGCGCTCTCCTGGCGCATCACCGACCAAACGAGGTTGGGCTCGATGCGCGCTGCGCTCGCGGCGGTGCGCACGGTCGCGTCGTAAGGACGCGGGAAGACGCACTCCCACGCGCTGCGGTTCTTGCCGCCGGGCGCGGTCATGAGGAGCTGCTGCGGGACCTGCAGCGAAATCTGATAGCGACGCTTGCCGCGATCGAGCATCGCGTATGCAGCGCAGAGCGCGTCGGTCCCACGGGTCGGCCACTTCGCCACGACCGTCGGCTCGCGCTCGCGCAACATCTCCTCGGCCTCGCCGTCGAAGCCGATGCGATGGAGCATGTCCGTCGGCGGAGGCAGCTCGATCGCGATCGGGTCGAGCGCACCGCTCTCGGCAGGATCGATCGCCGGCGGGATCGTCCCGCCGTTCTCCTTCAGGCGCGCGCGCGCGACGAGCGCCGGATACGAGAGCGGGCGCGAGCGCGCGACCTCGGCCCAGCGCGCGAGCGCGTGGAGCTTGTCGCCATCGCGAAGCGCTGCGAGCGCGGCGAGGTTCGTCCAGCGAGCGGCGGTGACAGCGTCCTCTGCTCCGCCGGCCAGATCCTCGAGCAGCTTCCGCGCCTTCTTGTCGTTCCTGATCATCAGGTGCGCGAGCGCGCGGTAGCGGTCCGCCTCGCGCTTCTCTTTCCCGCGCGGCCAGTGCTTCGCGTACTCGTCGAGCGCGAACGCGGCGTCCTTCCATCGCCCGGCGAGGGCGTGAGCACGCGCGAGGTGGAACTCGGCCTGATCGGCCCAGACCGTCTTCCCGTGTTTCTGGATGACGGACTGGAACACGGGGAGCGCGTCGGTGTCGCGATCGGCGCGCGAGAACGCACGGGCAGAGAGGAAGAGGTCCTCGACCGCGCGGGGCCCGCCCATGTTCGCGCACTGGCGATACGCGATAGCGGCCTCGGGATAACGCGTGCGCGCCTTCCAGTAGCTCTCGGCCTTTGCTCGACAGAGATCGATCGCCGGGATGTTCTTTCCGTCAGCGGTCACGCGCGTACCCGCGCGCTCGACGGCGCGGAGCGCATCGTCGCTCCGCATCGCGTCGGCGAGGACGCGCGCGCGGACGAGGAGCTCGTCGGCGGTGAGAAGCTTCGGCGGCCTCAGCTTCTCGAGGAGCTCGGCGGCCTCGGAGAAGACCTTGTCGTCGAGCGCGTTCGTCGCGAGCCATTTCGCGTCGATCGCGGCCGCAGGATCACCTTCCTTGAGCCGCGTGATCTGCATCCGTCGGAAGCGCGCGCGTTCTTCTTGAGCGCGCGTCCGCCCGCTCGCGCCCACGACGCGATCCCACGCGGCGCGTGCCTTCGGGCCGTCGCTCGCCTTCTCCCACGCCTCGGCAGCGAGGATCCACGAGCCAACGTCGCGCCGCGAGGCGAAATGTTCGGCCGCCTTGTCGTACGGCCCGACCTCGAGCTGCGCCTGGGCGCGCATCTTCGCGACGAGATCGCGAAGGAGCGGGAGCTCGTCATCGAGCTTCTCGAGCGCGGGGATCGCGTCCGCGGGCTTGCGAAGCGCGAGGAGCACGCGTGCTCTCGCGAGCCGGACCTCCGGCTTCGCCTGCTCGCTCTTCGGCAGCGCGGCGATCGCCTCGGCGGCGTCGCTCCAGCGACCGACGCGGATCGCGTCGGGCCATGCGAGCGCCGATGCGCGCTCTGAATCCGCCGTCGAACCCGCGGCCGGATCGGCAGACGCGTCGACGTTCTCGGCCCCGCTCGCGTCGACGGCGGGCGCGGTCGACCGGAGCGACGCCTCTTGCCGACCGCACGCGGCGAGGGCCGCGGCGACGACGAAGAGCCCTGCCCCACGAAGCCGCTCAGACCGTCGCAACAACGAAACCTCCGCCTCCCATGAATCCCATGCTCGACGAGATGCCCGTCGTGTCCGCGCCGTCGACGACGCGGCGGAGTCGCGGCTCGGCGAGCGTCGTAAGGTGGTCACCAGACTCGATGCCGATCCACTTCCGTCCCATCTTGTGAGCGACGGCGGCCGTCGTGCCGCTGCCGAGGAACGGATCGATCACGCGGTCGCCGGGGTCGGTCGCCATCGCGAGGACGCGCGCGACGAGGCGCTCCGGCTTCTTGTTCCGCGAGAAGACGACGCCGCCTTCGCGCGCGATGCCCTGGAACGGCACGTCGTCCCACACGTTCGTGAGCGGCTCGACGATCGCCGGCCGTCCGTCGATGTCGCGGACCTTGTCGGCGAGGAAGAGGATGCGGTTGCCGCCACGCACGATGAACGGCGGACGGCCTTCGCGCTCGAGCACGAACACCCGATCGGGCGCCTCGCGCGAGCGATCGACGATGCGCTGCGCGGCCTGACCTATCGCCTCGTACCGCGGCTGCGCGAAGCGAATGACGTGGCGCGCATTGCGGAGCGCGTACGCGTGGACGCGCGCGATGAACGCCTCACGACCGAGCGCACGCGTCGCCTCGCGCGCCGATGCGTGGCCGAGCGCCTCCGCGACGGCCGCCTTGAGCGGCCGGAAACGCCAGCGCGACGGCTTCGCGTCCGGATCGTCGAGCCACGTCGAATACGCCGAATCGAAGCCCTCGCGCACGCGGACCTGCGGGCGGTAGCGCCACTTCTTGCGGTCCTTCGCGTACACGAGGAGGAAGTCCGAGACGTGCACCGGCCCGGCGTTGATCGCCTTGTGTCCCGTCGGCGCGCTCCGCACGATCGTCACGGTGCTGATGCGATTGTGGGCTCCGAAGATCGCGTCCATGAGAAGCGTCAGCGCCGCGAGCTGCGTGTCGTCGATCTGGACGAACACCGAGCCCTCGTCCGCGATGAGCGGGCGAAGCGCCTCGAGACGTGGGCGCATCATCGCATCCCAGTCGGCCGGCGCGCGCGCGTCGGCGTATTCGGCGAACGTGCGTCCCGTGTTGTACGGCGGATCGAGGTAAGCGCAGCGGATGCGTCCCGCGAAGCGCGGCTCGAGCGCACGGAGCGCAGCGAGGTTGTCGCCGTGCACGAGCACGTTGTCGCCGTCACCATCGCCGTGTCGCCGGACGACGTGGAGCCCGTCGACGTCGGCGTCCGACGCAGCTCGGCGCGCGCCCGCGACGACGCTGCTCAGATCTCCTCGATCGGTCCGCGTATCCAAGGCTCGGCGATCCTCCGCCAGTTCCCCTCGCCTCCGAGGCCCGCCATCACGCTCGCAAGGCCCCACTGCAGGCGGTTCATGAACGTGTGGTCCTGCGGCATGTGGATCGGCTTCGGGAGGTTCGGCAGGACATCGCCCTCCTTCGGCTTCATGATCTTCTTGCTGCCACGGACGAGAAACGCGACGGCTTCGCGCGCGACCTTGTGCGTATGACGGAAGCTGCCGTCCGTCGTGAGCGGTTCGAGGATCAACTTCGAGTAGTCGACGAACAGCTTGAACGCCTCGGGATCGGTCGGGTCGTAGCCGAGCACGTCGATGCAGGCGCGCTCGAACGCTGCCCAGTCAGCATCCATCGCCGACGTGATGTACCGCTTCGTTCCGGCAAGGAGGTGCGGCGGCATCTTCTTCACGCAGCCGTAGTCGAGGAACGCGACCTTTCCCCCACCGAGGAAGCGGTAGTTTCCGGGGTGCGGATCGGCATAGAGCACGCCGTGCTTGAAGAGCGCGCGGAACATGAAGCGCCAGATCGTGGCGCTCGCGGCGTTGCGCTCCTCTTGCGAGGCGCGCTGACAGAACGAGGCGTAGTCCTCGCCCCCGATCATCTCGAGCGTGAGGACGCGCTTCGTCGAGAACGCGTTCCACACGCGCGGGATCACGACGTCCGTGTCGCCGTCGTGGATCCGCCGGAACATCTCGGCGTTCTCGGCCTCGAGCCCGTAGTCGAGCTCGGCGAGGAAGACCGCCTTGATCTCTTCGAGCGTCTCCTTCGAGTGATACTTGCGACCGACGGGCGCGATCATCGATTCGAGCATCGAGATGCTCTTCAGGTCGTTGACGATCGCCTTGTCGATGTCGGGGTATTGCACCTTCACCGCGACGCGATCGCCGCTCTTCGTGAGGGCGCGATGCACCTGACCGATGCTCGCCGCGGCGAACGGATCGGGCTCCCACTCGGCGAAGATCTCCTCCGGCGGTCCGAGCTCCTTGGTGAGGACCTTCTGGGCCGCTTCGCGCGAGAGCGGCGGCGCCTTGGCCTGGAGCTTCTTCAGGACCTCCTGGAACTTCTCTTCGTAGCCGGGCGGCGCGAGGCCATCGATGTACGAGGCCATCTGCCCGAGCTTCAGGGGCAGCCCTTTCATCTCGCCGAGCGTCTTCAGCATCGCCTCGGCGGTCTTCTTCGCGTTCTCGAGGACACGCTTCTGCGCCTCGCGCTCCGCGTCTGCGTCGGCGCGTTTGCCGAAGGCAGCGCGGCGCATCGCCTCCGTCGCGATCGGAAGCGCGCGTGTCGAGAGCGCACCCAGCCGAGCGAGCCGCCCGAGACGCGAGGACGGCGGCGCGTGTGGCCGGTGCTCCGGCATCGGTCGATCTGCCTCGTCCTCGTCCGCCATGACTCGCGCGCGATTCTGCCACGAGGACGGCTCTACCCAAAGCTGGACTGACCGAAGCTGGACTGAATGCATCGTATCGGCGCTCCGCTCGACAGACACGGAATTCCCGGCGCGCCGCGCGTGTTCCCGTATGTCGGCTCCAGCCTGAGGGGACTTCGCGTCGGCGCGGACACCGAACGTGGCTTCGCGTATGCTCGCACGCGCATGCGCCGGTACATTCCCGCTCTCCTCCTCGCACTCGCTGCGTTCGCGCCGTTCCCGCTTGCAGGTTGCACGGACCTCGTCAACAAGCTGAAGGGCAATAAGGGTGAAGACGCCAGCGCCGAGGCGGCAGTCGCGGCGACGCCCGACCCCGAAGCGGACGCGGCGGAGCCAGCCGAGACTGCGACCGCAACGGCACCGACGACGACGACGCTCGCGACGGCGACCGCCACGACGACCGCTGCGAAGCCCGTCGATGCCGGCAGCACCGATGCCGCCGCGAAGGCGGACGCCGCCGTCGCCGATGCGGGCGCGGTCGCTACCGACGCAGGCGCGAAGACGGACGGTGGTCCGGCGCCTGCCCCGACGCCGACGTTGAAGATCCCGAACCTCTTCGACGGCGGCGGGATCCGGTTCGACGCGGGAGGCGGGTTCAAGCCGCCGATCTGGAACAAGTGATCGAGCTCCTCTGAGGAGCCCCCCTGTTGATGGCGCAGCAGCAGCCCGAGCCATGTAGGCAAAGGTGTGCGATCTCATGCATTTTGCCGGCAACTTGACCCGTCTCGCGTCGCCGGCGAAATCTGCTAGCGGAAGGGCCTTCGAATGCCTGCTGCTGCGTCCGTGACTGCGTCGTCCGAGCCCGCGCCCGATCAGGCGCCGCACGAGCTTCCACGGCGATTCGGCAGGTACACGCTCTTCGAGCCCGTGGGCCGCGGGGGCATGGCCGAGCTCTTCCTCGCACGTGCGGAGACGGAGCTGGGGGCGACGAAGCTCGTCGTCGTGAAGCTGATCCTTCCGGCGTTCTCGGACGATCCGCGCTTCGCCGACATGCTCATCCACGAGGCGAAGCTCGCCGCGCGTCTGAACCATCGGCACATCGTCCAGGTGCACGAGCTCGGTCGCGACGAGGACCGGCTCTACATTGCGATGGAGTACGTCGAGGGCTTCGACCTCAACGCGCTCCTTCGACTCTGCACCGAGAAGAACGAAGGCCTCCCTGCGCAGCATGCGCTCGGCATCATCGCCGACGTCCTCGAAGGCCTCGACTACGCGCATCGCCGCGTCGACGACGCAGGCAAGCCGCTCGGGATCGTCCATCGCGACGTCTCGCCGTCGAACATCCTCATCTCGTACGAGGGCGAGGTGAAGCTCTGCGACTTCGGCATCGCGCACGCGAACGACGTCGTGCGCGAGGAAGCGGGCGAGGCCCTCAAGGGCAAGGCCGGCTACATGAGCCCGGAGCATGCGCGTGGTGAGCCGCTCGATGCTCGCTCCGACGTCTTCGCCGCCGGCATCGTCCTCTGGGAGCTGCTCGCGGGTCGGCGCCTCTACAAGGTCCGCGGCGAGCTCCCGCTCCTCGATCAGGCTCGTCGCGCGGAGATCCCGCCGCTCCCGGACAAGGGGCTTCCCGATCACGAAGCCCTCGAGAGCATCGTGAAGAAGGCGCTCGCGCCGCGGCGTGAAGATCGTTACCCGT
>JAEXCN010000067.1 GCA_023402175.1 Pseudomonadota bacterium | reverse complement strand
GGCGTTCGGCGCGCTGCCGTTTCGGCGCGCAGGTGTTCGGCGCGCAGGCGTTCGGCGCGCTGCCGTTTCGGCGAGCCGCGTCGGCGCGCAGGTGTTCGGCGTGCCCGCACAGACGCGCTGCCGTTTCGGTGAGCCGCGTCGGCGCGCTGCCGTTTCGGCGAGCCGCGCAGGCGCGCAGGTGTTCGGCGTGCGCGTTGCCGCGCAGCCGTTCGGCGTGCCGCGCTGGCCGGCCCGATTGCTCGTCACGTGGGCGCGAGCATATGTCGGCCGCAGCGGTACGTCGGTTGCCTCGCTCGAGGACATGGTCAAGCTGGGCATCATCATCGGTAGCACGCGACCGGCACGGAACACCGAAGCGGTCGCGCGCTGGGCATACGAGGTCGCGTCGAAGCGCACGGATGCGTCGGTCGAGTTGGTCGACATCGCAGAGTTCAACTTGCCGCTGCTCGACGAGGCAAGACCGCCGTCGATGGGGCAATATGCGAACGCGCACACGAAAGCTTGGGCTGCGAAGATCGACACGTTCGACGGCTTCGTCTTCGTGACGCCGGAGTACAACCACGGGCCGTCCGGCGCGCTGAAGAACGCGATCGACTTCCTCTATCGCGAGTGGAACAACAAGGCTGCGGGCTTCGTGAGCTTCGGAAGCGCGGGCGGGACGCGCGCCGTCGAGCAGCTCCGCCAGGTCATGGCCGAGCTGCAGATCGCGGACGTCCGTGCACAGGTCACGTTCTCGCTGTTTGCCGACTTCGAAGGCATGAGCGCGTTCCGCCCGGCGGATGCCGATCGAAAGGCCCACGCGCTGAACAAGATGCTCGACCAGCTCGTGACGTGGTCCACGGCGATGAAGATGGTGCGCACCGGGCAGATCGAAAGCTTGGCGACAGCTGCCGAGTGAAGCTGCGCGTGCTCACGGCACGCTTCACGGGTTCACGGTCGCTTCACGCGCACGCGCTTCACGTGCTCACGTCACGCACTACGCGCTCACGTCACGCTTCACGCGCACGCGCTTCACGTGCTCACGTCACGCACTACGCGCTCACGTCACGCTTCACGCACACGCGCTTCACGTGCTCTCGCGCACGCGCTTCACGTGCTCTCGCGCACGCAATTCACGCGCTCACGTCACGCTTCACGCGCTCATGTCACGCTTCACGCGCTTCACGTGTTCACGTCACGGTTCACGCGCTCACGGCCGCTTCACGCGCTCACGGCCGCTTCGCCGGGCTTACCGTCTTCTTCGGGTCGCGCTCCACCACGTCGCCGAGGACGTCGTCGATCTTCTTCATGACGGCGGGATCGAGCTTCACGCCGGCGGCCTTCACGTTGTCGCGGACCTGCTCTGGCCGGGACGCGCCGATGATCGCCGACGACACGTTCGGGTTCTGGAGCACCCAGGCAACGGCGAGCTGCGCCATCGAGAGCCCGGCCTCCTGCGCGATCGGCTTCAGCTTCTGCACGCGGGAGAGCACGTCATCGGTCATGAAGCGGGCAATGAACTGCGAGCCCGATGGATCCGTCGCGCGGCTGCCCTTCGGCGGCGTCTGCCCGGGGAGGTACTTGCCCGTGAGCACGCCTTGGGCGATCGGCGACCAGACGATCTGACCGACGCCGACCTTCTCGCTCGCCGGAATGACCTCCGCTTCGATCACGCGCCACAGCATCGAGTACTGCGGTTGGTTGCTGACGAAGGGGATCTTCAGCTCGCGAGCCAGCGCCGCGCCGCGCTCGATCTGCTCCGCCGTCCATTCCGAGACCCCGATGTAGTGGACCTTCCCTTGCCGAACGAGATCGGCGAAGGCGGTCATCGTCTCCTCGAGTGGCGTCTCGATGTCGAACCGGTGCGCCTGGTAGAGGTCGACGTAATCCGTGCGGAGGCGACGCAGGCTGCCGTGGATCGACTCGAAGATGTGCTTGCGCGAGAGGCCACGGTCGTTCCGTCCCGGGCCTGTCGGCCAGTAAACCTTCGTGAAGATCTCGAGCCCCTCGCGGCGCTGACCGGAGAGCGCGTCGCCGAGGACCTCTTCGGCCCGGGTGCCGGCGTACACGTCGGCGGTGTCGAAGGTCGTGATCCCCTCGTCGAGCGCCGCCTTCACGCAGGCAAGGGCGGCGTCCTTCTCGACCTGGGACCCGTGGGTGATCCAGTTGCCGTAGGAGATCTCGCTGACGCAGAGCCCGCTGTTTCCGAGATGTCGATGGTTCATGGTGTTGGTCGCGGTTCGATTCGATGCAGCAGCGACCGCCGTGGTTTCCTTCATGCCGCCGGATCGCGCAGGGCAGCACGAGCTGCTCTGCGGTGTCCGGAGCCGAGCGGATCGACCGCCGCATCGGGACCATGAGTACAATGGCGGCCCGTCTGGTGCACTGACTTCGAGCTCGTCTCGCGCGAGCGCCACGCCTCGTTCGGGGCGCGCACCGCCGGCTGCGTTCGTACCTCGAGGAACACGTTCCGCCGGCTGCGTTCGTACCTCGAGGAACACGTTCCGCCGCTGCGCGTGCGCAGTCCCCTCGGTAGTGCACCCACGACCGGCGCGAGAGCGCATGTCGACGGCGTGACGGGGCCAGCCGGGCCGCCGTAGGGACCTTCACGGTCATCAGGAACCTTCACGGTCATCGCGGAGGATCCGAACGGAAGGCTTGCGCGGAGTGGGGGTTGTCTACTATGAGAGAACGGCATCCGTTATGGTGGACACTGTCGAGGGCGAATCCGTAATCGTTTCGAGGGTCGTCGCGACGCGCGAGCGGCCCGTCCTGTTCTCTGGAGGGAACGGCGCAGTCGGCCTGGATGTGTCGGGCCTTGGCCCGCACGGCAGGTTCGGCGAATCGCGCCCGGACGAGGACCGCGCCCGAGCCAAGTCTCGCCTCGTGAGGTCTCGAGTCCGATGATGAACACTCCTTCGATCTCCTCCTCCTCCTCGAGCGCTCTGTCGGCCAAGTACACCGTCGAACGCGTGCTCGAAGTCCATCACTGGACCGACCGGCTCTTCACGATCCGGTGCACGCGTAGCGGCGGCTTTCGGTTCGCGAATGGCCAGTTCGTGATGATGGGCCTCGAGGTCGCCGGGCAGCCCATCGTCCGCGCTTACTCGATGGCGAGCGCGAGCTACGAGGAGACGCTCGAGTTCTTCTCGATCAAGGTCGAGAACGGTCCACTGACGTCGCGCCTCCAGCACGTGAAGGTCGGCGACAACATCCTTGTCGGTAAGCGCGCGACCGGGACGCTGACGATTGGCAACCTCCGTCCGGGCAACACGCTGTGGCTGCTCGCGACCGGAACGGGACTCGCGCCCTTCTTGAGCGTCATCAAGGACCCCGAGACGTACGAACGTTTCGAGCGCGTCGTGATCACGCATACGTGCCGCTACGTCGATGACCTCGCCTATGCGCGCTTCATCGAGCATGAGCTGCCCTCGAACGAGCTGCTTGGAGAAGTCGTCCGGCCGCGGCTTCTCTATTATCCGTCGGTCACTCGCGAGGCTTTCCGCACGACCGGCCGCATCACTCAGCTCTTGGCGAGCGGCCGCGCGTGCGAAGATCTCGGGCTTCCGCAGCTCGATCCGTCGCGCGATCGCGTGATGCTCTGCGGCAACCCCGAGATGCTCGATGAGACGTCGGCGCTGCTCGACTCACGCGGCTTCGAGCAGGGCAACAGCGGCGAGCCTGGTGACTACTTGATCGAGAAGGCGTTCGTCTCGAAGTAGCCGTAGCTCATTCTCGAGTCCAGACGCGCTCGAGGTCGACGGCGAGCGCCTCGAGATCGATAGAAGCGCTCCTGTCTGCGGGCGTGTCACGCCGGGCGAAGCGGGTCATCCGCCAGATGGCTACGCCGCTTCGGTATCCTTGCGCTTACGGGTTTCGCAGGCTCGCCATGTCGATGACGAAGCGATAGCGGACGTCGCTCTTCAACACGCGCTCGTAGGCTTCGTTGATCTTCTGGATCGGGATCATCTCGATGTCGGAGACGATCCCGTGCTTGGCGCAGTGGTCGAGCATCTCCTGGGTCTCGGCGATGCCGCCGATCAGCGAGCCGGCGAGCTGCCTACCGCCCATGATCAACGAGAACGGGTGAAGCGCGGCTGCTCCCGGAGGCGCTCCGACGAGCACCATCGCGCGGCGCGGGCGGAGCAGACCGAGGTAGGCGTTGTAGTCGTGCGGCGCGGAGACCGTGTCGACGATGAGATCGAGCTTGCCGGCGAGCTTCGTGAACGTGTCGCCGTTCTTCGTCACGGCGAAATCGTCTGCGCCGAGCCGGCGCGCGTCGGCGGCCTTTGATTCCGACGTGCTCAGCACGGTGACGACGGCGCCCATCGACTTGGCGAGCTTCACGGCCATGTGGCCGAGGCCACCGAGCCCGACGACGCCGACGCGATCGCCCGGCTTGCAGCCGAACTGACGAAGCGGTGAGTACGTCGTGATGCCCGCGCAGAGAAGCGGCGCGGCGCCGGCCGGATCGAGCCTGTCGGGGATCCGCAGCGTGAACCGCTCGTCGACGACGATCTGCGTCGAGTAGCCGCCATACGTCGGCGTCTTCCGATCCATCTCCGTGCCGTTGTACGTGGGCGCGTTCCCTTTGAGACAGAACTGCTCGAGGCCTTCGCCGCACGGAGGGCAGGCGCGACAGGAGTCGACCATGCAGCCGACGCCCGCGAGCTCCCCGACCTTGAGCTTCGAGACGTCGCGACCGATGCTCGTGACTCGGCCCACGATCTCGTGCCCAGGCACCATCGGGAAAATGGCGCCCGACCACTCGTCGCGAGCTTGATGGATGTCCGAGTGACACACTCCGCAATGGAGGATCTCGATCACGACGTCGTGAGGTCCAGGCTCGCGTCGCTCGATCGTCATCGGAGCGAGCGGCTTTCCAGCAGCAGAGGCACCCCAGGCTTGAATCTTCGGCATTGGTTTCTCCGTCGAGGGGCGCACCATAGGGCGATGCGGCGAAGTCCGGAACCCGCACGATCGGCTCGGCCTTTTCGACGCTCGAAGTGGCGCGGCGTTCGATCGCTTCGTTGATCGCATCGCGTCCTCAGCCGTGCGGGAGAGCTGCGCCGAACATCGCGCGAGAGGATCGCCCTAGAATGCGCCCATGGCGTCGTCGCTCGACCCAAACGTGCTGAGCACCAGCGTGGGCGACCTCACGCTCGAGGAGTATCACCTGCGTCTCGACGGCCGTGCTTGGACGATCCTGCACACCGGCGCGATCCTCAGCTACGCCGACGAGCAGCGCTTCTTGAGCGGCGAGCAGCGGATCCCTTACGGCGTCGTGCTCTGGCCGGCAGCCATCGCGCTCGCGCACGAGATCGCATCGCGCACCATGCGCGGCTTGCGCGTGCTCGAGCTCGGCGCGGGAACCGGCCTGCCCGGGATCGTCGCGGCATCGCTGGGCGCGCGGGTCGTGCAGACGGACCGCCAGGAGGTGGCGCTCTTCGTCTGCAAGAAGAACGCGGAGCGAAACGCCGCGACGACGATCGAGCACCGCTCCGCCGACTGGACGGCGTGGGACGATCGTGAGCAGTACGACTGCATCCTCGGGGCGGACATCCTCTATGCGGAGAGCATGCATCCGCATCTCCGCCGGATCTTCGACGCGAACCTCGCGCCGGGCGGGAAGCTCCTCGTCTCCGATCCGTTCCGAAAGGCGAGCTTCGCATTCCTCGAGGCGATGGAGGCGGACGGCTGGAACGTGACAATGAACAAGTGGACGGTCGGCATCACGCCGCCGGAACGTCCCGTCGGCGTGTTCGAGCTGACCCACGCGTGACCCGTCGCGGATGCGCCGCGGCGTCCGCTCTCGGCGCTACTTCTCCGCGAGGTTCAGCATGATCGGCGCACCTTGGGCGCCGCTCGGCATGGCGATCAGCGTCACGCGCGGCGACTTCGACAGCTCGCGAAAGCCTTCGAGCATCTCGTGCTGCACGTACAGCGGGGTCAGCGTTTCGTTGACGATGCGCTGTGCATTGGCGCGCCCCTTCGCCGTCGTCACCATGATCTGGGCCTCTTGCTCGGCGATCTGGAGCTCACGGCCCATGCGTTCGAGATCTTGCTCGGCCGCCAGCTTGCTTTGAATCTCGGCGTTGATGGCCTCGGGGTAGGTGATGTTTCCGATCGAGATCGCTTCGAACACGATCGGGCTCTCGCCGAACTCGTCGCGCAGCCGCTGCAGGATGCTGCCGCCGATCTCCTGGGTCTTGGTCTGGATGGCGTAGGCGTCCAGGGTGTAGACGAAGTCGCGCACAGCGCTCCGGTAGGGCTGACGCACCGCGCGCAAGAACCACTCCGGCACGCCGCCTTCTTTCGGCGGGGTGAGGTCCCCGCTGCCGTATTGCTCGATCAACATCTTGATCGAGTTCGGACGGATCGAGATGCGCGCGTGCGCCTGGAAGCCGACGAGGAGATTGTCCTTGCTGAGGACCTCGAACGACTCCGTGTAGTTCTTCGGACGGATGTCGACGTTGATCACCTGCTGTCGCCAGCTCAACCCCGTCGACGTCGGTCCGGTCAGCGTATCGACGTAGTGCGCTCCTCCGAACGCCCAGGGCACCTGGTAGACGTACCCCTGGTGGCCTTCCGGGGTGACCTGGTTGGTGCACGCCATGAGGCCGAGCGAAGCGAACGTCAGAGCGAGCTTTCGTAGGAGCGTCACTTGGCGGCTCCTTGGAAGATGTTGGGCACACCCGCGCGGTCGCTTCGTGTCGGTATGACGACGACGACTTTGGCCTTGGCCGCGCCCTCTCCGTCCGTCTTTTCGTTCGCGAGCTCTCGATAGAGGTCGGCGGCCTCGTGCTGCACGAAGAGCGGGGTCAACGTGCGCTGCTCGATCTGCTGTGCCTCGGCCTCGCCGCGGGCCTTCACCTCGCGAATGCCAGCGCGAGCTTCGGCGATCTGTTGCTCCACGACCATACGCTGGCGGCGCTGCTCTGCTGCGAGGTTCTGGATGACGCGCTCTTGCACCGACTTGGGATAGGAGATGTTGCCGATCGTCAGGCTGATGAACTCGAACGGCGTGTCCTTGTATTCTTGATGAAGTCGCTCGAAGACCGTTTTCGAGATCGCCTCGCTCTGATCCTTGATGGCGAACGCCTCGCGCTGGCGGACGGCCTCGCGCACCGCCGTGGTGTAGGGCCGACGCACGTTGTTGGCATACCAATCGACGCCGCTGTACCGCTCCACCATCTCCTTCGCGCTGCCGGGTCGGAGCCGGATACGGACGTGCGCCTCGAACGTGACCTCGAGGTTGTCGGAGCTGAAGATCTGCAGCTCCTCGGAGTACGTGTTGATGCGCATGTCGATGTTGGTGACGAACTGCCGCCACGTCAGGCCCGTCGAGGTCGGCCCGCTCTGCACACCCAGAAACTCGCGTTGCCCGATCACCAGCGGCTGGTGGTAGACGTAGCCCTCGAAGCCCGCCGGTGTGTACGCATTGGTGCCACCGATCCCATGGGCGACGACGGCGCCGATGCCGACCAGAAGGAGCGCGAACACGCTCACGAGCGGGCGAGCCATCCGCGAGCGCAGCGGACCTCTCTCGAAAGGTAGCTTCATCGTGTTGCCTAACGCTCTCCGATGGATCGCGCTCACGCAAACGATTTGTGTGGCGGAGACGCAATTACGAGCTTGCCGTCGAGAGGATGCAGCGCGGCTTACGGTGCCCTGCGAGAGCTCAGAGCTGCTGGTACATCACGAACGCATCGACGTATCCGGCTGTCGGGTGCTGGAACGCGCGCGGCAGGCGGCCAACGATCTCGAAACCCAGTGATTGCCAAAGTCGTATGGCGCGTTCATTCGTGCTGACGACGAAATTGAACTGCATCGCCTTGTAGCCTCGCGAACGCGCGTGAGTCAGCGACTGCTCGCACATGCGACGCGCGACACCACGACCGGTGGCCGCTCGACTCGTCATGTACCCGCAGTTGCAGACGTGCCGTCCGCCACCTCCCTGATTCGGGCGCATGTAATAGGTCCCGACGACGACCCCGTCCTCCTCCGCTACGAACGTCTCCTTGTCCGCGCCCATCCAGTACGCGAGGGCCTCGGCTTCGCTCATGTCCGCGTCGACCCCGTAGGTCGTTCCTTCGCGGAGCGTCGGGACGATGATGGCGGCGATCGCCGTCGCATCAGCAGCTTCGGCTCTCCTGATGATCATCGGCGAGAGCTTACTGCCACGCGGTCGACAACGGGCGGATGGAGAGCGAGCCGAGAGAGGCGGCGACACCTTCGACGAGCGCCGACCACGAACGGAGCGGGCCGAGCGCCGGAGCGATCAACGCGCTTTTCACCCGCTAAGCCTTGCAGCGCGCGCCGCGGTACCGCCTGCGTAAGGACGAGCTCGATGCGCCACGAGGTCCCCGCGATGCTCGCCTCGGGCGGCCTCGCGATCGTCCGCTCGCGAACGCCATGCTTCCGTGCTTTTCTCGCAGTCTGCTCGTGGATGTGTGGTTCGGGAAACCGCGGCGCGCGGACGTCACTCGCGCGTGCGCGGTCCTTGCGTTTGCTGGACTCGTAGGCGGCGGCAAGACGGCGCTCGCGTCCGAGATTCCCCCGATCGCCGTGCGGATCACCGAGGAGCTCCACGACGCGTGCCCGCGCGCTCCGACGATGCTGGACCGCCTGCGCGCGCGGCTCCCCAGCGCTCGGCAAGCCGCGGAGGGCGAGCCGGCGGTCCATCTCGAGGTTCACGTCGTCCAGCGCGCGAACGGCACGAGCCATGGCACGATCGTGCTCGCGTCCGGCGGAGAGCGCGCGGAGCGCACGGCATCGTCCGCATCGTGCGAGCGCGTGCTCGCAGCGTTGGCCATCATGGCTGCGATCGGTCTCGAAGCAGGCGACGTGCCCCTGGCCACGCCTGCCGAGGCTCCACTCGAGTCGGCGCCCGCGCCCGAGGCTCCTGCATCCGCGCCCGTGCCGGCTCCGCGCTCACGAGGCAGGACATCGCGTCGTCAGGTCCCTCCGCCGCCTCTCCCAACGCGATCGCGCTTCGGCATCGCTCTGGGAGCGAGCGCGGAAGTCTCGTCGAACCGCTCGGTCGTCGTCGCGCCAACCTTCTTCGGCCAACTCGAGCTTCCGCTTCGCTTCGCTCCTATGCTTCGGCTCGGCTTCGCGCGGAGCTTTCGCACGGACGCCGTCTCCGCCTCGGGTACCGTCGGACTGCGCTGGAGCGAGGCGACTCTGACAGCCTGCGCTGGTCTCATACGCCAGAGGACGATTCACCTTGGACCATGCCTGAACGCCGATGCCGGTCTCCTCGAAGCCATCGTCATCGAGCCGCTACCCTCGCGGGTTCGATCCGCCGCGTGGCTCAGCGCTGGAGCTTCGGCACGGGTGGCGTGGAGGCCGCTCCCGGCGGTGTCGTTCGAGCTCCTCGGCGGAGCGCGCGTGCCGCTGACCCGCAATGAGCTCCTCTTCGAAGTCCCTGCAACGCTCGTCTACGAGGCGCCACCTGTCGTTCCCTTCGTAGGCACGGCGGTCGTGGCGCACCTGCCCTGAACCGCAACGAACGTGGTCCTCGCAACGGCTGGGCTTTGCCGGGTCGTCGTCCCCCTTGTCGCTTTTTGAAATGGCTTCGCTGGCTCGTCGACATCGCTCCACTTTGAAGGTTGCCCGTGTTCGCCACGCACACCGCGAAAGTCCCCGTCGACGTCGCTACGAAGGGCGACGAGGCGTTCCACGCGCGCCTTCGCGAGCTCGCGGACGAACACTACGAATTCGTGTGGCGATCGCTTCGGCGCCTCGGCGTAAAGCCGCCTGAGACCGACGACGCCGCGCAGCGCGTCTTCGTCATCCTCGCGCAGAAGCTCTCGGCCATCGAGGTCGGCAAGGAAAAGAGCTTCGTCTTCGGCATCGTGATGCGCGTTGCCGCCAACGTGCGCCGTGACCTCGCGGTCACACGGGAACGAGAAGTCGCTGAAAGCGAAACGCTCGAAGCGATCTCGCATGGGCCGACAGCAGAAGCGGCCGTCGCTCTCGCACAAGAGCGAGCCACGCTCGACGAGATCCTCATGCGCATCCCGGAAGAACGTCGCACCATCTTCGTCCTCTTCGAGCTCGAAGAGCTCACGCTGACGGAGATTGCGGAGATGCTCGGCCTCCCGGTCGGAACGGTCTCCACGCGTCTCCGGCGTGCACGGCAGGAATTCCAAGCTGACGTCGCCCGGCTTCGCGCACGAAGCCAAGGAGTCTAACGTGACGAAATCCGAGCTCGAGCCGCTCCTTCGAAGCGCGGAGAACGACGCCGAGCGTCGTCTGCTCGCGTCCGCGAAATACGACGCATCGAGGCCCGGCGCGCGCGCCGCGATGCTCGCCGCCCTCGGCGTCCCGCCGGTCCCTGCGCGCGTGCGCTGGAGCGAACGGATCCTGCGTGGTTCGGGAGTGTCCGCCGTTCACGGTGTCGTGCTCGCGCTCCTCGTCACCGCCGGAGCCGGGACCGCGTTCATGTTCAGCGCCCCGTCGAAGGACGCTTCAGCGACCGACGCTCGAGATCCCCGCGCCTCGGCCGACACGAACCGAGAGGCTTCCTCGCGCCCCGTCGACCACGAGACGCACGACCGATCCGCAGACACCGTCGCAGTCACAGCCGATTCGTTGCCGAACGCTCCCGCGCCGAACGTTCCCGCCCCGGATGCGCCTCGGCCGAAAGCCTCCTCCGCCAGCGCCGCCTCTTCACGTACGGCGACCGATGCGCTCGACCGAGAGATCGCGCGCGTGGCGGCGGCCCGTGCGGCTCTCGGAAAGAACGATGCGGAGGAGACGCTACGGCTGCTCGACGAGTACGACCGAGAGTTTCCGCGCGGCGCGTTCGCCGTCGAGGTGTCCGTGCTGCGCATCGAAGCGCTCCTACGGACGGGACGTACCGAAGAAGCCCGCCGGCTGGGCTCGAAGTTTCTCTCCGAACATCGCGAAGGCGCATTCGCGCGCCGTGTCTCGGCCAGCCTCGCTGCGACGCCCGGCGGCGTGCCTCCCGCGAACGCAGCCCCGTCCCGTTCGTCCGACGAGTGAGCACGCGCCCACGCGCATCCGAACGCACCGTTTCCCCAAGATCCGAAGGAGATCCCATCGTGCCTCGTCGCATCGTCGGCCTCACGTCCGCGCTCGTGCTCGCGAGCATCGTCGTGCAGGCGTGCACCACTCAAACGTATCTCGGACGAGGGTTCGACGACGACGCAGCGATCGGGCCGCCTTCGTTCACGAACGCCGACGGCGGCGAGGGCGGCGCAAGCATCGCCGAGGACGCCTCCCGCGACATGTGTCCGAGCGACAAATGCAAGGCTCCCTACGGGACCTGCTCGACCTCGACATATCTCTGCGACGTCGATCTCTCCAGCGACCCCGACAATTGCGGCAGCTGCGGAAACCAATGCCCGCGGGAGGGATGGAGAAACGAGCTGTTCCACGCCAAATGGATATGCGTCCAGGGTACGTGCCAGATGTCGTGCAGCTCGACTCACTACGCCGACTGCAACGGACGTATCGAAGATGGGTGCGAGACCATCATGGCGACGAACCAAGACTGCGCTGCGTGCGGTCATGCTTGTCCTGACGGCACCATCTGCGCGGACGGAGTGTGCAAAGGCTGCGGTCCGACCGAGACGAACTGCTCAGGCGCCTGTGTGGACTTGGAATCGGACGACTCCAACTGCGGCGCGTGCGGGGAGTGGTGCCCGTCGTTTCCACCAGACGAGCCCTTTCCACCGCCGAACATGCTCTATGGATGCTCGGCGGGGTCGTGCGGGAATCTCAAATGCGACTTCTCATGGGCCGACTGCAACGCCGACGCCGAGGACGGGTGTGAGACTTGGCTGCCGGATGATCCAAACAACTGCGGTCAGTGCAACAAGAAGTGTGCGGCCAGCGAAATCTGTGTCGGTGGAAAGTGCCAGTGCAACCCTGGTCCTAGCGGCTGCGACTGTCTCCCCGACTTCGAATCCAATCTGCGGAACTGCGGCGGATGCGGCGTCATCTGCAGTGAGCGACCCAACAGCACGCCGACGTGCGAATTTGGTCGCTGCGGTAGCAACTGCAAAGCTGGATATGGTGACTGCAACCGCGATTTGACGGACGGCTGCGAGGTCAACCTCTCGAAGGATCCTCAGAACTGCGGTTCGTGCGGAACGGCATGTGAAACGGGCCAAGCCTGCATCGACGGAGTCTGTGCGACGGAGCCTTGCCCCCCTGGAGTCACCCACTGATGCGCCGCATGGTCGATGGTCGCCACCTTTCGCTGGTCGCACTCGTGTTGGGACTCCGCATGATGGGCTGTGCGGCCGGTTCCGAGAAGGCCTCCGAGCATGACGACTCGGACAGCGGGATTCCGTCCGAATCCCTGGTGACGGATGGTTCCAGTCCGGAAAGCGCCTCTGGAGACGACGGCGGAAGCTCTTCCGAGCGCTGCAGCGAAGACGGTTGGTGTCGGGTGGACATGCCCAACGACAAGGTCGCGTTGTTCGGAATATGGGGCAGCTCGGCGACCGATGTCTGGGCGGTCGGATCGAACGGAGCCGTATTCCACTGGAACGGTACCGGATGGACCTCGCAGCGCGTGCTGAACGACGCGGGCCAACCGAAGCCGATCTACGGCATCTGGGGGAGCGGTCCCCACGATGTCTGGGCGTTCGGTGTCGACGAGGTCCTTCACTCGGACGGCTGGAACGACACGGAAACCGTGTGGTCGAACATCGGCGTCCCGGGGCCGTCGATGTTCGAATCGGGCTCCCCGCGAGCCATCTGGGGTAGCAGCTCGACGGACGTTTGGATGCTGGTCGGTCCGCTCAATTCATTTGCCGTGGGGCTCTTGAACAAGTGCTGGCACTCCGATGGATGGGCCGGCGCAGCTACCGAGCTGGCGCCCGCGCTCGACTACTACATAGCCCCCTATGCCGGGATGAATTTCAATGGGATGTGGGGGACTGGTCCGAACGATGTATGGATCGTGGGTGAAAACGGAAGGATCCTTCATACGGACGGCTACTGGGATAAAGCCGCCTTTTGGACCCAGCCGAACAGCAATACGCGCTCGCACTTGACCGGCATTTGGGGAGCAGCGTCGGACGACGTTTGGGCTGTGGGCGAGAACGGGACGATCCGCCACTGGACCTACGACGCGGGAGGAGAGCTCGACTGGATCATCTCGGACTCCAAGAGCACGACCAACCTGCGCGCGGTCTGGGGAAGCAGTGCCACGGACATCTGGGCCGTCGGAGACGACAACACCATCCTTCACGGTGATGGGTCGAGTTGGACACGCTCGCAGGTTCCGACGATCCCGTCGTCGGGTCCCTTCAATGGAGACTGGGGAAGCGGTCCAAATGACGAAAGGGTCGTCCGGCAACGCGCCTTGCAACATCGAAGCGGTGCGAGCGGAGGAGTCGAATGAACATGAAGTACTCCCGAGCTCTCGGCGCAACAGGTGCGCTCGTCGTTCTAACCGGGTTCGTGGCGTGCTCCAGCGCGACGGGTGAAGCGTCGCCGGCGGGTGGCGTGGACGGCGACGCTGCAGGGGCGGATGTCTCGCGAAGCGAGGTTGTCGACGGCACTGCACCCGATGGAAACGCGGTCGTGGACGCAAGCGATTCCGGTGACGCTGGCGCCGAGCCGTGTACCGCGGATTGGTGCGAAACGCCTCTGCCGATTCCGGACGGAGGCAAGCTCACACTCATGGACGTGTGGGTGCCCGCTCCGAACGATGCTTGGGCCGTGAGCGAGGAGGGGCTGGTCCTACGCTGGAACGGTGCGCAATGGGCGGTCGTATGGGACGCGCACACCCCACTCTACGGGGTCCGGGGCGACCATGAAGGCGCCATCTGGCTCGTGGGCGCGGCAGGCGCGATCTTTCGCGGCTCCAATGGAGCGAACTGGATGCCCATCCCAAGCGGAGTCACGACCGACCTCATGGGCATCTGCGAGGGCGCTCGCGACGCCGAACATGTGAAGAACATCGCGATCGTCGGCGTGGCGAGCACCGTGCTCCGCTGGACAGGAGATACGAGCGGGGACGGAAAGCCGTTGTGGGATGTGTCGACCTTCGGCCCGACGGAAGAGCTCTATTCCATCTCCTGCCAAGGGACCGACGTCTGGGTTTCGGGCACGGAGACGGATTGGTGGGAAGGGGGCGGGCGCATCTATCGCCATGACGGCACGAGCTGGACGGCTCAGAGCGGCGCCTCCGAGGGGAACCGATACGAGGTTTATCATTCGATATGGGTTCAGGATCCGAAGAGCATCTGGCTGCGCGGCAAAGGGACCATTGCTCGATCGATCCCGGCCGATGACGGCGTCACTCTGAATTGGGAACAAGAGCTCTCGGGATCACCTGTTGACATCAAGCGTCCGTCCACGATCTGGGCAAGCGGTCCGAATGACGTCTGGATTGCTTCATCCCACGGACGCGTGCATCACTGGGACGGCTCGGCCATCAAGGTAACGATTACCGCAAAGAGCTGGGATGTGCTCAACAACAATCTGCACTCCGTGTCGGGTAGCGGTCCCGACGACGTTTGGGTCGTCGGCGACAACATTGCTCTCCGTCGCAACGTCCAGAACAAGGGTCAGGACTGAGCTCGATGTTTCGCCTCTCCAGCATGACACGTCGTCTCGCGCTCGTTCTCCTCGCCCCAGGGGTGCTCTGCGTCGCGTGCGATGGCACTGAAAGAGACCTTGGATTGTCCGGCGGCGACGGGGGAAGCGACGCCGCGATCGCGATCGATGCCGGCGGCGACGACGGCCCCAGCGCGGATGCGTCGACGTTCTCCGGCCAGGTCACCTGCAACGTTGCTCCGTGCGTCACGGCTCTTTCGGCGAAAGGAGGAAGTCACATCTGTGCACTTCTGGCCGACAAGACGGTCCGCTGCTGGGGCGGCAACTCGAGCGGCGAGCTCGGCGCCGAAACCGTTCCGAACGGCGACGCAGGTCTCGGAGATGGCGGCGCTGTCGGAGCGCACTCGCCCAAACCGGTACGAGTCGCGAACGTCGAGAACGCCACGCAGATCAGCGTCTCGGGGAGCAGCCGAACGAGCTGCGGCCGGATCGAGGATGGCTCCGTGATGTGTTGGGGCTCCAACACGCACGCGCAGCTCGGGCTCGATACCGATCGAGCGTTGCCGGATACCGATCCGCATCCGCATGCCTCTCGCGTCCAGGGGCTCCCCTTCGCCAGTCGCGTGGACCTGGCGGGGGCCTTTGCATGCGCAATCGGCGAACCCTCGGAGAATGGGAGCGAAGGCGGAAGCATGCATTGTTGGGGAGAGAACTCCGTCTTGCAGCTTGGGCGGGGATATTCGCCGACGAGGAATGGCGTCGTCGGCCCCGTGGCTCTTCGCTTCCGCCGTGCGCTTGCGGGGAGTGGGACGATGCGTGTCGCCTTCGCGATAGCCGACAGCGGCGAGCTTCTGTCCTGGGGAGGGAGCGAATGGGAGACGACAGGGTCCTTTGGTTTGCCACCCCAGAGGGACGCCTTGGGACGCGAGACCTCGTTCTCTCCTGACGGAGATCCGCGCGCCATCCCGGGGCTGGCTCACGTGAGCCGCATCGCAGCCGGAGAGCAGCATGCCTGTGCGATCTCCCGGGGCAACGCATACTGCTGGGGCCAGAACGCCACTGGAGCGGTCGGCAACAGCTCCAGAGCTGATGTCTTTGCCCCTTATCTCGTCACCGTCCTCGGGGCAGGCGAGCTCGCGGACGTTGCTGCCAGCAACAAGACGACGTGCGTCACGAGCCGGGAGGGAAGAGCCTATTGTTGGGGGGACAACGCGGATGGACAACTGGGGGACGGGAGCGCCGACTTCACCTTCAACCCAGCTCGCGTCGAGGGTTTGAACGCCCGCGTCGTGCAGATGGCGCCGATGGACCGGGCGACATGCGCGCTTCTCGAGGACGGATCCGTCCGATGCTGGGGGAGCAACGCCGAGGGGCAGCTTGGAATCGGGGTGAGGGACGACCTCCCCCACTACTCCCCGCAATCGGTCGTGTTCTGACGTGAGATGACGGAACCGAGGAAGCGCATGAGTACCCCGCCGACGAGGCCAGCCACGTATCGCAGCTTTGGAGCTGTCGTCACGCGTCGTCGCGATCCGTATTGGAAGCGTTTCACGCTGCGATCGACTCTTCTCTCGTGTTGCTTCGTGGGCATCTGCGCGGGCGGCTTCATGAGCGCCTGCGGAGCCACGGACCGCGCCTCGTTCGTTGGAGCGGACGCCAGCGCGTTCGGTGCATCCGACGTACAGAGCGAGGCGTGCGAGACGTTCGTCTGCTCGCGCGATCTTCATTCGGTCCTGAGCGGGTGCTCGGGCGAGCTGGTCAGAGAATGCCCTCCCGACACGGGGTGCGCGAACGGTGCGTGTGTCTCCGCCTGCACGAGCGCCGAGAAGAACGAGGGAACGATCGGCTGCTCGTTCTGGACGATCCCATCGGTCGCTACGGGCGGCGGTCCGCCGTCCACCATTCCGGTCTACGACTATCGCAATTCCTGCTTCGCAGCGTTCGTGGCCAATACATGGGATAGCCCCGTGAATGTTCGGGTGGAGTACAAGGGCTCACAGCTCGATCTTTCACGCAGTATCGCGATCCCAAGAACACGCGGGACAGAGGTCGAGTACGAGGTGCTGAACGGCCCCTTGCCCCCGGGGGAGATCGCCGTCGTCTTCTTGAACCAGAGCGTGACTCCGTCTGACCAGCTCGAGCACGTCCGTTGCCCACTCCCTGCCGCGGTGGAATCGGACGACCCCATGATTCCGCTCTATTCAGGATCGGGTGCGGCCTTCCATATCCAGACGGACAGGCCCGTCAGTGCTTACTCGATCTACCCTTATGGAGGAGCTCCGAGCTACATCCCTGCGGCGACCGTGCTCTTGCCGACGAGCTCGTGGGATACCAAGCACCTCGTCGTGAACGCTTGGGACGCAAACGATCGCGGGATGACGGGGATGAATCCGACACTTCAGATCATCGCCGCCGAAGACGACACGGAAGTTCGCATCCGTCCCAACGACGATCTCATCGAGCTTCCAGGCGGGACGACGGCGGACGACGGTCGATCCAGAGTCTACCATCTTGCAAAAGGCGAGCTTCTCCAGATCACCCAGCCTCGTGAGCTCGTCGGAAGCCCTGTCGAGTCGAACAAGCCCATTGGAGTGTTCGGAGGTTCGACGTGCACGGTATTTCCGAGCAGGCCGATGACGGGATACTGCGACGTCAATCAGCAACAGATCCCGCCGGTGCGCGCATGGGGCACCGAGTACGCCGCTGTTCGTTACGAGAGCCGGGCCAGCTTGCGTCTCGGCAAGTCGGCTGCCACGAATGTCGAAGAGTCCATCCCCTGGCGGTTCATCGGAGCCGCTGACGGAACGAGGCTCAGCTACAAGCCTCAGCGCCCCGAGGGAGCGCCCGAGGTTCTTTCGCGCGGTGAGGCCGTGACGTTCTGGTCCGATCGCCCCTTCATCGTGAGCAGCCAGGACGAGCAACATCCATTCTTCATGGCCAGCTACATGACGAGCCTTTGGTACTATGACGGTAAACAATACATCGATTCGAAGATCGGCGATCCGGACTTCGTCAACGTCGTTCCCGTGCAGCAGTATCTGGACGCGTACACGTTCTTCACCGATCTGACGTTCGGCTACACGACGCTCGTCGTCGTGCGGCACGATGACGGGAAAGGCCTCAAAGACGTCGTCCTCGACTGCGCGGGGACGATCACGGGCTGGAAGCCGATCGATGCCGAGGGGCGCTACGAGTACGCGTACGTGACGATGGTGCGGAACGGCGTGCCCGAGGGCTTCGGCGATGGGTCATGCGAAAATGGTCGACACGCAATTCATAGCGAGGCTCCGTTCGCGGTGACCGTCTGGGGGCTCGATGTCGCCGCGAGCTACGGGTATCCGGGCGGAGCAGGGCTCCGTGCCATCTCGTCCGTCGATATCTCCGGCGTGCGGTAGTCAGGGCGAGTCGCAACGAGGCGCTAACGATGAATACGTTCAAGCTAAAGATTCTTTCGGCGGTCTCCGTTGCCGTCGGCTTTCTTGCCCCGGCCGGATGCAGTGGAGAGTCGGACCCACGAGCAGTTGATCATGGCGAGGACGCTGGCGAAGATGTCTCCAGTCGGACCGACGCCGACGCGCCGCCCGCCGACGCTTCCGTGTCGGACGTCGCGGACGACCGACGTATCGCCTGGGATAGCGGTGCGGACCGCGAACTAGCCACTGTTCTCGAAATGTGGACGGGCGGCTTGGTCTACTGTGCACGTGTGAAGAGGTCGAGCTCGACGACCGTGGAATGCTGGGGGAACAACATCTCCGGCGAGCTCGGTCGAGGCGACACTTCGGACGACGGCACGACCTTCAAGCCATTTCCGGTGCTCGGCCCCGACGCGCCGTATTTCAAAAAGGTCGCGAACAACGGCAACTGGATCAGAGGCATGGTGTGCGCCGTCACGGAGGGTAACGATCTGAAGTGTTGGGGAGGCAGCTACGACAGCGTGAGTCCGATCAAGGCGAGCGTTCCCGACGAACCGTTCTTGGCGAACGTTCGGGACGTGGACATGGCGGCGGGTACGGCGTGCGCGGTTCGAACCAACGGCCACGTGGCCTGTTGGGGCACGAACATGAACGGTGAGCTGGGCTTGGGCTATACGGACTACGTGGTCCATCCCGTGCCCGAGGAGATCCCGACATTTACTGCCGAACAGGTATCCTGCGGCTCGGCCTCGACGTGTGCGCTCGAGGATGGCGAAGTTTGGTGTTGGGGCATGACGTCCGTGCTCGGCAACGGTCCAGCGTTTGGCTGGACCCCGACACCGACGCGCGTCGCCGGATTGACCGACATCACGAAGGTCGTGGTCGGGGAGTCCCGCGCGTTCGCTCTCGCAAGCGACAAGACGCTTTGGTACTGGGGTGTGCTGACCGGCATGCCCGCGTACACGCCCACGAAGGTCCTCGACCCGACTTCCGACGACCCGAATCGTGTGCTCTCGGGCGTCGAAGACATCAAGGGCAGTTGTGTGCGTCTCACGGATGGCAAGGTCAAGTGCCTCTCCATCAAGCAGACTGGCGGGTACGAATTCACCGAGGTGGGGCGCGTCGCCGATGCCGTGAGTCTCGGCGATTCTTGCGCACTCGACGCGGCGGGTATCCTTCGCTGCTGGGGGAACAATAGCTCCGGTCAGCTGGGGCTTCCGCCGACGACGCTCTCGACTTCGGCGGCTGGACGCGTGATCGAGTTCTGAACGGGCACAACGTCGATGCTGGACCGGTAGGCCTTCCGGCCCCGGCAGAGGACTGGACGCGCGAAGGGGAGCGGCCGATCGTCATGATGCTCGACCAGCCCGGCAACATGGCCGAGCTCGATGGACGAGTGGGCGAAAGTGACGGTCGCGCTGCGTAGTCGACGCCCGGAGCCGACGCGTGCTGTCGCTTCGCACTACGCCAGCGAACGCACCAGAGTCGAAAGAGGGCGTGTCGGGCGGCGATGTGACGAACTAAACTGCGGAGCGCTTCGATGCTCTGCTCCGGACACGATCGCCGCGCCGACGTAAGGACCCTCGCCGTCCGAGATGCTCGAGCGCTCCAGAGGTGCGAACTGCCGACGCCACGGACATGATTCGAACTTCCGGCTCGCGGCGATCCTCGAACGATGCTCCGTGCGCGTTCCGGATGCGTTCGCGACACGCCGGCGACGCATACGCGCGTCTGACAGCTGCGCGCGCGTGGTGCGCAGCGCTGTGCGCGTTTGCGTCCTGTATGGTCCACAGCGCCGTCGCTGCTGCGGACACGGCGCCGGTGCAGATCCCATACACGGCCCCGCTCGGTTGCCCCGACGCGGCCGCATTCGATGCGGAGGTAGGCAAGCGTGTTGCTGCTCCGCAAACTGGGAGGGCCGATGGCGCGGACGATCCGCGCCGCTTCTCGGTACACATCGAAAAGCGGGATGGCGGCTTCGAAGGGGAGCTCACGGTCGCTCATGAGGGATCGGTGGGAACGCGTCAGGTGCGGGGCGCCGATTGTGCGGCCGTCGTGCGCTCACTCGCGGTGTTCGTCGCCCTCGCTCTCGCCGAACGCTCCGAGCCGGTCCCTCCGGAATCGACCCCTCGCCCAGAACTGCCGCCGTCCGAGCCGCCGCCACCCGAGCCACGAGCAGCGTCCACGCCCCCGAGACTGGCGCCGGCGCACCGCGGCGAGCCTCGTGCTCCGAGCGGCTTCTGGCGCTTCGAGGCCGCGATGCAGGCGCAATACACGAGGGCTGGCGCAGACGCCTTCGGCGCCCGCGTGTCGGCCGAGTGGTCTCGCCACTTCGCCTCGAGCCCGATCGTTCCGGCGTTACGCCTCTCGTGGGGGTTCTCGACCTTCGGTCGTCCCGTCGACGCAGGCGAGATTCACGCGCGCCTGCGAACGGCACGTGCCGAAATGTGCGGCGGAACAATCCGGTGGCGCACGCACAGCTCGCTGTGCGCCGCCGTCGAGCTCGGCCAGCTCGCGGTATCAAGCTCTGGCTTGCCGCGCACGGGCCGTGCGGAATCGAGCTGGTCTGCGGCCGGCCTCGTCGCGAGGACCCGCATCCTCCTCATCGATCCCGTTGGCGTCGAGCTCGCTCTCGGCCTCTTCAGCCCGTTCGAGCGCGCGGAGTTCACGCTGATCGATCCCGTTCGGCAGGTCCATCGAGTCCCTTCCGTCACATTCGAAGGGCAGCTGGGCGTCGCCGTGGTGACACGCTGGAAGTGAGCTCTGGCGAAAAAGCGAACGGCCCCAAGAAAGGTCGATCGTTGGGCCCCCGTCCGGGCTTGTTAGCGTTCGGATGTCGAATACGCGTGCTCTTCCGCTTCCGGAGCTACCAGCCGGCGCCATGCCATCGTCGGCGATCGCGGCGATGACCGACCCGAATCCGACCGTCGAGAGCCTCATCCTCGAGCACCACGAGTTCGTGTGGCGAAGCCTTCGTCGGCTGGGGGTGCCCGACGCCGACCTCGAGGACGCGGTGCAAGAGGTCTACCTCGACGCCTCGAAGCGGCTGGCCTCCATCACCTCGGCGCGCGGGTTTCTGTTCCGCGCGTGCATGTACGTCGCCTCCCACGCACGTCGCTCGATCCGGCGACGGCGCGAGGTCCACGACGACGAGCTCCTGAAGAGCCAGATCGATCCGCGGAGCTCGCCCGAACAGGCGATCTCGCAGTCGGAGGCTCGTCAGGACCTGCAGCGCATGCTCGAGAAGATCCCGGAAGAGCCGCGCGCCGTATTCATCTTGTTCGAGCTCGAACATCTCAGCTCGGTGCAGATCGCCGAGTTGCTCGAGCTTCCCGTCGGAACCGTCGCGTCGCGTCTGCGCCGCGCACGAGAGCTCTTTCTCCAGGCCGCCGCTCGCAAGAGCCTGCAGGACAAACATCGATGAAAGACCCCAGTCCGCTTCTGGATGGCGAGCTCCCCGACGAGATCGCCTCGATGCTGCGCGCCGCAGACGAAGACCGCCATCCGGACCCCGACGCGCAAGGCGCGCGACTATTGTCGCGATTCGCCGAGCCGACCGTGACGATTGCGGCGCCGCCCGTGGCGTCCACGCTGAACCGGCGCTTCGGCTCGCTGCGCGCTGCCGTTGTCTATGCAGGATTGGCGGCCGCGGCCGGCGTGGCTGCGTTCGCATGGCGCTCCACCACGGACGAATCGCCCGCGCCGATCTCTCAGGCCGCGCCGATCGTGGCCCCTTCCGCCATTCCTTCGGCCAGCAGCGCCCCTGCGCCGGTGGCCACACTGCCTTCGATCGATGTGTCGGCGCTGCCGGCGTCGCCTCGAGAGCCCCAGCGTGCTCCCGCGCAAGCAACAGCCAAGGTGGAGCGCTCGAATACGAGCCTCGACGAGGAGCTCGCACGTGTCGATCGCGCGCGCGGCCTGCTCGCTTCGGGCAAGCCGGCCGACACGCTCTCCGTGGTCAATGCGTATCGTCGCGAGTATCCGACCCAGACATTCGCCGACGAGGCCGACTCGCTCGAAGTGCGTGCGCTGGCAGCGCTGGGACGGACCAGCGAAGCGCGTGTGTTGGCCGAGCGCTTCCTGACCAAGCGACCCGGCTCTCCCTACGCCGAGCCGGTGCGCGCAGCAGTGGGGATGACCCGATGAAGCACATTCGACTTGGTTCGACGCTCCTCTTGTTTGGTGCGGTGCTCGCCGTCGCATGCTCGAGCAGCGAACGCTCGTTCGTCGTCGGCGGCGGACGGCCCGATGCGGGCGCGCCTGGGCCCATCTTCGAGACGCCCGATGCGTCCGAGGCGTCTACCCCGGCTCCGACCGAGCCGATGATGCAATGTGTGGCGACCGAGTGCGTCTACCCGTTCGCAACTTGCCCCGGGGACGACGGTTCGCTGCCGACGTTCCGATGCGGTACGGACCTCGCCAACGACAAGAACAACTGTGGCGAGTGCGGCAACACTTGTGACAACGGCAGGGCCATGACGGTCGCCTGCCATCAAGGCAAATGCCGCGGCACCGGTTGCAACGACAATTACGGCGATTGCAACGGCATCGTCGACGATGGCTGTGAAGCGTACTTCCGGGAGGACCCCAAGAACTGCGGCGGATGCGGCATCGTCTGCCCGGACGGAGTTCGCTGCCTGAACTCCTATTGCGGCGGCTGCCCTCCCGGCAAAGTCACATGTGGGAACGACGGCTGCGTCGACCTGAACAGCAATGACAAACATTGCGGCGCGTGTCGATTCGATTGTCGCAAGAATCAGCCCGATGGCGGACTGCCGGCGCCTCCTCCAAACATGTATTACGGGTGCGGGGGCGGAACATGCGGCGAGCTGAAGTGCGTCCAAGACAACAACCACACATGGGCCAACTGCAATGGCGACCTCGACGACGGGTGCGAGGTCGACCTGACCGCACCCGATCCCGACCTCGGTAAGCCCTTCTTGGATCGGAACAACTGCGGTGGCTGCGGGAATGTCTGTCCCGATGGAAAGCTGTGTTTTGCAGCGTCCTTCAACCAGCCGCCGGCGTGCAACTGCGCTGACGGATTGACCCGATGCGACACCACGTGTGTCGATCTCGACAACGACCCGTACAACTGCGGGGCGTGCGGATACTCGTGTAACGAAGCAACGTCCGGCAAGGGGAGCAAGAACGCCTGCGTAAAAGGCCGCTGCACGATCGCATGCCTCGAGGGACTCTCCGACTGCAATCAGAATCCCACAGACGGATGTGAAGCCAACACTCTGAGCGACCCAACCAACTGCGGCGGATGCGGGATCCAGTGCGATATCGGAGCGGGCCAGCCGTGTGTCAACGGACAGTGCCTGACCAAGCCTTGTGAGGGACCGACGAAATGAAGTCCACGCGAAGGTTGGGGCGCTGGTGTCTCTTCATGTCCCCGAGCTTGGGGATTGGGATGGCCTGCGCCAACGCTGACACGAACGACGGCGCCGTCATGATCGGCGAGGACGCATCGTACGTGATCGACACCGATGCACGGGCGGATGCAAACGCGGACAGCGAGTGCGAGGACGCCGATGCCTGTGCCCCGAACGGCTGCGAGAGCTCCGAGTTCTGCGTCGTGCCTAACGCGGTCACTCCTCAGATCGCCGTCAACGCGATCTCGGGGACGGCGCCGGACGACGTCTGGTTCGCCGGCTCTCGCGGCACCCTCCTTCACTACGACGGCAAGGAGCTTCGCGCGATCGATACCCAGCTTCCCAACGCGTTGATCGCGGTGTGGGGAGTCGAGCGCAACGTCGCGTGGGCCGTGCCGTTGAACGAGGCGCCGCTCCGCGTGCGTCTGAACGCCGCCGGCGAGAGCGAAGTCACGCCCATGCCCGGTGACGTCTGGCCGGGGTCGACAGAGAAGATCGGTCGAGCCCGGGCGATTGGCGGGAGCAAGGATGCCGTTTGGCTGGTCGGCGATCCGGCCGATTTCCCCGACGACTGGGTGCAAAACCAGAACATCCGCCAGCTCGTGACCGATGATGATGGTGGCACCACGTGGCGCTCACCGCTGACGGACTGTCGGCCATTCTCCAGCTGTGGTCCGCAATTGCGTGCGATCTACAGTTTTGGCGCGACGTCGGCGTGGGCGATGGGGCGCGGAGGCGGACTTCGCCTCGAGCTCAGTGGAGATGCGGGGGCCGTCGCGTGGACGCCGTATCTGCTTCCAGTGTCGACGACCTTCGAAGGTGTCTGGGGGATGCATGCGAACGACGCCTGGGCTGTCGGTACGAACGGCAACATCGTCCACTTCGGCGCGGCGGGCGAGCCACGCTGGCAGCAGCAGACGCCGATCGTCCCTGTGAATTTGCACGCTATCTGGGGCAGCGCGAAGGACGATATCTGGGTGGTCGGGGAT
>JAEXCN010000040.1 GCA_023402175.1 Pseudomonadota bacterium | reverse complement strand
CCGCGGTGGGCGATGGGTGCGGGCGCGATGGCGGGTCTCATCGCCGCGCTCGTCGGCGCGCTCGCTCGTACGAACGAGGTCGGCACGCTCGCTCGTACGAACGAGAAGGAGTGATGGTGGATCTCGTGCGGTGTACTTCGGTACCTCGCACTTGCCGTACGCGGGCGCGGACGCGTCGCGCACTTGCGCTATTGGGGAGGACGGCCGCTTCCCCTCACGAACAATCGCAGCGGGCCCGCTCTACGTTCGCCGATCTGCGCAGGACGAAGGTCCTGGCTTGGACGACGACCGGCCGACCGCCATCGTGTCACGCGATCGTCAGTGGAACGCGGCGAGCGGCGTCTCGACGAGCTTTCGATGAGCCATTCCCCCAGGATGGGCATAGCTCGAAGCGAGGCTCCAACCCCACAGCGTTGCCGTGAACGGGCCTTCGCTCTTCATCCGTTGAAGTCCGCTCCGGCAGGTCTTGTCTCCGAACTGCTGGCCAGGACCGCGATTCCTCGAGAGGTCGACGCGCGTGAACTCGTAGTCGCCACGCGTCCCGATGGGACGAAAGTCGGTCAAGTTGCCCGCACACTCGAGCCAGACGTCCTTGAAGACCCCACCGGTCTTCGCTCTCACGACGACGAGCGATGTCTCGTGGTACGTCGGATCCGCATAGAAGCTGTACGAGTTCAGGTATTGCCCAGCAGGCACGACGTTGACGAACTCCGGATCACCCCAGCCGTTGCTCGGCGGCGAGCCGTAATAGCTCCCATTGCTGCTCGTCATGTAGGCAGCAAGGTAGATCGGGTGATCCGCATCCTGCGTGCGTACCACGAACGGGTCACCCGTGCCGGCAGGGAACGTCACTACTTCGCCGGCGGACAGCTCGGTCGGCGCCCCAGCCGGAATGGCGGGATCGTAGTCGAGACGAGTGCCATCACGAGCGGCGGCGATCCGATAGGGCATCGCCTCGTGCTCGTCCCCGAGGCGCGGCCGATAGCCAACGCCGACGTATTCGGATCCCCACTGTTCGAAAGCGGGGAGTTGCTGGCCAAGCGTGTCGCAAGGCCCCTCGTTCGTCGGAATGAACGCGCAGCCGTGGCCGCCGAACACCGTCGTTGGCTTGTTCGAGACGACGATGCTCCCCGAGAGCTCCTCGAACTGGACGAACTGAAGGTATTGACCTTTGGCGAGACGGTAGGTCGCCGGGACCTTGGCGGGGGCACCCTTTACGCCGCCTCCGTTCTGGATTGCACGCGACGGAAGAATCGTCACTTCCGTATCGTCTTCTGCTGCGACAATCTGCGTGTTTGGACTTCCCGACATCGTCGACTCCCATGGGTCGACGACGACGTGCTGAAGGCCCCACGTGACGACTGGTAAGAGCAACGTCGTCGATGGGACGAAGCTCGCCGCACCGCCGAACGGATACATGCCGACGAGCGACACCGGCGCACTCGTCTTCAAGTGGAATGAGGAACCGATCCCCGTCGTGCGCAAGAAGCGTCCCCAGCGGAATGCCGGGACGACCTCAGCAGGACATGCGACGTAGTTGCCTCCGGTCGGACGTGTCTTCGGATCTTGATCTGCGACGAAGAGAACGACGCTCTCGCCAGGACCGATCGGGCCGGCGTGCTCGATCAACGTCGCATCTCCCGGATGCGTGGTGAATACCGCCTTCGAGAGGTCGAGCACCTCGCCGTCGCGTTCGAGCTCGAGACTTACGGGCTGCGTCGACGTGTTGACGACGAAGGTCGCATAGCAGGAGTCCGCGTATACTTCCGTGGCCGCAGGCGGCTGAAAATAGAACTCGCAACCATTCGAGCTGCGATCGGCCGCGCCGGCCGCGCACGGCTCCTGGCAGAGCGCGGCTCCGCACGCGAGCTGCGGCGGACAAGTATCCACGATTTCGCCCGTACATGAGCGGATGACCGAACGCCCATCGATCGAGCATTGGAATGGGCACTCGCCAGCGTCGTCCTCCGTGGTTCCGAAGCCGGGCGCCTCCGAAAATGCAACGCGATCCGCTCCGCACCGGCTCAACGCTCCGAGGAGCGCGAGACACGTGACGAAGGACGCCGCGCTCCTACCGATTCGCTCCATCATGGAAGCACCACCTTCACCGGCGCGACGCTCTTCCCTCTGCTCTGGCCATTGCCAAGCTGACCGCTATGGTTGTTTCCCCAGCAATAGACCGTCCCGTTCGTGAGGAGCGCGCAGGTCGTGCTGGACGTAGTCCTCACTTGCGCGGCGCGCTCTGGCAGTCCGTTCACCCTAACGGCAACAGAGGCGTAGTCCTGGCTACCATCTCCTGCCTGACCGCTGTCGTTCTGTCCCCAGCAATAGACCGCACCCGAGACCGCGGAGGCACACCATCGTGAGTGTTCGACGACGACGCCGTTTTGCACGTAGTTGCGCGTCGTCGCAATCTGAGCGATCGGCTCCGGGGTGACGACGGGCTCGGGAAGCGCACGTTCGAGAGGGCTCCCGCCGTACTGCACGGCGGGGGCGCCCCAGCAGTAGCCCCTGCCACTCGCAACCGCACACGCGTTGTCGTGGGCGAGGTCGGCCATGACGAGCCCGCCGAGCGCGATGCTCTGCGGATATGGATCGGGAAAAAGTGGCGATACGCGCCCGGCAGGTGGATTCGCGCCCCACGTCAGGAGCGAGCCGTCCTCGCGAAGGACGAACGTCGCCCTGCCCACCACGAGGGCACGTATGGCCGCGCCCGCAGGCATCGAAATCCGCGCGGGCTGTCCCGCGTTTGACGATTCGATCTCGAGCGGGCTCAGTTGTGCATCCGTGTTGCTTCCCCAACAAAGGACGCCGTCACTGACCGCGGCGCAGGCGACGGCGTGTCCCAGGCCTACGCTCGTGGCGGGCGGAAGATCGAGCTTCACTGGTGCGCGCATCGTCGTCACGCTTCCAGCATCCTGCTCGAGGAACGGGCCGGTTCCCCAGCACCACACGCCACCGCCTCTGTCCACGGCGCACGTATGATCGAGCATGACGATGTCCGAGAGACCGAGGACGCGCATCGCGTTCGCGCTCTCGACCGTCCCCGCGTCATCCCCGCGGCCTAGCTGCCCCGCATTGTTTGCGCCCCAACATGCGACGGTTCCATCGCTGAGGAGCGCGCAGAAACCTTCGCTACGATCGTCGGCGTCGGCGCCGAGCGTCGTCACGAGCGCGGTTGCGCACGGTGCGGACGCACAGACGATCGGCAGCGGCCCAGCGTCGAGGAGCTGCGCTCCAGCGTCATCCGCCTTCGAGGCGTCGATGAAAGCTTCGTTCGATGCCTCCGCGCCCGCGTCGAAGACGTTTGGGTGGGAGTCAGCTTCGGAATTCGAACAGCTCGCCGCCGAAAAGGAGCCGGCGACCAGCAGGGCACCTGCAGACCGTTCAAGGCGTCGTCTTGTGAAGTGCATATCGGGCTCCAATCGCCCAGATGTTGGTGTTCGAGGTGCCGCGCACCTGGTAGAGCGGCGCGTCGAGAGGGACGCCCGTCAATACGGTCGTGGAGATGCTGTACGTGGCGGCGGCGTCCACATGAGCGGTGCCCTCGGAACGGAGCCCCAACCCAGAGCTCCACGCGCCGGGGTCGTTCGGGGTCCGAAGGAGAAGCCCCCAGCCGCTCAACCACGTGTCCGGCCCGTGGACCCAAACCGAATTCAAGACGCTCGGCACGTTCCTTCGCGGGACGTTTCCCTCGAACACATTCGCGCTCGCCAAGCCGCCGTTCTCGGAGGCCAGATACGCAAAGTGCATTCCTCCGAGAATACCGACGGCAGTGCCCGGGCCCACGGACGTGATGTTCGTCACCCACCCGGCATTCATGTAGGGGCGCGTCAAGACGCCAAGATCCGGATCGAGGTAGCTGTGCGTGAAGCTCAGGCCTCCCTGCTTCGGCTGACAGATATTGGTGTAGTGGTCCCAGTTATCCATCATGAGGGTGTCGACCATGCGCGAGTAGTCGTCGCCCGCCTTGTGGATGACGATGGGACATGCGAGCGTCGCAACATCCAGGTATCGAGCCCTGCCACCCACGAACCAGACATCGTCTGGGCTCGATCCGCCGGCCGCAAAAACAAAGAAGTCGTCGTCGGGATTGTCGGTGTCGTCGAGGACGTGCTCGGCGACCCATGCGGGCGGGCCGCCATCGCCACTTCTCCGCCGAAAGATCGCGTTTGCGTACCACGCATAGACGTCGTCTGCGGAAGTTCCCCAAACACCGAGCGCGGGATATGCGACCGGCGCCCCTCCCGATGACTCCGACATGCCGTCGCCCCTCGAGTATTGGGCTAGGCCGGGATCGCGCGGCGGATCGTCATCATGGCTGTAGTCTTCGAGTCGCTCGTGCTCCCACGACCAAGGGGACGACGATGATGCGCGCCTACCGTGGTAAATCGATGCCGGCGCAACCGTGTAATAGACCTCCTTTTCGTTCGCCGCCCAGAGCTTGCCAGCGTACGAGCCGAGTCCGAATGCATTCTGACTATTGTCGTCGATGTAGGTCCACTCGTTCGTGGCATGCTTCCATTCGAGGATCTTGACCCCCAGAGCCTCGCTCTCGGCGATCGCGAACGCGCTGGTCTCGAACGGCCAGATGTCCTTCAGCGTCAGATCGCCATCCGGCAGCGCGGTCACGCACCAGCCTGCGGCGCTGCAGGACGGCACGCTCGGTGGCGCACTGTCGACAGGGCCTCCGCTGTCCGGCGCGGCGACCGCCGCATCAGGGACCCGATCGCCGGAGCCCTGGAGAGACGGCTCGTCGTCGGACGTCGCACACGCCACAACCGCCGCGAGCAGATAGGCACCCAATACGGTTTTCTTCCGACTCATGGCTTCCCTCCAAGGGCGAGGACAATGCCTTCTCCGCCGACCCATACGTGCCCCGGCGCGGGTGACCATACGGTGTAGAGATCAGGCCGGCGTTCGCCGAGACCTGCGATCTTCACGCGTGACCAGTGCGTTCCGTCGTAATGAAGGACGACGCCGGCATCTCCCACAGCCCACACGTCCGATGGCCCGGTGCCCCATACGGCGTTGAGGTTCTTCTGCGTCGGCACGTCGACGACAACCTCCCAGAGCAACGGATCTCCGGCGTAGTGGCGGATCGTCCCCGCCCCACCAACCGCCCAAACGTTGGTGTTGGAGGCGGCCCACACTCCCGACAGTCCCACCCACGCCAGCGTGTTGAAGGACGTTGCGGTCGGAGCATCGGTCTCCGCGCCGTCGATGCGTATCGCCGCTCCGAGGTCGCCAACGGCCCATACGGTCTCCTCGGAGATTCCGTGAATGCTGCGCATCCGGCGGCACGAGACGACCTCGCATACGGACGCGGGAAGTCCGGGCTGAAGCTCGAACGTCAATGCCGGGGTGAGCCGCAGTCGCCAGAGTTCGGTGCTCGAAGACATCCAGAGTGAGTGCGAGCCCGGCGCAGCCCAAGCCGCCATGATGTCTCTGCCGGCGAAGGGCGGCCGCGGTGGCAGCTCGTGACGTGACCAACCACCGGCCGAAGCACTGCCTGCATCGACATCGAGGCCGCGCGCGTAGACGCTCCGGAACGAGCTCAACGAGAGCTCCGCAGAGTCGAGGAGCCAAAGCACGCGTTGGGACTCCATCGTTCCCATCTCCGACGGAGCCCATGAGGTTCCATCGAAGTGCGCCATCGTTCCAACCGCCCCTGCAATCCACACGTCACTCACCGATCGGCCGCCGATCGCGTGAATGCGTGTCCGCCAGTCCAAGCCTACGGACGGGTCCTTCGGATCGAAGAGACCGTTCGGGCACAGAGCGTCAGACGTGCACTCGACGGGGAAGTACTCGCTATCCGCGGTGCTCCCACCAACATCCGCGTCGGTCTCTCCGGCATCGGCCGCGGGCACTGCTTGCGCTGCGTCCAGCTCGACGGGAAACGAGCGGTCCTCGAGAGCGCATGCCCCAAGGGCGCTCGCCACCACGTACGCTGCCATGCATGTCACGAAGAGATAGCTTCGCGACGGCTTCATCGTGCGCCTCCCCCCGCGTCCTCGGGAGGACAAGGCGCGACGACACAGCGACCTGCGACGCACGCTTGTCCAGCGACCGCATCGCATGCGTTCCCGCAGCCTCCACAGTTTCGCGGATCGCTTTCCGTGTTGACCTCGCAGCCATCGACCTCACTGTCGTTGCAATCCGCCCTACCGCTCTCGCAGTGCGTAACGCACGTGCCGTAGTCGCAGGTGCGCTGCGCATATGGTAGCGGCTCGAATGGACTCGAGCACCCCGCGAAGCAGGCTCCACAATTGTTGGCGTCCGACGTGAGGTCGACGCATTGCCCTATACAGCCGTCAGGGGTGCACCAAAGCTCACAATAGGACTTGCCGGCAGGGCACATGCACTGAGGTGTTTGCGTTGAATCGAGGCGACATGTCTGATCTGTCGGGCATTTGAGCCCGCACCCGCCACAATTGTCGTTCGACACGAGGGAAGTTTCGCAGCCGTTCGATTCCACGCCGTCGCAATCCGCAAAGGAGGGAAGACACTTGAGCGCCCCGCAGCCCCCGTCGCGACATCCATAATATGAATGCGAATATTCCGGGGCGCCGCCTCCGCTCGGGTCGCAGAAGATGCCGCATCCACCGCAGTTCGTGTCATCGTCCGCGGTATCGATACAGAAGCTGCCGCAGCGGTCCTTTCCTTTCGGGCAGCCACAATCGACCTCGCTGGTGTTGAACCCTTGGTACGTGCAGCCCTTGTTCGGGTCGGTGCACTTCTTGTCGCACGAGCCACAGTGATCGTCGTCGAGTGCGTGGGCCTCGCACCCATTGTCGGCGAGCCCATCGCAGTCGAACGTGAAACCGGCTCGACATCGCATGGCGCAGACGCCCTCGATGCACGAAAACGTCTCGTTCTCCCCGCCGGGCGGACACGCAGCAGCGCAGCCTCCGCAGTTGTTGGGGTCTGTCCGAAGGTTCACGTCGCAAGGGAAACGTGAGCCAGGACAGGTCGCCCAACCGGGAGGGCACTCGTTCGTGGGGCAGTACGCGACGAGGCCCGCCTCGGAATCGGTATCGGCTTCACGCGGGCCGGAGTCGGTCGATGCGAACTCGTTGGCAGGCGCAAGCTCGCCAAGTGTCGTATTTCGCGTGCACGCGACGACGGTCGAAACCGGAATACATGCGAGTGCCGCAACTCGGATGAGCGCACGAATCATCTATTTCGTCCTGACAGCGTCAGCGGGAGTCTCTTCGACGCGTGTCGGAGAGAGAGGCTCGCCGAGCACGCGTTCGAGGCGGGACACGTACGGCGTACGCGGAAAGCGAGCGAGGAAAACGTTCGCACGGCGCTTCGCCTCGTTCGTTCGCCCGAGACGCGTGAGGGCGTCGATCGCGATCATTTCCCGCTCTTGCTCGAACTGGCCGGAAGGAAAGGTTCGCGCGTGCTCTTCTGCACTCGCGAGTGCGCGCGATGGACTCGACTCGAGCGCCGCTTCTGCGCTTCGGATGAGCGCAAACTCGTCGTCGCCCCGCGCATTCGGGCGAGCGACCGCCGACGATGACGACGTCGATGGACGCTGCGTGACGGGGCGAACGGGGGCTTCGCTGCTGTGGGAGGGCGGGGGAGTCGGCAGGGCTTCCACTGCGACAGAAGGGGGCTCCACCGTCGAAACTTCCGGCGGCGCGGGTAGGGCGACCTGCGTCACCACGGGGCGTGGCGTGGGTGTGACTTCTCCGAAGGTGTGCAGCTGCCACGCGGAGAATGCGCCGATCCCGACGAGCACGAGAGGATAGAGCCTTGGCCTCGCGAGGTAGCCTCGAGCGGTCCGCGTGACGACCGGCGCGCTCGGCTCACTCGTGAAGGCCCCCGCCGCCGCGAGCCGCTGCGCGAGCTTCGCGGTGGTAGCTGCGTCCAACTTCCGATTGCGCGACGCCTGGACGAGAGCACCGAACTCGCTCGACTCGCCTTCGTCCAGACGAGGAGGATCAACGTCGTCGAATTTCATGGCTCTCCAAAAAGCAATTTGGCGAGCTCGCGGCGCGCCGCATGCAGGCGGGAGTAGGCCGTCGGAATCGGACATCCGAGAGCTTCGGCCACTTCGCGCATCGACAACTGTTCGACTTCGAAAAGGATGAAGACCGCACGCTTGGATTCGTCGATGCGCGCGAGAGCGCGGTCGAGCCGCTCGGCGTCGAGGCGTCCAGAGGGATCACTGTGGGTGGGCGTCTCGGGGACGGCATCGAACGTGAGCTCGTGCCGGCGATGACCTCGTCGCCGGTACGCGGCTGCGCAACGACGCGCGATGGCGAACAGCCAGGAGTGCACGCGCTCCCCATCCCAAGACGCGTAGCGACGGTGGGCGACGAGGAAGACTTCCTGGGTCAGGTCCTCGAGGTCGGCGGGGCCGACTCCGAGCTGTGCCAGGGATCGCCACACGAAGTGAACGTGCGTCGAGAATACTTCCCCGAGGCTTGGACGCGCGCGTGCGATGACGGCGGGGGAGTCAGTGAGCCCCAGAGCAGCAGCCACAAGCATCAATGCTCCCTCCCCCGGAACCTTATGAGTGGCGTTGCTCTTTTTTTCGTTCGACCTCGCTCGGAGCCCGATTTGCTCAGTGGAATCGCCAGCCAACACCGAGCATCAGGCGACCCTCCACGGGTGCGGTCTCATGGATACGGATGAGCTGTTCTCCTTGACGCAACGCAAACGCGTCGCGGATGAAAGGTACGCGGACGTCCGGCAAGGCCTCGAAGTGCAGCGTTGGACCGAGGGCGACACGGACCAGGGCTCCGGCGGCGACCACCGCGACGATGCGCATCGTGTCGTTCGCGACGCGAAGGCCGGTGGTGGATGCCCACACGACTCCCCCTTGTGCCCCGACGGGAAGGATGAGCTCGACCGCGCTCGAGCGGAGCACGCTGAGGCCAGCGAAGACACCAGCGTTGAGAAACCGGAACGTCGCATCGCTCCCTTGCACTCGGACAGCCCAGGACGTCTCGAATCCGCCCTCCACCCCGAGAAGGACTGCCGAGAACGCTGCGGTCCATCGAACGGCGCCGCCGAGGCCGACATTGGGGAGGAAACCGACGCTCGTCACCGCCCCCACGCCGAGCGTCATCGGCACGGACGGCAGCTCTCGCGGTGGCGCACGTCGGCGCCGTGCCGGCCGTTCCGAGGCCGGTGGCCCAGCATTCGACGGCGGGATCGGTGGATCCGGCGCCGGTTCCATGGCGGTCGGGACGGCACGCTCGACCGCGCTGGTCACGGCATGAGGGCTCGCCGCCGTGATCATCATTCCGAGCAGTAGAACGGTAGGCTCTTCGAGCGCGCCGCAGTCCTTGTCATCGAACCGAAGTCGACGCTCGCCCAAGTCTTTTCCGTCGGGGTCTTTCAGCTGCAGCTCGACGATGAACGCCCCATCCTCCGCCGTGACGGTACCGCGCACGAAGACCTCGGATGCCGAGGTCGCGCCTCCGACGCGTTGCTTCAGACCGGTGAGAATTCGGTCCCGGGACGGGCAGCCCTCAGGGGCAGACCACTCGAGGTCGAACGGCGCGGCTCGCGCTGCGCGCGCATGCAACAGCAAACCGGCCACCACGAGTATTGCCGCTGCCGTCCTCGACCTGGGTGGTCCCCACGCGCGCATACCCGACCGAACCACTCTATCGATTCGCCCCGGACGCGACCAGACCCCCGCAGGTGCCGCCTCTGCCAGGCCCGTCAGCGAGTGACGAGATCGTCGCAGGCCGGCGATAGGCCGACGGAGGTGCGCCTCCCGCAGACTCCAACGCGCTCCGTCGCTCGAGCCAACGAACCGCGGTCGGCGCTTGTTTCCCCGTTGAGTGAACGAGGACACAAGCGTCGAGGGGGAGGTGGAGGCGGTCGGCGCTTGTTTCCCCGTTGAGTGAACGAGGACACGAGCGTCGAGGGCGACGTCGCGGAGTGCGCCTTCTTTTCTTGTCCGCTAATCGTCCAATCCGAGGCCCTTCAGGATTCTCGGGATGTGCTTCTCCACTCGGGCGGTCCGCGTCTTCGACAGCTTTGGCTGCGAGAAATGGAAGATGTACGCTCGCTGCCGACCCGGCGTCAGCGCGGCGAAGGCCTTTTTCAACTTGGCATTCGCGACGAGCTTGGATTCGAATTCTTCGGGCAGCTCGAAGTCCTCGGTCTTCTTGAGCTGCACCGTCAGCCCAGCGCGTTCGATCGCGATCGCCTCGCGCAGGTACGCTTTCAGCGTCTTCTCGAGCTTGGTCACATCTTGGACGCTCGTAAACCGGATCTGCCGGGCAGACTGCACGTTCTTGGTCTGTTGAACGAGGACGCCTTTGGGGTCCTTCAGCAGCGCGCCCTTGTGAAACAGGACGGCGCAGTACTCCTTGAAGCCGTGGATGAGCGCGACGTTCTTTCCGTCGAGCGCGTAGCAAGGCTGGCCCCACTTCAGCTCTTCGGTCAGCCCAGTGCTCAGGAGGATCGCACGAAGCTTCCCGAGCTCCGCGCGCCATTTGTCTTCCCGCTTCAGGAACGCATCTACTTTGGGGTTCATCACGACTCCTGCGTCCGTCGACGCACGAGGACGTTCTACCGCAGCCTCCGCCGCGTGGTCACGCCCGGGCAGCTCGGGCCCTTGACATATTCCCGTCTGGCTATATAGCTAACTAGGAATGGACACGGCAGAGCGTCTCAACCTCGCGTTCGCCGCGCTCGCGGATCCGACGAGGCGGGCCATCCTGGCTCGACTCGCGCGCGGCGAGGCCACCGTCGCCGAGCTGGCGGAGCCTTTTGGCGTCCGGCAGCCGACGATCTCCAAGCACCTCAAGGTTCTCGAGGAGGCTGGCTTCGTCACGCACTCGCGTGATGCGCAGCGCCGCCCGCGGCGACTCGTCGACGGCGCTCTCAGAGACGTGGACGCGTGGCTGGAGCTTCTCCGCAAGCAGTGGGAGGCGCGCCTCGAGAACCTCGATGCGTACCTCGACCGAACGAACCGCAGAGCGAAACGAAAGTGATGGAGTCAACGATGCTGATGTCGAACGAGACCCGATCCAAGCTCGATCGCGCGACGCTCACGATCACGTTCGAACGCGTGCTCTCGGCGTCCCGCGAGCAAGTCTTCGACGCCTGGACCCAGTCGGAGCACGTCACCCAGTGGTGGGATCCCTCGGGGACCCCGCTCACCGAATGCACGATCGATCTACGACCCGGCGGCGCGTTCCGGTTCGTGAACCGAGCCCACGCGCACAGCCCGCCGTTCGAAGGCGTTTACCGCGTCATCGAGCGGCCCACCAAGCTCGTCTTCGACGCACTCGGCGCGGTCGGGACGGTGCTGATCGAGAGCCGCGGCGCCGAAACACATCTGACCGTGACGATCCGGTGCGCCTCGGCCGACCACCTGGAGCAGTTCGTCAAGGTGGGCGTCGACGCGAACACGAACCAGACGCTCGACAATCTCGTCGCGTACCTGGAGCAGGCGCCGAACTGACACGCGCGGGGGGGGGCGCGGCGAATGTGCTCGAGGTGATCGACGGCGCATCGGCCGTGAGCTGCTGCGTCGTCAGCCGCGAAGCATCGCCACGAGATCCGTCACGCCCGGATCATGTCCCGCCTGCATGAGGAGCGTCGTCACCTGGCCGCGATGGTGCGTCTGATGGTTGAAGACGTGGGCGACTGCGTGCCAGAGCGGGAGCTCGTTCATGCCGCCGCGCCGAGGGTAGCGCAGGTTCCCGGCGAGCTTCTCGGCCGTCAGCGTCGCGACGAACGCATCGATCTCGTCGTCCGTCTTTGCTCGCTCGTGTCGGAGCTCGTCGAAGTCGGCGTAGAGCTCCTGATCGAGCGACCGGATCCCGCCCGGCCCCATCTCTCCGTCCTGCAGCACCGCGCCCGTGAAGCGCCCCAGCCACACGCGGTCGGCGAGGAGGAGATGGTTGAGCGTGCGGTGGATGGATCCGAAGAACGCGCCGCGGTCCTGTTTGCGCTCTCTATCCGTGAGCTTTTCCGCGACCGCGTAGATCTTTTCGTTCATCCACCGGTTGTAGCGAGCCATCACTCGAGCGTATTCGGGTGTCATGCGAGCGGCCGGAGCGTAGCTCCGTTCATCTCGGATTGCCGTTCCAACCGGCAGCGTGCGAGCTGGCATCTCGGAATCGGCAGGCCGTAGCTCACACACGGATGGCGCGCGCCCGTGCGGCTGGCCCGTGCGGTCAGGCTTTCTCCGGCGCGGCCTGCAGGCGGCGCCAGAAGACGTACGAGAGTGCCCAGAGCACGGCGGTGCCCGCCGCCCAGACCCACGCCTGCGGGCCATCGCCCACCGAGAAATGCGCGATGAGAGCGGAGCCGAGATTGATGGCAAAGCCGGCGTAGGCCCACTCCTTCAGCCGCGACGGCACGGGCGCAAGCAGCACGACGACGCCGAAGAGCTTGGCCCACGCGAGCTCGACGCGGAAGTAGCCGGGAAAGCCGAGGTGCGCGAACGCCTCCGCCACCTCCGGTAGGCGCAATTGCGCGTATGCGTTGAAGCTCATCTGCAGGCAGAGGAGCGCGGTGGCGATCCAGAAGCCGATCACGATCCCCTTCGATCGGGGATGGCGCACATACGCGCGTCCTTCGAGGCTTCCGAGGCTTCGGGACGTTCCGGCAACGTGAGGACCCAGCGCGTGGACGTTCGCAATCGCGTCGATGTTCTTCATGGCGCAGACTCTATGCGGCGCTCGCCAGGCCGGCTTCTCCGAAACTGCTAGGTTGGTTCCCATCGTCACGCGCGCCGGCTCACGCGCATGGGCGCCGGAGGCCGCCCGATGGACCGTCGCACCGGCCACGAGCGAGTGGCGTAGACTCGTCGGGCGTATGCCCCACGACGAAGCTCCCGCCGTCCTCGATCTCGTGCCGCTGCTCGATCACGTCGCGACCGTCCTTGCATCCGTTCGCGATGAAGACGCGCTGGTCGCTGCCATGGGCGACATCATGGGGCGCATCGTCGACGTCGAGTACGTGGCCGTCTTTTTCCTCGATCGCGAGACGAACCGGCTCCGCCACGTCTTCGCTCGAGGCTTCTCCGACGAGGAGCGGCGCGAAGCAGAGCGCACCGCCATGGACCGTCACGTCGGCGAGGTCTTTCGCTCGCGAACGCTTCTTCATGTCCCCGAGGTGCTGCTCGACAACGATCCCTCGGCCAAGCTCAATCCGCGTCGCCATCCGGTCCGCTCACGTCTGACGCTGCCTCTCGTCGGCCGCGGCCAGAGCGTGGGAGCCATCTCATTCGGAAGCACCCGCGCGCACTACTTCACGCAGACCCAAATCACGTTGCTCTCGTCCGTCGCCAGCCTGGCGGGCGTCGTGTACTGGAACCTCGAGGATCTCGAGGCGCTCGAGGCTCAGCTCGCCCTGACGCGCGCGCAGCAGGAAGAGCTGCGCATGCTCTCGGCTCCCATCCTCGAGGCCGCGCCCGGCGTTCTGCTCGTGCCCCTCGTGGGTCGCATGGACCCGGCCCGCGCCGAGCAGATCGCCGATCGCTTGCTCCACGCCATCAGCGTGCGGTCCGCCCGCGCGGCGGTCATCGACGTGACGGGCCTCGAGACGGTGGAGGCGGCCTCCGTCTCCGCGCTCGCCGCCATCGCGCGTTCGACCATGCTCATGGGCGCTCGATGCCTGCTCTCCGGCGTCTCGCCGAAGAGCGCTGTCCAGATGAGCGAGCTCGACATACAGCTCGATGGCGTGTCGTTCTTCGCCTCCGCCAGCGACGCGCTTCGTGCAACCACGAGGCTTTGAAATAACAAATCAGGGACGGAGAGACATGCTGAGGGGACTGAACCACATTACGCTGGCCGTACGCGACCTGCCCCGCAGCGTGGACTTCTACCATCGCATCCTCGGCTTGCGCCTCGACGCCACCTGGGACGCGGGCGCCTACCTGTCGCTGGGCGGCCTGTGGCTGTGCCTCTCGCTCGACGACAAGAAGTCCGAAGGGCCCCAGCCCGACTACACGCATTACGCTTTCGACATCGCCCAGGAAGACTTCGCCACGTTCCACGAGCGGCTGAAGGCGGGGGGCGTGGTCGAATGGCGCCAGAACAGGAGCGAAGGCGGTTCGCTGTACTTCCTCGATCCCGACGGCCACAAGCTCGAAGCGCACGTCGGCAGCCTGGCTTCGCGCCTGGCCGAGTGCCGCATCAAGCCCTACGCCGGCATGCGTTTCTACGACTGACCACTTCCACGCGACCACGGCCCTTCTGCATCACCCTGCTCTAGGCTGGCCGTTCACGACCAAAGCGCACGAGTACGTGCCAGAGCTGCTTGATGTGCTGCCAGGCCTCCGCCTCGGTGCCCCAGTCTTGCCACTTCGTCGGTTCGCGAATCAGAGATTGGGCGGCCTGGCCGAGCGTTGCAGCATCGAGCTCCGATCCGCCGGAGATCCGCTCTGCGAGTGCGGGCATCCGTGAACCGCGAAAGTCGGAAGGGACTTCGGCGGGACGAAGCACGAAGCCTGCGTGTCGACGTAGGGCGATTCGGTAGTGCGTTGCGATGGCTACGAGATGTTTTCCCGTCTCGGTGTCGTCGAATGCAGGATCGATGACCAGTGCCTCGACGTCGCGCGCGAGATCGATCGGTCCGTGCACCTGCGCCTCGATGTAATCGTCGAGAGCCCTTCCTGGTGCACGACTGCCCGTCGAGTGGCGCAGACTCTCGGCGGTCGAGAGTCTTTCGATGAGAGTCGCGACGTCGACCTCCGCGATGCCGAGCGCGCATCCGCTCGTGTCGACTGCCTCGAGCCACGCGGCGAGCACGACCTCGAAGCGCCCGATCGTTCCTACGTGCTCCGGCCCCTCGTGGCTGTCGCCCCACGTGAAGGTGCAGCGCGCGAGCATCGCGCGGGAGAGCTCGAAGTAGCACGAACCAAAGCGCGGGCTTCCCCCGTCCGAATGCGACATGACATTGAACGCACCGTACTTCGGTCGCTCGTGCGTTGGTCCGCGAGGGTCGCCTTCGTGGTACGCGCTTCCGAAGAGTCGCTCTTCCCACCGATCTCGTTCTCCGCCGAGAAAGGCTGTGGGACTTCCGTTGGTGACGCCCGTGTCGAATTGGCTTCGATAGACTCCATCTCGCAGCAGACCTTCCGCGACCGTCAGACCATCACGGCGAACGCGATCCGGATGGAAGTTGAGGGTGACGCGCGTGTGCTCTGCCAGCATCTCCACGATCCTCTCCCCAAGGCGCTCGTGTTGACCGTGGCGCGCCAGCACCTTCGCAATTCGCGCATGCGCCACGTCGGAAGAAAGCGCGGCGCGATGCGCGACGCGGGCAATGGCACGTTCTTCCGCTCTCGACGACACGACCGCTCGCTCCTCGCGGAGAGGCTCGCAACGAGGGCGACGTCCGTCAATCCTGCGCGTGAGTGATCATCTGCCGCCGATGAGCAAGGCCGAGCGCCGCGGCACGGAAGGAGTATCTTGGCAGCCGGCACCACGGGAGTCATCCATCGATGGGTTTCATGGATCGCAAGCGCGTGCGCACCTCGGACGGAACCGATCTCTCTTTCGTAACGGCCGGCGATCCATCGCTTCCGGCAGTGCTCTTGCTGCATGGATTCCCGAGCTCGGCGAACACGTTCCGCGATGTCATCCCGACGTTGGAGGAAGTTTCTCACGTGATCGCGCCCGACCTGCCCGGCTTTGGCGCATCGGAGCCGTTGCCGAAACCATCGTTCGAAGCACTCGGCGACGCGATTCTCGAGCTGCTATCGCATTTGCGCGTTGGGCCTCGTTACGTCTATCTGCACGACTTCGGGGCGCCCGTCGGCCTCCATGTGGCCATGAAGCAACCCGAGTCCGTCCTGGGCCTGATCGTGCAGAATGCAAACGCGCACCGGTCTGGTTTCGGACCGCAATGGCAAGAGACGCTCGCCTACTGGTCGCATCCCGACGCGCGGAACGAAGCTGCCGCCACTGCGCATCTCACCTACGAAGGAACGCGGGACCAGTACATCGCCGGCGTTCCGGCCGAAGTGGCGGCGCTCATAGCCCCGGACGTTTGGGAAGAAGACTGGCGCGTCATGTGTCTGCCGGGCAGGCTCGAAACCCAGCGCGCGCTAATCGCCGACTACGGGAACTACGCGGCGCGGTTCGATGCGATCGCACGATTCCTCGCCGAGAGGCAGCCGCCCGCGGTCATGGTGTGGGGGCGTCACGACGCATTCTTCGACATCGCGGAAATGCTGTCCTGGATGGAGGACCTTCCGCGGATGGAATGCCATATCCTCGACGGCGGGCACTTCCTCCTGGAGACGCACGCCCGGGCCGCGGCGGAGATTCTCCGGCGCTTCATCGAGGGGAGCGGCCCCGTGCGAACGGCACGGCGAAGCTGAGGCCGACTTGCGGGAGCGCGCAGGGCAGTTTCCGAGTGACGCACTATCGGCGCGAGCCGACGAGGTTGGCCGGAGCGACGGGAGGGCATGGCGGTCGACCCGCGTTCAACGATCGAGTTTGGGCCTCGGCAGTGCGGCCGCGTCGACTCCTATGGAGATGCGGAGGAGGCTGGGCGTGTGCCTGGTTCCCAGGACACCGAGATTCGTCACGAGAAGACCTTCTCGGACCACGGCGATGGCCGTTGGGCCGTCGAGCCCGTCGTCGGCCGTCGCAAGAACGGTGACAGCGCCATCAGGCGCGATGCGCTGCACCGTGTTCTCCGGATGCACCGCGAGATACATGTTGCCGGAGACGTCGAACGCAAAGTCGTCCGCGGGAATATCGGAATACAGCTTCGTGATCTTGTCCGGCTGTCCACCTTGGATGTCGATGCGAAGCACGGTTGCCTGCGCCGTGTTCGTGACATAGAGGCTCCCGTTCCAGAGCTTCAGGCCGTTGACGCCCGTCGATGACACGGGGTCGTCCGGCGCGGTCGGCTTCAGGTGCTCGTCGTCCAGCCAAAGCTTCAGCTCTCTCTCCCCGGGCGGAAGGTAGAGAATCTCGCCGTTCACCGAATCGGCCGCGAACAACGTTCCCGATTCATCGAAGGTGATGCCGTTGAGTCCCGCACGGGTCTCGGCGGCGGCGAATCGAGCCCAATGTCCGCCGGCCTCCTGCCTCCAGATCCCCACTACGTTCGGATCGTTGCTGCGCACGGCGACGTAGAGCCGATCGTCGGCGTCTGAAGCGAGTCCGACGGCCAGCGCGTCGTCGTGTTCCCGAACGACCCGCTCTGAGCTGTCCGTCGAACGCCAGACCGCTCCGGCCAACAACAGGGTCGTACAGATCGTGCCCGTCGTCAGGACGACGATGTTTTCGGGCGTCTCATGAGCGTTGAAGTCGAATGACTTCACTGTCGTGATCTCTTTGACGGCGTCCGCCGGTCTCATGGCTCTCCCATAGGTGTCGATCGATCTGCGTGCTGCGGCTTCGATGCCGGAAGGGGATTGATCATCGCCGCTGAGCGCCTCCGGCCCACGCGGAGCCTCTGCCGCCGTCGACGACGGGATGCTGCCCCGTGCTGGATCGCGCGTCAACGCTGGTCAAACGCGTTACCCGTCGGCATGCGGCGAACGTCGGCGACGAGGACAGGCCAACGGCTCGGTGATGTGTCTCTCGAAGTGACGACAAAGCAAACGGGAGTCTCGTGGCTTTCGCCAAGAGACTCCCGCTATTCGAAGCCTACGAAGAAGGTCAGCTGCTGCCGGGTTGCGGCAGGCCGCGAGTTTTGAGCTCAGCCTTCGCGTAGTCGCGGAACTTGCTGAGCGTGGGCTGCTCGCATTTGCCCTTGGCGTCGACCACGGTCACCCACTTCACGAGGTGATCTTGGAAGGACGAAATCTTCTTGTACCCCGTGGGGCCATTGCGAAGGTCCGTCTGGAACTGGAAGAACCGGTACTGAAAGCCCGCGGCGTGCAGCGCCACGTATTCGGCCGGAGGGTCCTGGAGGATCTTGCGAAGGCGGTAGTAGCCCTTGGCCCAGCACTCGAGGTTTTCGGCGTTGACCGCCACCGAGCCATCCTCGAAGGTCAGCACGCGTGGGTTCGTGCTCGGTGACGAGAGCGTGCCGTACTTATAGGTGTCGCCGTCGGCAGTCGTGCCGATCTCCCACGCGCCGAGGCTGATCTTCTTCTTTCCGAGGAGCGCGTCGGCAGGGATCGAGGGGATCGCAGGGCAGCCGCTCACGTCGACGTCGGCAGCGTCCATGTCCTGCCCGTCGAGGCACCGGTCCTCCAGCTTTTTGGAGGCCGCGCCGGGGCTCTTCGGAAGCTCCGCTTGGTCGGCAGGAGGAGGCTCCGTACCGTCCGTGGTCTCTTCGGGATCGCCCTCCGTGGTGCCTTCCGGCGCCGCGGCCGGCGGGTCCTCTTTGGGGGTGACTTTTTCGGTGCAGCCGACAAGGGGCACGCCCACGAACAACGCGATGAGAAGCTTCTTCACTGGAACCTGGCCTCCGCGAGGAAGAATGCAGCGAGCCCTTTCGAAAGGGGGCGTTTCCCTACATCGCGAAATGCCCCTTGTCGAGGCAGCGGCCGCGCTTCTTTTGCGTCTCCGCGCGCTCCTGGTCCCTACCCATCGGAAGGGTCAATCTGGCGCGAAATGCGTGCCGGCCACCCAGCTCGTACGGCGAAGACGCTACGTCCTCGCTCGCGCGACGGGTGGCCGGCGCCTCGCTTCGTCTCGTCATTGCGCCGCAGGATCCGCGTCCGGCACCACGCTGGCCTGCGAGTCCAGCGCTCCGCACGCGGCGCGCAGCGCGGTCACCACTTCTCCGCGCCGGGGACCTGCCTCGTCGTCACGTTGAGACGGTTGTAGAGATTCACCATCCCGATGTGGAGGACGAGCGTCGCGAGCGCTTGATCGTCGTAGTGCCGGGCGGCCTCGTTCCACACCGCATCGGGGACGGGATCGTCCCTGTCCGCAAGACGCGTCTCCGCTTCGGCGAGGGCGAGGGCGGCGCGCTCGGCTTCGTTGAACGAGGGATGCTCACGCCATGCGCTCACGAAGAGGAGGCGATCGTCGACCTCGCCTCCTTTCGCGGCGGTCGCTTTGTCTTGGCGATGATGCATGTCGAGGCACGCGGCGCAGCCGTTGATCTGACTGACGCGCACGTGGACCAGACCGAGCGTCTTCGCCGGGATCTTGCCGCTCCCGTAGGCGAGCTTGCCGAGTGCGACGAGCGGCTGCATGGCATCGGAAAGGGCGACGGCCGGGTTCTTCAGTCGGGCTTGCATGACAAATCTCTCCTCATCGGTCCTTGGTCACGTCCGGGCGACCTCGCCCGTCACCTGGATGACGGATCGAACATGGGAGACGTGACCGCGAACGACGAAAAAAGTTCGAGCGCGACCTTCGAGGAGAGAGGAGAGCGCCTCCCATGACGTGCGGTCGGTCCGCTGCGTGCACCTCTCCGACCGCTGGATGCGCCGCTCGTCGCTGAGCTGCGGCGCACTCTCGTCGATGTCGAGGTCCTCAGCGCATGATCACGGCGGCGACGCGCGCGTCGAAGAGTTGCGGGCGTCGCCGTTCTGCAAATACCTACCTCGACGGTGAGGTTCCTGTCGCCGGTACGCAGATACGATGCAGCTTGCATGCGTTCCATCCGAAACGCTCGGCCTGTCGTTGCTCCCAAGAGCGCCCGCCGGTGGCGCTGGCTCTTTGCCTTCGTGCTCGCGGCCGGCGCGTGCACCGATGACGCCCAAGACCGAGCCGCGGGCGACGTGGCAGATGGCGACCCCGCCGACTCCGGCGTCGGCTCCGACGTCCGCGACTCGACGCCTGCCGACTCGGGCGACCCGAAGCCGCCGGTGTCCGATGCGGGCCCGGACTCCGACTCGGACTCCGGCTCCGACTCCGGCGCGAATGGCCCCGTCTACGCGCGCTTCGCGTACGTCGCCGATCCAGAACGCAACGACGTCGCCGCGTACGCGGTCGAGGTGACGACGGGGCGCCTGCAGCTCGCGTGGATCGCGGCGGCGGGGACGTATCCGGTGTCTGTCGCCGTGCATCCCTCGGACAAGCACGTCTACGCAGTGAACGGTTCGAGCAACGACGT
>JAEXCN010000018.1 GCA_023402175.1 Pseudomonadota bacterium | reverse complement strand
GCGTCTGGCGCCATGGCTGCGCGACGGCGCGACGGAGGCAGCGGGGCCGGGCAGCGTCGTCATGTGCACCGACGCGACGGAGTGACGATCCGCGGATCACGGACGTGGCGGCGAACGCGGTATACGGATCTCTCGAGCGTCGACCGTGGGCGACGATCGGTTTGCTCGCGAGCCCAGCGATCCTCGCGGCGCTCGGCCCGGCGACCACGAGCTGCTCGAGCTACGACTACCCTCTCGGTACGCTCGACCTCGGAGCCACCGCGCCCGGGCCATCGAGTGAAGCCGGCGCTTCGGACGCGGGGGATGCGGGGATCGAGGACGCGGCGCTCGCGAGCGCCGCGCCCGTGAACGTCGTCTGCGAGACGCCGCCGTGCGCGATCGCTCTCACCACCACGATGCGTGCGAGCGAGTCCGATCGCGCCGAGGGCTACTGCGCGCTGCTCGACGACGGCACCGTCGCGTGCTGGGGGACGAACGCCGGCGGCCAGCTCGGACGCGGCGACGTCGGCGGCCCCGAGGGCGACGTCCCCGTGCGCGTGACCGGTCTCTCCGCCGTCACGTCGACCGATCACACGTGCGCGGTCGACGACGCGGGAGCGGTCTGGTGCTGGGGCACCGGCCCCTTCCTTCAGGCCGACGACGCGGCGGTCACCGTCGAGGGGCGACCGGTGCGCGTCCCGCTTCCCGATGCTGCCAAGCGGGTCGCGGTCACCAGGACGACGGCATGTGCGCTGCTCCGCGACGAGCGCGTCGTCTGCTGGGGAGCAAATCAGAGGCTCCAGGTCGCGATGGACGAGGCGACCTCGCTCTCGCTCTTGCCTCGAGAGATCGCGCTTCCGCCTGGCGTGAAGGACCTCGTCATCGGCGACGCGGCGTTCGCTCTCTATGACGACGGCCGCGTGCTGAGCTGGGGAAAGAGCCCGTCCGTAGGGCGCCCGACGCCGCTCAACCCCGACGGATGGCCGGCCCCGATCGCGCTCGACCATGTCGCGATCATCGACACCGTCGATGAGGAGGTCTGCGCCGTCGCCGGCGGCATCGGCTGGTGCTGGGGCGCACCGCTCCCGGCCGCGTTCGGCGCGCCCGTCGATCGGTACGCGCGTGCGTTGCCCGCTGCGGTCGTGACGGGCGAGGCGATCACGCGCATCGCGACGAGCAGGACGTGGACCGTGACCGAGGACGGCCGCTCGTTCGTCGAGCCGCATCGCTGGTGCGCGACCTCCGTTGTGGGCGAGGTCCTCTGCTGGGGCTTGAACACGAGCGGCCAGGCGGGAGACGGCACGAGAGCGTATGCGCTCGATCCCGTCGTCGTCGCGGGCCTTCCCGCGCCGGCGGTCGACGTGAAGCTGATGCCGTATTCGACGTGCGCTCTTCTCGCGAACGGCGAGGTGTATTGCTGGGGGAACAACTTCTACGGGCAGCTCGGCGCAGGGCTCCCGAAGGGATCGAGCGCCGTCCCCCGGCAGGTGAAGCTCCCATGATGGGCGCTGGCTCGATGTCGTCTGCTGATGAAGCGCGGACGCTGGCCTCGACCCGCATCGTCGATGCTCACGTTGACGATTTATTGATCGACTCCATTCGCACCGGGAACACAAGAGCGATGTCCGTACCCAAGTCCCCGCGACGCTTCCTCCGCGTCGGCGTCCAGCTCGGGCTCCTTGGAGCTCTCGTCGCCGTCGTGGCGTGCACCGAGCAGCGCACCGACCTTGGTGGAGATCCGGCTTCTCCTCCGGCGTTCATCGAGCCCGACGCAAGTCTCATCCCCGATGCGGGGAACGAGCTCAGGTCGTACTGCCCGTCGGATCGATGCCCGCCCGGTCACACCACGTGTCCGAACTCGCAGTTCCTTTGCGACACCGATCTGCTGACGGATCCGCAGAACTGCGGTGAGTGCGGCAACGCCTGCCGGCCCGGGAGCGCCAGCGGCTCCAACGAAGACTACGCATGCGTCGAGGGACGCTGCGTGATGACCTGCAAGGTCCAGAACGCGCTCGACTGCGACGGCCTCCCCGACAACGGGTGCGAGACAAACCCGCAAAACAACAACGACCACTGCGGCATGTGCGGGAACAAGTGCCCGGCGGACAAGCCCTGCGTCTTTCGCGGGCTCGCGGAATACAAGTGCGGGTGTCGGGACGGCGAGATCGCGTGCCCGGGTTCGGGCCTGGAGGCGTTCTTGCCGTGCGTGGACCCGGAGAACGACGACCGGCACTGCGGCGGCTGCAACAACGCCTGCCCGCGCGAAGGCGACGGCACCGAGACGGCTCCGCCGAACACGTATTTCGGCTGCGCCGACAGCAAGTGCGGAACGCTGAAGTGCGTCGTCGGCCTGACGGAAAGGTGGGGCGACTGCGACGCCGTCCGCAGCAACGGGTGCGAGCAGTCTCTCATCGACGACGACAACTGCGGCGAGTGCGGGAACAGGTGCCCGGACGGGCAGAAGTGCGCGCTCAACCCGCAGTTCTTTCCGGAGTGCATGTGCCCCGAGGGGCAGACCTTCTGCGGGTCGTGCAACGCCGCCACAGGGCTATGCCAAGGCTCCTGCGCCGACCTGGTCAACGACGACACCAGCTGCGGGGCGTGCGGGGCGCGGTGTGAGCTCAACGTTCCCCAGGCCTTCGAGGCCTGCGTCTACGGCAGGTGCGAGAGGACGTGCGAGAACGGCTGGGGCGACTGCAACGGCAACCGCGATGACGGGTGCGAGACCAACATCGCCGCCGACCCGAAGAACTGCGGCGGCTGCGGCATCGTCTGCGACGGAATCGCCGGACAGGCGTGCGTCGATGGTCAGTGCATGGTCGAGCCGTGCGACGTGCTCCAGGACGCAGGAGTAGGAGGCGCGCGATGAAAAATCGATGGCTCCTCTCTGCTCTGAGCGCCGCCACCATCTGCGTAGAGGCGGCGGCGACGCTCGCTGGATGCGCCACCGACGCAGGAACGGGTGACGGTCCGTCGGAGGACAGGACCACGCCGGTGCCGGCGCCCGTGACCGACGGCGGCCTCGAGGCCGCCGACGCCGGAGACGCCCCGGTCTGCGTCGAAGACTGCGAGTTCTACCCGGACGAATGCACCGAGGACGCGCTCTGCATGGCGCCTCTCTTCGGTCCGGACCCGTCGATCGCGCTCGATCTTCGGACCGGGGTCTTCGCGCTCGTCGGACGGTCGCCGAACGACGGCTGGATCGCCGGCGCCGCCGGAACGGTCGCGCGCTTCGACGGCACCTCGTGGAAGCGGTCGGAGACCGGCATCCAGAACTCGCTCTACGGGCTCTGGCTGCTCGACGGCGCCGAGGTCGCCTTCGACGATCCGACACGGCTCTACACGCGCGGCCTCGACGCCGGCGCCGACGCCGGGGCCTCCGCCGACGGATGGTCGCCGTTCGCGGCCGTGACGGTCCCTGCCAGCCAGTGGCGCAACATGCGCATCGAGACGACGTGGGCTCATCCGGGCTCGCGCACGCTCTTCGTCGGCGCGAGGGCAAGCAGCCCGACCGGCTCGGCCGGAGGCGGGCTCTGGCGACTCCGCTACTCCCCCGCGGACAATGTCTTCGCGCTCGACTCGGTGACGCTCAACAAGTGCGGCACTACCATTCCGTGCGGAGAGGTCTACGGGCTCCACGGGCTCTCCGCCGATGAGGTCTGGGCGGTCGGTCCGAGGGGCGCTGCGTTCCGGGTGACCGACGCCGAGTCCGCCACGCCGACGCTGACAGCCCAAAACACCCTGACGCTGTACGCGCTCCACGGCGTCTGGGCGGCGGCTTCCAACGACGTCTGGGCAGTGGGCTCGACCGGCACCGTCCGTCGTTACCGCGGCGACCCGCGGTTCTGGGAGGTCTACGAAGATCTCCCCACGCAGCAGCACCTCTACGCGATCGCCGGCTCGTCGCCGAGCGACATCTGGGTCGCCGGCGACGAGGGCACGGTCTTTCACTACGACGGCACGGCCTGGAAGCGCGTGAAGGTAGCCGGCCTCGCCGGCAGGCGCCCGCGCCTCGACCGGATCTGGATGCCCTCGCCAGGGAAGGTCTGGATCGCCGGGCAGGGCGCGCTGGTCTCGCTCGGAGGGAAACCATGAGAGCTTGGATTGTCCTCGCGACAGCATCCGCGCCGCTGGCGATCATCGCCGCGTGCGCGAGCACGGAAGAGGGGCCGTCGTTGGCCCCGGATACGCCGCCGCCCGCGACCATCCCCGACGCCGGGGTGCCCGACGTCGACATCTGGGACGTCGACGTGCCGGATACACATCTGCCCGATTGCAGCAGCGTCGGCTGGTGCATCACCTCCTTCCCCGACGAGAACCTCGACTTCCGCGATATCTGGCCCCTCGAGGACGTCGCGTTCGCGATCGCCCAGAGCCGCACGGAGGGCGTGAAGTTCCTCGAGTGGAAGAAGTCCACCAACGCCTGGGAGTACATCGACGACCTGAGCCAGAACAGCGCTGGGTCGGGCACCTTCGCCGGCGGCGTCTACGCCCCGAACGCGAACGAGGTGTACTTCGCGGTCGGCAACTCGTTCATCTACCACGGCAAGCGCCCTGTCCCGCCGGAGACCAAGTGGACCTGGACGCGCGCCGAGCTCCCGGACAACGTCGTCGGGCATCCGCTGACGCACGATCACGGCAGGCACTTCTCCACCCTTGCGGGTGAGCGAGTCGAGGCGTTCGGGGTCTGGGGCGCCGGCGCGGCGGACGTCTACGCCCACTACAGCAACACGATCTTCCGGCGCGATCCCGCAGACGGCACCTGGTCGGCCGTGTACACCGTCGGCGATCTCGATGCGGCCAACGAACACACGTTCTTCCTCTCCGCCTCCGGGACCGGCCCGAACGACATCTGGTTCGTCGGCGCTCGCGACCGCGACCCGTTCAGCTGCCCGCTCGTCGTTCGCAAGACGGCGGACGGCTGGGAGCGCGTCGCCGACGGGGTCGTCGGCACCAGCTCCGCCTCTCGATGCGTCGAGCGCGCGGGCACGTTGCGGCTCGGCAATGCCGTCGGCGGTTGGCTTTACGACATCCAGCCGGTGAGCGCGACCGAGTACGTCGCGCTCCAGAACGTACGGGTTAGCTCCATCGAGCACGTGGTCAACCTCACGCGAATCCGCGTTTCCCTTCCGCCGGACGGCGGTGTGCCGGACGACGGTGGCCTCTCGGACGACGGCGGTCTCGTCTCGGACGGTGGCCTCCCGTCGAACGCTGCCTTCTCGTTCGAGCAGTCAGTGGTCCCGGTCAAGCTCGCCGTGAACAACGGACCTCCCAAGATCATGAACTCGCTCTGGAGAGGAGACGGCGAGACCTGGTTCGCCTCGTGGGGGCTCGTCGTCCGTCGAGCGGACGACGGCACGTATTCGGTGTCCACGCTCTCGCGCGACGGTGCCCCGGTCCGAGCGCAGTTTCACAAGATTCGCGGAACCTCGAATCAAAACCTCTGGGCGGTTGGAGCGCGCCATGCGTATCACAAGACGACTCCTTGACTCTCGCGCGTACGCCGGCCTCGTCCTGCTCGCGGGCCTCTCGACGCTCGCCGCGGCGACGGCGAGCTGCTCGAGCAGCAGCAGCGACGGCGATCGCCCGCCGGTGAACGGCGACGGTGACGCTGGGACGGATGCACCCTCCGACGCTGCGCCCGCCGACGACGTCGTCGACGCGGGGCTCGAGGACGCTGCCCTCGTCGACGCCGCGCCGCTGCCGATCGAGTGCGAGACGCCGCCCTGCGCGGTCGCCCTCACCACGACGTTGCCGAGCGACACCACCTCGCGCGAGGAGGGCTATTGCGCTCTCCTCACGGACGGCACCGTCGCGTGTTGGGGCGCGAACAACGCCGGGCAGCTCGGAGACCCGCAGATCACGACGGTCGACAGCCCGGTCGCCGTGCGCGTCCCGGGCCTGCCTCCGATCACGGCGCTCGACCACACGTGCGCCCTCGACAGTGACGGGGCCGTCTGGTGCTGGGGACGTGGCCCGTTCCTCCAGAGCGACGCGTCGGCGACGACCGTTCACTCGAGCCCCGTGCGCCTGTCGCTCCCCGGCCCGGCGAGCAAGGTCGCCGTCACTTCGACCGTCGGGTGTGCCGTGCTCCGCGACAAGAGCGTCGTCTGCTGGGGATCGAACGCGGTGCTCCAGGTCGGCGTGGATCTGCCCACGAGCGCGCAGAACGAGCTGCCGCGCCCGGTTTCGCTCGCCGCCGGCGCGAAGGACATCGCGGTGAGCGGCTCAGCGACCTTCACGCTCTACGAGGATGGGGGGCTTCTGAGCTGGGGCAGCTCCACCGGCGTCGGACGCCCGACGTCTCTCACCCTCGACGGGTGGCCGACGCCGGTCGCGCTCGATCACGTCACGACGGTAGCCACGGCCGGTCCGGAGGCGTGCGCCGTCGCGAACGGCGTCGGCTGGTGCTGGGGCGCGGTGGACGCCATCAGCCCACCCTCGCCCAAGAACAAGGACGCTCGTGCACTGCCGGTCGCGGTCGACACACCGGAGCCGATCACGCGCATCGCCACGACGCGGTCCTGGACCGTGACCGAGAACTACACGTCGTTCCTCGAGAGGCGCCGCTGGTGTGCGACGTCGGTCTCGGGAGAGGTCTACTGCTGGGGCCTGAACAACGCCGGTCAGGCTGGCGATGGAACGAAAGAGTTTGCGCTCGGGACGGTCCGCGTGAAGGGCCTCCCAGCGCCGGCAGCCGAGGTGAAGGTGATGCCCTATTCGACGTGCGCGATCTTGACGAATGGCAAGGTGTACTGCTGGGGAAGCAACGCGAACGGCCAGCTCGGCGCCGGGCTCCCCAAGACCTCGGTCCTCGTTCCAGCGGAGGTGAAGCTCCCATGAGCCGCACGCGCTATTCGATCGGAGCTCTCTCTGCCGTGCTGGGGATCGGCCTCATCGCGTCCGCAACGGGAGCCTGCGGCGACGACCGTGGCGGCTTCAAGGAGCAGCCGGGAGGCTTCGACATCGTCGAGGATGCCGGCGCCGACGCCGAGGTCTGCTTCTCCCAGTGCTCGCTCGACGGCCGCTCGGTCGTGAATTCGTGCACGGGTGAGGTGTACGAGACATGCGCCGCCGACAAGGCGTGCGGCGCAGCCAAGTGCCTGGACCCCTGCGAGGCCGCCGCCGCGGACCGAAGCTCGGACGGCTGCGAGTTCTACTTCGCCGCCCCGCGCTTCCAGTACTGGCCCCTCCAGTCGTGCCACGCGGTGTTCGTCACCAACAGCTCGAACCAGCCGGCCACGCTCGGGCTCGAGTTTCGCGGCCGGACGCTCGATCTGTCCCGTTCGGCCTACCGTGCGGTCCCGAACAGCACCGATCTCGAGGTTCTCCAAGGCCCGATTGCACCGGGCGAGAGCGCGATCCTCTTCGTGTCCGACCGGGATCAGACCAAGTCGCGCACGCCGCAGGAGAAATCCGATTACATCAGCTGCCCGAAGGCCGTGACGGCCGCCATCGAGGAGGACTTCGGCACCTTCGGGTCCAACATCGGGCCGGCGTTCCGCCTGACGAGCAACGTCCCTGTCGGGCTCGCCTCGATGTTCCCGTACGGCGGCGCGTCGAGCTATACCCCGTCGGCGACGCTCGTCCTCCCCGTGACCGCATGGGCGAAGGAACACGTGATCGTCAACGGTTGGGAGGGGAGCTACGGAGACCCGACGACCCAGATCTACGCCTCGGAGGACGACACCGAGATCACGATCATTGGGAAGAAGGCCATCAGCAACGGCAACGGCTTCAAGGGAGCCGCCGCCGGGATGCCGACGAAGATCACCCTCGCGAAGGGGCAGTTCGTTCAGCTCGTCCAGACCCAGGAGCTCACCGGCAGCGTGGTCTCCTCGAACAAGCCGACCATCACCCTCGGCGGGAACACCTGCGCGTTCCTTCCGAAAAACCAGGGCCCGTGCGACACACTGGCCCAGGTGATCCCCTCGTTCGAGCAGTGGGGCTCGGAGTACGTCGGCGTGTCCTATCGGCCGCGCACGAAGGGCACCGACGAGCTCGTCTGGTACCGGATCGTCGGGGGGCGCGACGGAACGGAGCTCGACTACGATCCGGTCAAGCCCGCCGGTGCGCCCCTCACCCTGAACGCCGGTGAGCTCGTGCTCTTCCGGGCGCGCGCGAACGACCCGTTCGTCGTCCGCTCGCGCGACGCGGAGCATCCGTTCTACCTCGGGGTGCACATGTCCGGCAGCAGCGGCGCGGGCCTCGGCGGGATGGGAGACCCCGACTTCGTCAACGTCGTGCCGGCAGGACAGTACAGGAGCGCGTACAGCTTCTACGCCGACTCGAGCTACCGCGAGAACTCGCTCGTCATCATCCGGAAGAGCGTGCGCGGCGAGTTCAAGCCGGTGTGGCTCGAGTGCGCCGGGGACCTGGATGGCTTCGTCCCCATCGGCGATCGCGGCGAGTACGAGTACCGGCGCGTGGACCTCTCGCGCGGGTTCAAGCCGGGCGAGGCGTTCGGCGACAAGCAATGCACGACAGGCCTCCAACGGATGCGGAGCGAGGGACCCTTCTCCGCGACGATCTGGGGCTGGGACATCGCCGCGAGCTACGGCTACACGGCCGGCATGGCGATCCGCAAGCTCGTCGACGCACCGCTCCTCGGCCCGAACTGACCGTCCCGCGCGGCGCGCGCATCGCCGTCGATGCGCGCGCCCCGGCGGTCGACCGGGACCGAGCACACCGGCCCGGCAATCACATTCCGTCGCGGCCGCGGAGCAGCAGCGTGACGGTGCGCCCGCCCTGGTCGAACGGGCCCGTCCACGCCACGGTGCTGCGCTCGTCCTTCGTGTAATACGCGGCGATGTAAGGCGGCGTTGGCCCCGCGGGCGGAATCGGAGGCATGAGCATTGCGCTGGCGCCGCCGAGGAAGATGTACGTCTTCACCGTATCGCCGAAGAATGCGGCTCCTCGTGCGTCGACGGACATCAAGCTCGAGATCGGTATCTGCCAGCTCGACTGTCCGGGCGGCGGCGGGCTTGCGTGTGTCGTCGTCTGCGCCGCGACGTCGCGAACGAAGACATGCTGCCCTCCGAGGGTCCCGAAGACGTCCTTGTAGTCGGCAAAGAACGCGATCTGGAGGGCGCTCGTCGACGCGACGAACGTGGTCGCGCCATTCGGGAGCTGCGAGCCATCGGACTTGACCGAGACGCGCGTCGTCGTGTTCGCCGTTCGATCGCGGATGAAGATGTCGGGCTTGCCGTTCGTATCACCCGCAACGAGGTTCGACGACGCCGAGAGGAACACCGCGTACCGCGCGTCGGGCGAGATCACGACGCGCGGCTCGACGCTCAGATCGTTGGGCGCCGCCCCGCCGATTCCGATGTCGAGCGATTCGAACGTCCCGAGAGAGCGATCGTAGAGGTAGTACTGACCACCCGTCGCGTTCCCGAAGTCGCTCGGCTTGCCCGCGATGGCGAGATAGCGACCCGTGCGCGAGAGCATCGGCGAGCTGCACCCGAACGACGGCTGGGCGCCCGTCTTCGAGGGAACGCGCTCGAAGAAGTGCGTGCCCGCATTCCAAATGAGGCAGTCCGACGTCGCTCCGTTTGCGTCGGGAAGGAGGACGTTCGTGGCCGTCGTGGCGAACGCGACCTCGGACCCGTCGTCGTCGAGGGAGAACGAGCTCACTTGCCCGTTCGGGAGCACGGGGTTGGTCGGGTCCGTCACGCGGAAGTGACCGGCGAGCCCGCGAAGGTGGAAGTAGATGCGCGTTCCATTACCAGGCGGATCGTCGTTGACGTCGTCCCATCCCTGACCGTCACCGAGCCACACGATGGCGCGGCCGTTGTACGACGTCGCTCCGAACCTCGAGATGAGCGGCACGACGCTCTGGGCGAGGACTCCCGGCGAGTACGGCGTGCACTTGCTCGTGTCCGTGTAACAGCTCGGCGCGCAGGTCACGAAGCCGTGGAGGAAGCCGTACGTCGAGCAGTCGCCTTCCGGATACGTGTCGCACTGCTCCCCCGCCTCCACGATCCCGTTCCCGCAGTACTCGCCGGTACCGGGGCCGAGCGTGCAGTTCGCGCGGCACACGGTGCAGGACACGTTCGGGGGACAACTCTCCGTCTCGGTGTTGCCGTCGTCGCAGGTCTCCGGGCCGTTGACGACGCCGTCTCCGCAGAACTCGGCGATCCCTGGTCCGTCCGTGCAGTCGGCGCGGCAGACGGTGCATGTCGTCAGCCCGTAGAAGCACGATTCGGTGACCTGATTGTTGTCGTCGCAGGTCTCCGGCCCGTTGATGATCCCGTCCCCGCACTGACCGATGACGACGCCTGGTCCGTTCGTGCAATCGGCCCGGCACACCTCGCATGCGGTCTCGCCGTACGCGCACGACTCGGTGACCTGATTGCCGTCGTCGCAGGTCTCAGGGCCGTTGACGATGCCGTCGCCGCATCGGCCAACGACTGCTCCGGGGCCATTCGTGCAGTCGGCACGACAGACGACGCACGATGCCTGACCGTAGCTGCAGGTCTCGGTGACCTGATTGCCGTCGTCGCAGTTCTCGTTGCCGTTGACGATGCCGTCGCCACATCGGCCGCTGAGGATCCCGGGGCCGGTGGTGCAGTCCGCGCGGCAGACGTCGCACGAGGTCTCTCCGTAAGCGCACGCTTCGGTGATCTCGTTACCGTCGTCGCAGGTCTCGGGTCCGTTGATGATCCCGTCGCCGCATCGCTGGACGACTCCGGGCACACGGAAGCAGCTTGCCCCGCAGACCACACAGCTCGTCACGCCGTACGGGCAAGCCTCCGTGACCTGGTTACCGTCGTCGCAGCTCTCGTAATAGTAGTAGTCACCGATGGCGTCGCACTCGTAGTACCCGTCGCCAAAGATGTTCGTCTTCCTCCAGCTCCAGTGGGCGCAGTAAGACTCGATCCGGTACAGGTCGATCGTTCCGTTGCCACAGAGCGCGCCCGACGGCGGTGGAGGGTCCACCACGACCGCGGTCGAGAAGTGGCTGGTCTGCACGACAGCGGCGCCGCCTTCGACGTGCGTCTCGAGCTTCTCGACGCCGTCGTGCGTCTCGTTCGACCACAGCACGAACGGGGTCGTCGCCGAGCCGGAGAGTGGGATGCGAACGGTGACAGGCTCGGCGAAGTGGAGGCCGCTCGGCTCGAACACGTAGTACGGAGTGATGGCGCCAGCCGGCGCCGGCGTCTCGATGCGAGCGACGGTCAGCGTGACGTCTTGCGCGACGGCGCCGGCCGGCACCTCGAGCGTGATCGAGCCGAGCTGGAGCTGGCCCCCATCCGAGCCGACAGTGGCTTCACCGAGCGTGACGCCGTCCGCGGTCACTCCACCACTGTCGCCTGCATCGGCGGCGTCGCCTGCATCGGCGGCATCGCCCGCGTCGCCTGCATCGGCGGCGTCGCCCGCATCGCGTTGCGGATCGTCGGAGCCATCGTCGAGCGACGCCTCGACGACCGAAGCGTCGGGCCCCGGCTCGGGCGACGGATCCGGCCCACACGCGAGCGCGAGCGTGAGGAGGGAAGGAACGAGGAACAAACCAACTCGACGCAGCGTCACGTGCCCTCCACTCGGCCCTTCGCTCGAAGCGAGAGACCCCAGGATGCCGACGTTATCGTCTTCGTTGGCGAGGGCTATACGTGCTTACCCGTACAATCACGATGCAGCACGGGACGGCGCGGTGCGCGCGCGTTGCATCGCGCCCTGGAGCAGCGGCTCGAGCTGCTGCGCCTCCACATCATCGCTCCAGATGACGAGGAGCGCGTCAGCTTCGATCGCGAGGCGGTTCAGGCCAGCTCGATCGAAGGCGTAGATGTCGTCGGTCACGACGATCGCCGCTGGCCGGCAGCTCTTGGCGACATCGATGGCATCCATCAGGCTTCCCTCGATCACGTCGGCACCAAGCGCGCTCGCTGCCGCGGCGCACTGCGCTCGAAAGCGGTCCGGCGCATTCAGGACGAGCACGGGCGGGATCGGAGGCTCAGGCGGAGGCGCCGTGGGAACCGAACGCGGCGGCAAGGTCGACGTGACGCGCGGCGGCCACGTCGGGATCGCCTGCGGAGGCAACGTCGGAGTGCTCCGCGGCGGCGACGTCGGGACCGTGTGCGGAGGCAACGTTGGAGCGCTCCGTGGCGGCAACGTCGGAGCGCTCGGTGGCGGCAACGTTGGAGCGCTCCGTGGCGGCAACGTCGGAGTGCTCCGTGGCGGCAACGTCGGAGTGCTCCGTGGCGGCGACGTCGGAGTCTCGTGTGGCGGCGAGCTCGGCGCTGCATGTGGCCGCGAGCTCGCCGGCGCGGCCGGAGGCGTGGAGGACGGCGTCGATGAGGTGGAAGGCGGCGGCACCGACCGGAGCGAAGGCCGGTTCGGTAGCGGCGGGGGCTTCACAGCTGGCGCGATCTCGACCGACCGCGGCG
>JAEXCN010000006.1 GCA_023402175.1 Pseudomonadota bacterium | reverse complement strand
CCCGCCCGGCAGACGCGCATCGTCCACCTCGCGCGGCGCGAAACGCAACGTATCGACGCCGTTGTGCACGATCGTCGTCTTCGCGGCCTCGAGGAAGCCTCGCGCACGCCCGAGCGCGATTTTGCGGACGTGATCGCTGATGAACACGACGGCATCCGTGCGTCGCAGCGACCAGCGCGAGAACGGCCAGCAGCTCGGATCGTCGTAGACGCGCGTCGAATGCTCCGTGCGGACGACGCGTGCTCCCGCGCGGAGCGCAGCGCGCGTGCCGAGGACCTGCGAGGCGAACGTGTGCAGATGGCAGACGGTCGCCCTTCGCCGCTCGAGCACGCTCGTCAGCCAGCGGACGTCGCTCGAACCGAACGTGCTCGCGAGGTAAGGAAGAGGTCCTTCGCGGACGGGGCCGCGATCGTCGACGTCGAGACCGGAATCGCGGAACAGCGCACGTAGCGCCTCGTTCGGCGTGAACAGCGCGATGGAGTGGGGCCGCGACCGTGGTGACGACGCGAGATCGACGAGCATCCGCTCCGCGCCGCCGATCTCTCCGGCCGCGACGACGTGGACGACGGTCAAGCCGCTTCCTCGCGAGGTACTTCGGGCGGCGCCTTCCGGAGGACTTCGAGCCGCGCCTCGAAGCGGAACCAGAAGACGATTGCGACGACGAAGTAGACGATCGACGTCGCGAGCGCGAGCCCCTCGAGACCGAGCACCTTCATGAGGATGAGGTTGCCGATCGCGTTCGTCGCGGCGTTCAGGATCCCCATCGAGATCATGATCGACCCGTTCTTCGTCGCCACGTGTGCGCGCGCGAGGACGAGCAGCGCGCCGAACGGCGCGAGCCCGATGAGGTGATATGGCAGGAGCTGCGCCATGCGCTCGACACCCGCTTCATCCATCTGCCCGTGGAGGAAGACGAGGCGGAGCAGCGGGCCGCGCACGGCGAAGAGGATCAGCGATGCGAGGATGAGCAGCCCGCAGACGCTCGCGAGCGCGCGGACGACGGTGCGCCGGATGGTGGCGAGGTCACGGCGCGCGTAGTCCTCGGCGAGATGGCTGAGGAGGACCGGCAGGAGCGCAGCCTGGAGGAGCGACGTCGGCAACGTGGCCACGTCGCCCGTGTAGCGGAGCATCGTTCCGCCGCCCGCGACAGCCGTGAGGCCGGCCATGAGCTGGTCGATGACCGGGTTCACACGCGTGACGGCCCCGCCGCCGACCTCCGAGGAGGCGAGGCGCGCGAACGCGCGGAGCGCCGGCGGGCGATCGAAGCAGAGCTCGACGCGCAGCCGGAGCGCGCGCACGGCGAAGAGCGCGAGGACGGACGCGGCGACGATCTCGCCGGCCAGCGACGCCACCGGGACGAAGACGATCCCGGCGCTCGAGTGCGTCGCCGCGAGGATCCCGACGTTGAGGAGCATTCCGAGGAAGCTCGCGATCGGCTGGATGAAGAACTGCCGTTCGACGACGCAAAGCGTGCTGAAGAACGTCCGCGTGCTCATCGCGACGAGGTACGCGCAGAATGACGGCACCATGCGCGCTGCCACGCCGAACGAGGCGTCCTCGTAACGGATGCGAAACCAGAGGAGCGCTATGCCGCTGACCGCGAGGGCGATCAGCCCGCCGACCGCCCACGTGTGCGCGAGCAGCGAGCCGCGCAGCCGGGGCAGCCCCGCGGGACGCGCGAGCCGCTCCTCGGCCATGATCGGAACGAGCGACGAGTCCTGATGCATCGAGAAGACGAGCGACCCCGCGAACGCGAACACCGCCCACGCGAAGTAGTAGACGTCGGTGGCGTCTCCTCGCCCGAACCAGTACGCGTAGAGCAGCGGAAGCGTGGCCTCGATCGCGCGGAAGCCAATCTGCGCGGGCAACACGAGCAGCGCGGTCCGCGCAATCGAGCGCTTTTTCGGTGGAGCACCCGCGCCCGGCATCCCCGCCTACTTACCACGCCCGATCGCGAGCACGGCCCGCAGATAGCGCGACGTCGAAGGGAACCTGACCAGGCGGGTTTCCATTGGTGAAGTACGAGCGAAGGCTCGACCGTGGACGACGGCGCCATTTGCCGGGCGCGCGGGCCTGGTGTAACGGACTGCGCCATGTCGCTGGCGTCCAGCGAGACTTCGCATTCTTCCGCAGATACTGCACGTGTCGACGGCGGCGGACCTTCGCTGCGCGTCGCTCGGCGCAAGGTCCGTGTCCTCTTCATCAATGACACGGCCCGAAACGGCGGACCGGGGCGGAGCCTCTTCTACATTCTTCGCTTCCTCGATCCCGCCGTCATCCACCGTGCGGTCGTGCTTCCGCGGCCGGGGGTGATCAGCGAGCTCTACGCGGACAAGGGCGTGACCGAGGACCTCCTCTTCGAGCCCGATCTCGTCGAAAACCCGATCGAGCCGCACGATCGCCCGATGTCCCGCGCGGACTTCGACGCGCCGCTGCCGATTCGAGGCGCGCGTGCCGCCCTCAACGTGTTCCGCGCGGGCCGCGCGATGGCGCGGTTGACCGGGGTGATCCGCCGTGGCGCCTTCGACCTGGTGTACTGCAACGGCACGAACGCCGACTTCGCCGGCGGCTTGCTCGCGAAAACGAGCGGCGTCCCGGCGCTCTGGCACGTGCGCTACACGTCGCTGCCGAAGGCGGTGCGCGGCGTCCACGACCGGCTCGCCGCGAGCAACGGCGTGAAGCGCATCGTCTGCGTGTCGAAGGCATCGGCGGGGCTGTTCCCGCACTGCCCGGAGAAGGTGCGCGTCATCCACAACGCGCTCGATACCGACGAGTTCGACGTCAGCGGGATCGTCCCCTGTCTCAAGAAGGAGCTCGGCCTCCCCGGCGACGCCGTGGTCTTCGGCAGCCAGGGCCGCATCCTCCCGCGGAAGGGCTACGTCGAGATGATCCACGCCGCGCGCGCCGCGCTCGCGGCGATGAACGACGACGAGCGCCGCCGGGCGTTCTTCGCCGTCCTCGGCGACACGCCGGAGGACATCCGACCCGATCACCTCGCCGAGTGTCGTGCGCTCGTCTCGACGCTCGGCCTCGACGACAAGTTCCGCTTCCTCGGCTTCCGCACGGACATCAAACCGTACGCGGCTGACTTCGACGTCGCCGTCGTGCCGAGCGTCTACCCGGATCCGCTCCCGCGCGCCGTCATCGAGGGTATGGCGCTCGGAAAGCCGGTCATCGCGTTCGACGTGGGCGGCGTGTCCGAGATGCTGAAGGGCGGCACCACGGGCGCCCTGGTGCGTGCCGGCGACAGCGATGCGCTCGCGAAGGAGATGCTTCGCTACCTCCGCGATCCCGCGCTGCGGGCGGAGCACGGGCGCGCTGCTCGAGCGCGCGTCGAGCAGGACTTCGACGGCGCGCGCCAGGCCCGGCGGATCCAGAACGAGATCATCGAAGCGTCCGGTCTCGCCGTCGATTAGGTGGGACGGACGTGATGAGCTCGGACCTTCCGAGGTCGCGGGTTCATCGTGGCCCAATCCGGAGCTTCATCGAGTAGCTCGTCGATTTCGCCGTCACGCAGTCCCCGCTGCGCTTCGGATCACGAGCTCTCGGCGGACGAGGGAAGAGCCTCGCGAAGCGCCCGAGGCAGCACGCCGTCGCGGCATGCGCGCTGCTTCCACGTTCGTTGGGAACGCTCGTTTCGAGCGCGTCCTGGGAAGAGCGCACGACCATGATCGCGGCCGACATCATGACCGAGAATCCACGAACCGTTCAGCCGACGGACCCCGTGAGCCTGGCGGTCGATCTGCTTCAGACGAATCGGGTGCGTCACTTGCCGGTCGTCGACGGCCAAGGTGAGCTCGTCGGGATGCTCAGCGACCGCGACCTCGGACCGTTGATGCGCTCGCTGATCGACACTCCCGACATGGAGCACATGGTGGTGCCCGTGTCGGACCGGCAGGTGTCCGAGTTCATGACCGGCGGCGTCGTCGCGGTGGGCATGGAGAGCGACGTGCTCGAGGTCGTCGATCTGATGCTCGACGAGCGAATCGGAGCCGTTCCGGTCGTCGACGACGCCGATCACCTGCGCGGCATCATCAGCTACGTCGATGTCCTGCGGGCGGTGACGATGCCGCGAGAGGCCGTGGCGCCTACGTGACGTGACGGCCGCGGCGTGACGAGCCGTCCGCTGCTACACAGCCCTTGCAGTCGCCGCGGCGAAGCGAGCTGTGGCGAGCGCGCACGTGCGCACGCCGCTCACCAGACGCCGCCGTCGTGCACCGGCTCGATGCTCGGATCGACGATGTCCCCCGTCGACGGTGCGCCTGGGCTCGCGGGGCCGCCGCTCGTCGACCACGCTGTCGCTGGGCTCGCAGGAGTCGCATTGCCGGGCGATGCCGGCGCAGACGTGGTCGTCGTCGGAGCCCCCGCACGCGCGCGATCGGCACACGCCGCCGCAACCAGCACAGCCGTGACGGCTACCAAGGTCCAGGTTCGAAACATCACGTCGCACCTCTCTGCTGCGGAGATGCAACGCCCTTGCCGACGAGCCCAGCCTGCAAGAGACCCTGACCGACGTGATCAGGGCCGTCCACGGCGGGCGTTTCGCTTGTGCTGCCGAGCGCGGCTTCCCGCTCTCGTCCAAAGGAGCGATCGCTCCGCGCGAGCGCTTGCTCGCACGGAGGACCGCTCGAGAGGCGACGTCAGTCGGCGGCGGGGGCGTTCGCGAGTGCCCGCGAGCCGGCCTCCTCGATTGCCTCGGAGCGGCGCGGGCGCTTGCTGATCGAGAGGATCTGCTTTCGGACGCGGACCGCCTCCGGCGTGACCTCGACGAGCTCGTCGGCGTCGATCCACTCCATCGCCGTCTCGATATTGAGCGTGCGCGGCACGGCGAGCATGACGTTCTCGTCCTTGCCGTGGTTGCGCACGTTCGTCTGCTTCTTTTCCTTGATGAGGTTGCAGTCGGCGTCGCTCGGGCGGTTGTGCTCGCCCACGATCATGCCTTCGTAGACCTCGGCGCCCGGCGAGATGAAGAACTCGCCACGTGCCTGGAGATGGTTCATCGCGTACGGCGTGGCGACGCCCGCGCGGTCGCACACGATCGCGCCGAGCTGGCGCTTCGCCATCGCGCCGCCCCACGGCTCCCACCCGTCGAACATCGTCGTGAGGAGGCCCGTGCCGCGGGTCGAGGTGAGGAACTCGCCCCGGAACCCGATGAGCGCACGGCTCGGCACGCGGAACTCGAGGCGCGCGCGGCCGTGACCGTGGTTCGCCATCTTCGTCATGCGGCCACGGCGCATGCCGAGACGCTCGGTGACGACGCCGATGAACTGGTCGGGCACGTCGATGACGCAGAGCTCGTACGGCTCGTGGGGGGCGCCGTCGATCTCCTTCGTGATGACCTCGGGGTTACCGAGCTGCATCTCGTAACCTTCGCGGCGCATCGTCTCGACGAGGATGCCGAGCTGGAGCTCGCCGCGGCCGAGCACCGTGAACGTGTCGGGCGAGTCGGTGTCCTCGAACTTCAGCGCGAGGTTCTTGCGGGTCTCGCGGATGAGGCGCTCGCGGAGCTGGCGGCTCGTGAGGTACTTCGACTGCTTGCACTTGCCGGCGAGCGGCGACGTGTTCACGCCGATGCGCATCTTGATCGTCGGCTGCTCGACGACGATGCGCGGAAGTGCGCGGTTCTCCCAGCCGTCGGACAGGTCGGTGATCGTGTCGCCGACGTCGATGTCCTCGATGCCCGCGAGCGCGATGATCTCGCCCGCCTGCGCCTCGGAGGCGGTCGTGCGCTTGAGACCCTCGAACGTCGAGAGCGCCTTGATGGCCGCCTTCGCCTTCGTGTTCCCCTTGATGACGCCGACCGGCTGGTTCGCCTTGATCGTGCCGTGCGTGATGCGGCCGATCGCGAGGCGACCGACGTAGTCGTCGTGATCGATGTTGTTGACCACGATCTGGAGCGGCGCATTCGGGTCGCCCTTCGGCGGCGGGACCTTCGCGAGGATCGTCTCGAACAGCGGCTGCAGGCTCGTCGAGGTCTCGTCGAGCGAGCGCTTCGCGATGCCTTCACGGCCGATCGCGTAGAGGACGGGGAAGTCCGTCTGCGCGTCCGACGCCTCGAGATCGATGAAGAGGTCGAACACCTCGTTCAGCACGTCGTCCGGGCGCGCGTCCTGGCGGTCGATCTTGTTGATGACCACGATGACGGGGAAGCCGAGCTGGAGGCACTTCGTGAGGACGAAGCGCGTCTGGGGAAGCGGACCTTCCGCGGCGTCGACGAGGAGGATGGCGCCGTCGGCCATCATCAGCGTGCGCTCGACCTCACCTCCGAAGTCGGAGTGGCCTGGCGTGTCGACGACGTTGATCTTGATGACCTCGCCGTCCTTCGTCCTCCACCGCACGCTCGTGTTCTTCGCGAGGATGGTGATTCCGCGTTCACGCTCGAGATCATTCGAGTCCATGACGCGTTCGGCGACGGACTCGTTCTCGCGGAACGTTCCGGCCTGCTTGAGCATGTGGTCGACGAGGGTGGTCTTACCGTGGTCGACGTGAGCGACGATCGCCACGTTTCTGAGCTGCATGGGGGCGCGTCTAACTAGTCCTTGGTCCCATGGG
>JAEXCN010000538.1 GCA_023402175.1 Pseudomonadota bacterium | reverse complement strand
CCCCCGCCCCCGCCGCCTCCCCCGCCGCCGCCGCCGGGCGGCCCGAAGTGATCGCCGGGTCGACGACGACATGAGCTGCGCCGGTCACGCTCGAGGTGGCCGGCGTTTTCGTTCGGCCTACCATGGTCCGCATGGATCCGACGAAGCGGTTCTCTGCTCGCGCCGACGTCTATGCGCAGGCGCGGCCCACCTATCCGGCGCAGGTGCTCGAGATCTTGCGTGAGCACCACGGCCTCCACGAAGGCGCCGTCGTTGCCGACCTCGGCGCCGGTACGGGCATCTTCACGCGCCTGCTTCTCGAGGTCGGCGCGATCGTCCACGCCGTCGAGCCGAACGACGACATGCGTGCAGAGGCCGAACGGACCTTCGCCGGGCATCCTCGCTTCTCGAGCGTCGCGGCCCGCGCCGAGGCGACGACGCTCGCGACCTCGAGCGTCGACCTCGTGACGGCCGCGCAAGCGTTCCATTGGTTCGATGTCGAGCCGACCCGACGCGAGATCGTCCGCGTGCTCCGTCCCGAAGGACACGCCGCGTTCGTGTGGAACGATCGCGATCTCGACGGCACCGCGTTCCTCCGGGACTTCGAGGTGGTGCTCCAGCAGCATTGCCCCGGCTATCGCGAGCTCCAGGGCAAGTCCAAAGGGGCGGCCGACAAGTTCGACGCTTTCTTCGGTCACGGCGAGTGGTCACGCCACACCGCACCGAACGCGCAGCGCCTCGATCGGGTCGGGCTCGTCCGACGCGTCATGAGCACCTCGTACGCGCCACGCCCCGGGACGAAAGAGCACGAAGCGCTCGTGGCAGCGCTCGAGCACCTGTTCGATCAGCACGCGCTCGAGGGTGCCGTGACGATCAGCTACACCGCCGTCGTCATCGGCGGCCGCCCTCGGCGACCCTGAACGTGGGGCGACGACGTGTGCTGCGGGCCTTCGACGCGAGCGCAGCCGCAACGTCGAGCAGCTTCTCCGTGCGTGCATCGAGCGACGCCGCAACGGCATCGATCTGCGAGCTCGTGAACTGCGCAAGCGCCGCCGACGGGACGTCGTACGAGACGAGAACGCTGTGGCTCTCCGACTCGCAGACGTGAATCCTGAGCGGGAAGTAGAGCCCGACCATCGGCTCGTGACGCATCATCTCCGTCGCGAGGAGCACGTTGCCGACGACGTAGGTCATCGACGGCACGCTCCGCCCGGCCAGCACCTTCAGCATCGCGCCGTGATCGATCTTCTGGAACAGAGCGAGCCCCGACGGTCCGACGAGGCTCGCGAGTCGATCGCGCGCTCGCTCGGGGGACTCTGAAGCGATCTCGGACATGAGGACAGGATTGATCCTGCCAAGGAGCGTCTCGAGCGCGCGCGTGAAGTCAGCATACGGGACGGCGAACCTGAGCTCCCGGCGGATCGTCCGGTAAACGTGGTCGACGCTCGTACGGTTCATGGCGCTCCTCGCTTCTTCTCGGTCGTTGGCGTTCCCTCACTCGCCGCGAGTGCGGCTTGTCACCCGCGCCTTCAAGAATCGAACCGTGGGGGAACGAGCTGAGCCTGCGAAGCCGCGCTCGTCCGCATGTGCAGACGAGATCGGCGACGGCTCGCGTGCGCACGTGCAGACGAGACCGGCAGCGATCGCGCTGGCGCGGATCGCATCCACCGAGGCGACCTCGTCACCACCTTCGCTGCTGTCGGCAGCGCAGCCGGTGACAGCGTCCGCGAACGTCACCGTTGACGGCAGCAGATGAAAAGAAGCGAGCTGGTGAAAGCTTCGCCATGACGAAGGACCCGGGCGCGACGGGCGGCGTGCCAATGGCGCAACGCGTCATGCGCAGATGGCCACCCTGTGTCACCATGTAGGCCGCTGGTCGAGGACCAGCTCGTCGATTCAGCGATCTCTCAAATCTTCCGGATACTTGCGAGGATTGCCGACGCGAGCGCAGTGTCCTCCTCGTCGAAGAGCTGCGCGGCGTCAGCGTCGTTGATCCGTTCGCCGCAGGCGAGGACGGTGGCGAGCAGATGATCCGCGCGGTCGACCAGCGCGCGCACGCGGGCGAGCTTTTCGAGCACCTCGGAGATCTCGAGCTCCGCGAGCAAGCGTCGGTCATCGGTGGCCGTGAGCGCCTCGATCGACGGAAGATGTTTCATCGCATCCCTCCTCTTTCGCCCCCGAGTCGGTGGTGCACTTGGTCCCGCTGAGCCCTGAAGCTCACTCGGCAGCGAGCTCCTGCTCCTCTCCCGTTTGCAGCGCTCCTCCCGCGAGGAGAAGGTCCACGCGCTTGTTCCGCCATCGCATGAGGCAGGTCGATGCAAGTGAGGGGCCTGAGACCAACGGCCCGAGCGACTGAGATGGGTTGCCCCAGCAGCGTCCGTTGCCGCTGAGACTGCGTGCGCGCTAACCTTCCTGGGCCCGACGTCTCGTGCGCGAGCGACGTGGGCGCTTCGAACGCATGAACAGCCCTTCTCCTGAGCCGACTCCCACGCCGGCCCCGACGAGCCTCGTGGGGCAGGTCGTCTCGGGCCGCTATCGCATCCAGAAACTGATCGGCGAAGGCGGCATGGGGGCCGTCTATCTCGCCGAGCACACGCACATGCGCAAGCGTGTGGCGCTCAAGCTCCTTCATGCGGAGATGAGCCAGGACGAAGAGGTGCTCGCGCGCTTCCGTCGCGAGGCCGAAGCCGCCGCACACGTGGAGCACCCGAACGTCGCTGCGGCGACCGACTTCGGGCAGACCGAGGACGGCGCGTTCTTCCTCGTGCTCGAATACGTCGAGGGAACGAGCCTTCGTGACGCGCTCAAGGGCGGTGCCCTGTCGCCGGCGCGTGCGCTCCACGTCGCACGGCAGATGGCCTTCGCGCTCGATCGCGCGCACGGAGCTGGGATCGTGCATCGCGATCTCAAGCCCGAGAACGTGATGCTCGTCCACAAGGGCGACGATCCGGACTTCGTGAAGGTGCTCGACTTCGGTATCGCGAAGGTCGAGCCGCATCCTCAACGCGACGCGACGCAGCCGCTGACGAGGCTCGGGACGATCCTCGGAACGCCGGAATACATGGCGCCGGAGCAAGCGCTCGGCGAGACCGTCGGGCCGGCTGCGGATCTCTACGCGGTCGGCGTGATCCTCTACGAGGTGCTCACGGGGAAGCATCCCTTCGACGCGGACGACCGCATGGCCGTCCTCTCGATGCACATCGTCGCGCCGGTCCCGAAGATGAGCGACCGCAATCCCATGATCGACGTCCCTCCGCCGATCGAGGACCTCGTTCGACGCCTTCTCGAGAAGGACGCGAAGCTCAGGCCGACGGGCGCTCGCGCGCTGGTCGATGCCATCGACGTCGCGGCTGCCCAGAGCGGAATCGAGCTCCCGCACACGACCTCGCATGGGTTCGGACGCGCGAGCAATCCGGATCTCTTTCGCTCGCCGCAGCCGCCGCCGTCGAGCGACGCCCTCGCTCCGCGGCTGAGCCAACCGTGGAACGAGAACGATGCGCTCGCCAAGACGGACTACGGTCTTCCGGCGAGCACGGCGCTACCGGCGAGCGCCGCGCACACGCAGCGCGGACCAGCGGCGAAGGCGCTTCCGTCGCTGCCGGCGTTCCTCGAGCCGCTCACGAAGCTCCCGCGAAACGTGCTGATCGCGATCGCTGCCGCGGTCCCGGTCTTCGTCTTGCTCCTCGTCGTCACCGTGATCGTCGCGCGACGCTCGTCGGCGACAGACGCCACCACCGAGGGTCCCGGTCCCGCCGCGGGCGGCAAAGCGCAGGCGCCTCGCGTCAATCGCGCGTCGGCGGAGAAGCTCCGCGCGGCAGTGGCCGAGGGCGTCCCTGCGCTCGAGGCGCTCGCGACGGAGTTCCCGGAGGATCCGGCGGTGCACAAGCAGCTCGCGCAGGCGCTGGCGGACGGCAACCGCCTTGCGGACATGCTCGGGATGTTGAAGACGCTCCTGAAGCTCGACAAGGATGCCGTCGACGACAAGCTCATGGACGCCGTCGTCCGAGCGACCGTGCGCTCGGAGACGAGCGACGAAGCTTTCGCGATGCTCGAAGGTCCGCTTGGTCCGCGAGGCATCGATACGCTCGTCGAGATCTCGACGAACAAGGCGATGCCGCCGAACATCCAGAAACGAGCGGCGAAGAGCCTCGCCCGTGCCGACGTCCGTGCGAACGCATCGCCGGCGACGAGCGTGATGCTCGATCTCAAGGCGGCGAAGAAGTGCGAGGACAAACGCGATCTCCTCGACCGTGTGAAGGAGAGCGGCGACGCACGCGTCCTGCCGTCGCTGAAGGCCATGAAGAGCCCGCGAGGATGCGGGTTCATGGGGATGCGCGACTGCTTCTCTTGCCTCCGCAAGGGCGACTCGCTCGACGAGGCGATCAAGGCGGTCGAGGCTCGCTCCTCCAACTGATCTTTGCTAGAGCACGCGCGTGATCCCGTTCGTCGCGATCGACGAGGCCAAGATCGCGCCGCTGCACCCATTCGGTG
>JAEXCN010000532.1 GCA_023402175.1 Pseudomonadota bacterium | reverse complement strand
GCGCGGAGGTCCACTACGCCGCCTGCCACCAAATGGATCCCGCACGCGCCGCGTTCAAGGATTTCGATCCGTTCTGGGAGCTCGTGGCCGGTCCGATGCACGCGACCGCCTTCCCGCGAAAGCCGCTCGATGACACGTTCGGCCCCGAGCTCGAGTGGACTTCGGCCGACTGGCACACCCTCGGGTCACCGGCAACCGGCGAGCAGCACTTCGGCCTTCTCCGGATCGATGGGCGGACCGCTCAGCTCACCGTCACGTTCGTCGATGCGCGCGGGCGCGATCTTCATCGGCTCGCGCTGATCCCCCGTTGACGAAGCACCCGGTCCGCGGGTGTTGACGGATCGTCGTCCGTGATCGAGCGTTGTCGGCCCATGCGCCGGCCCTCTTCCATCGTCGCCTCGTGCGCAGCGGGGCTGGCCTCCGCCCTGCTCGTCGCCTGCCCCGGCGATCCGCCGCCTGCGCCGCCGCGGCCACCTGTCGCTCCGGCTGACGGGCAGACGCCTCTGCCTCCTCCACAGGAGAACGGTCGTCTGCCGTCGCTCGCGACGCCAACGGCCTATTCGATCGACCTCGACGTGGATCCGACCAAGCCGCGCTTCACCGGCATCGTTCGCATCGACGTCGACATCCCGCAGAAGACGTCCTTCGTCGTCCTGCACGGTCGCGGGCTCGACGTCACCGGCGCGCGGGCAGTGCTCGCACCGCCGCAGCCCGCCGCGATCGCGACGGTCTCCGTCCGCACCGCTCACCGAGGCAAGGCGCCGGAGGAGCTCGTCCTCACATTCCCATCGGCGTTGCCTGCGGGCCGTGCCCAGCTCGTCCTCGAATACACGGCGCCATTCGACGATGGTCTCGCCGGCCTCTATCGCGTCACGGAAGGGACGAGCGCGTACGCGTTCACGCAGTTCGAGCCGACCGACGCGCGCCGCGCGTTCCCCTGCTTCGACGAACCGAGCTTCAAGGTCCCGTTCGACGTCTCGATCACCGTTCCGCGCTCGATGATCGCGGTCGCGAACGCTCCCGAGACGGCGCGCGAGGAGATCGGTGACAAGACGCGCTTCCGCTTCGCGCGGACGCAGCCGTTGCCGACGTACCTCGTCGCGCTCGCCGTCGGCGATCTCGAGATCAAGGAGGCGACCCGTTACACGAAGCCGCCGATCCGGATCGTCACGACGAAAGGCAAGACCGCGATGGGCGACCTCGCGCTCGAGGCGACGTCGGGACTCGTCGACGCGCTCTCGGATTTCCTCGGCATCCCGTATCCGTACGAGAAGCTCGACATCGTCGCCGTCCCCGATTTTCGCAGCGGCGCGATGGAAAACGCAGGCCTCCTCACGTTCCGCGAAGAGCGCGTGCTGCTCGATCCGACGCGCGCCTCCGTGAGCGCGCGTCGCGGCCAAGCGCTCATCATCGCGCACGAGCTGGCACATCAGTGGTTCGGCGATCTCGTCACCGCATCGTGGTGGAACGATCTCTGGCTCAACGAGGGCATGGCCACGTGGATGGAGTGGCGGATCGTCGACAAGTGGCGTCCAGCGTACGGAGCCCGCCTCGACGCCGTCGTCTCTGCGCACAACGTGATGGACACCGACGGGCTCGTCTCGGCCCGGTCCGTGCGCCAGTCGGTCACCTCGGTCGACGACGCACAGGAGGCATTCGACGACATCACCTACGAGAAGGGCGCAGCGCTCCTGTCGACGATCGAGCGATGGGTCGGTGAGGACGCGTTCCGGCGCGGCATCGGCGACTACCTGCGCGAGAATTCCTTCAAGAGCGTGCAGGCCGATCGCCTCCTCTCCGCGCTCGATCGCGCATCGGGCAAGGACGTGAGCCGCATGGCGGCGTCGTACCTCGACAAGCCGGGCGTACCCGATGTCGCCGCGACGTTCTCTTGCGAGCCCGGCGCCCGCTGGCACATGGAGCTCAGCTCGCAGCCGTGGCGTCCGCTCGGCTCGAAGATGTCCGACGAGGGCGACCGCGCGTGGACGATCCCGGTCTGCGTCCGTGCGCAGGGCGACAAGAAGGACACGTGCGCCGAGCTGGTCGCGGGTGCTCCTTCGCTCGTCGCCGGCCAGGGCCGCTGCCCCGGGTTCGTACACCCGAACTCGTTGTCGAGCTATTATCGCTGGTCCGTCTCGGAGAAGGACTTCGTCCGCCTCGCCGAGAGCCGCAAGGAGCTCGATCCGGCGGCACGCGTCTCGGTCCTCTCGAACGCGTGGGCCGCGGTCCGCAGCGGTGCGCTCGAGCCGAAGGCGATGTTGAGGATCCTTCCCGCGTTCGATGACGACGACGCGCGTCAGGTCGCCGACCAGGTGATCGGCATCCTCGGATCGATGAGCGACACGCTCGTCGACGACGACGCCCGTGCACCGTTCCGCAAGTTCGCGCTCGCGCGGCTCGCGAAGCGGAAGAAGGCGCTCGGCTGGGGCATGGCGCGCGATGCGTCGGCCAAGCCCGCGCCGTCGAAGAGCGCAGCGAAGCCCGGAGCCGATCGGACCGGAGACGACGCGCTCCTCAGGAAGAGCGTGCTCCTCGCCATGGGCGACATCGCCGAGGACGACGCGACGCTGCGCGAGGCCGATGAGCTCGCCACGAAGTGGCTGGCCGATCCGGCGAGCGTCGATCCCGACGCAAGCGCGGTCGCGCTCGATCTTGCTTCGCGCAAGGCTGGCGAGGCGCGTCTGGCCGCGCTTCTCGCGGCCGCGAAGGACGCGAAGAACCGCGAAGACCGCATCACGGCCCTGCGCGCGATGATGGGCTTCGACGACGAGCGCCGTCTCGTCGCGGCGCTCGACGCGACGCTCGGCGACGCCGTGCACGCGAACGAGATGCGGTACGTGCTCAACGCCGCGTTGGGCCGGCGAAAGTCACGTCCGATCGCGGAAGCCTGGGTACGCGCCCACTGGGATGACCTCCGGAAGAAGCTGCCCGGACGGCTGGGTGGCGCGCTCGTGCGCGCATCGAGCGTCGGGTGCAGCTCGTCGGAGGCGGAGGAGCGTGCGGCGTTCTACGGTCCGAAGCTCGCCAAGATCGAGGGCGCGTCGCGCGGGCTCGCCGGTGCGCTCGAGTCGATCTCTCTCTGCGCGGCGCTCCGTGAGAACGGTGCTTCGTCGCTCCGCAAAGCGCTCCTCGGCACGAAGAAGTGATCGAGCCGGCCCCCCTCCGGCTCGGTCGCTCCGGCGGCTGTCACTCAGAGGAAGAACGACACGCCGATGGAGAAGGCGGGATACCCGAGACGCATCGTGAGCGCGATCTTCTCGTTGAAGTGGTAGCGGCCACCAACCATGAGCACCGGGTGGAGGACGTCGCGGCCTCGATCCCGATTGGCCGCGAAGCCGATGCCGGGCTCGCCGAACACCGACCAGTGCGTCGAGAGCCAGAAGTTCCACTGCATCGCCACGGGGACGAAGAGCGTGCCGCGTCCGAAGAAGAGATCGCCGCCGAAGGTGATGCCGACGCTGTTGTTGATCGACTTCACGAAGCCGTTGTCGACGAGGATGACGGTGCCGCGAAAGCCGGCTCCGAGCTCGCCACGTCCGTTGCGGAACGGACCACCGAAGCCGATCAGCCCGTGCGGCTCGGCCTCGAACCGGTACGAGGGGTGGTCGCCGGGGTTCTTGATGATTGACTCATCAGCACGCGCGAGCCCGGGAACTGCGAGAGCTGCGGTGAAAGCGAAAGCTGCAGCGAACTTCTTTCTTCGCATGGCGCGCATTGTGAGGCATGCAAGCAAGCCAGCAAAGCCTTTGGTAACATCAGGAAAAAGTGGTCGCAGCGGCGACCAGCTCGCAAGCGACACACAAGGCCCCTTGGCGGAACGGTATACGCAGGAGATTTAAAATCTCTGGTCCGGAAGGACGTCTCGGTTCGAATCCGAGAGGGGCTACCACCTAGGTTCTCCCACGACTTGGCATGAGGCTTTCCCGGGAGCGTCACAGCTTCTTGCCCCATCTTTGGCCCACGTCCACGAAACGGTGACGTGTCGCCACCGGGCGCTTCGCCATGCCGCCTCAGCGGGCGCGTCCGCCCCAACGATCAGGAAGCTCGCGACGCCTCCTTGCACAGGGCGGTAGTCGTCCACAGCCGTCGAGAGCCGCGCGAGCCATCGCGGCGTCTAGCTCTACTGCTGAGGTTCGCGTTCGCCCACGCGGGCTTGTGTGAGATCAAGCTCGTCCGCGTCCAGCGGGTCGGAGCCATCCACGGCGACGGTTACATGCATAGTGCACGCGGGATGGATGCCGCCGCCGCCGGGCCGACTGACGGCACGCTTCGAACGGATCGCTGCGCCGTGGACCTCCGCGACGGCTTGGTGACGTACGGGCACGACTACAGCATCGCCGCTAGACACACGCCGCTCGAGGCCTCGGGCAGCTGCTCGCTCAGGCTGAACCTTCGGCAGTAGTGCTACCCCGGGGTGTTTGACCGGTGTCGGCTAACGCACTCCGTCGGGAATCGAGAACGAAGTAATTGTCGGCGGCCTGGCGAGCTGCCGCCGAACGGGGATCTCCACAATAGTCCCGAGCGACGCACCATGGTCGCATGCGTTGAGGTGGAGGAATTGTCCATGCATCGCTTGGCGCTGATACTCGGCTCTTTGCTCACGCTCGTGGGATGCGCACCGCGTTACGAGATGCGCGGAGAGGTCGTCGTGGCGCCGCACACGACGCCAATGGTTTCGCCCAACGGTGAGCGATGGCTTCGAACCGAGTTGCTACTCCCACCCGGGACTGACCCATCGCTGACGCGCTGCGAAAGACTCGCTCGCGATATGGGAGTCGTCATCCGCCAGAGTCCGAGTGAACGGGTGCTGCAGCTCTGGTATCGCGATCCAGATATCCGCGTCGGGCCGAACTACGGGCTCGAATTGCAAACCCAGCTACGCAACCTTGCGAGCCCCGAAAACTGTTTCCTCGATGACTACGTCCTCACGTTCGCGAGACGGTTCTTTCCCGTGCCGCTCGACAATCGGAAGACGGCGATCGAGCTCGTGCCCGGGATGCGAGTCCGCATCGAGCGCTCGGGCGGCACGCCGGGCATGTCGTCGATTACGATGTTGGGCGCGGGGTCCGTAACGTTCGAGGTCGTCGGCGACGATCGCGGGGTGTTCTTTCATTCCTTCGGACGCGTGGTGAACGTTGCCCCGGTGATCGCGGCAAACGGCAGCGGCGTTCGCGAAGGCACGGTTTCGGTCGATCTCGTCCCCGACAATGCGAGCACGAGCCCCAACCTGCCGGTGAAGGCGTATCGAGGCTGGCGTCTACTGCTGCCCGAGAAGCTCCCAGCGCCCTTCACACAACCGAGCAAGGAGGACGCCACGAAGCAGATCGTGTTCGTGGGGTCGGACTCCATCGAAGACCTGGATCGGCTGAGCGTTGCGACGGGACTGACGCGCATTTCCAAACTGACGGAGCTCTGTTCCAATGCAGCAGTAGCACGCTGCGTCGCCTTTCCCGGCCGAGCATATGCGGTTCCCGAAATCGCCGTGATGATCCGGGGACACCGTGAATACGTCCCGGTGGGCACGACGCTGGGCGATCTAATCGCCGGCTCGATCGACGTGACGAACGTGACCCGAACCGAGCTGACGGCGCACGTCGCGAAGACTCTTCAGCTGCAGCGCCGCTACGGGACCAGATTGGTGGACGTGAAGCTCCGCTTCGACAACGACGGTTCCTGGCGTCGCCTAGGCCTGCTCCATGGAGACGAAATCCAATGGTGATGTGGACCGAGCTTGCCCCGCTGGCCGTCGATCGTCGTCTCTACGTTCCTTCGACGCAGGTGCATACACCGGCGAGCGTGCGACTCGTCGTCTTTCTCGAAGATGGCGCGCTACCAGCGACGACGACGTTCACTGAGGCGTGGAAGCGGGATGACGTTCGCGTCGTCTTCGTCGACTCGATCGCCTCCGACGCGCAATGGCGAAATCTCGCGAGTCTCGCGGCATCGAAGCGGCGGCGACTGATCGGCTGGCTGCATCGCACCGGCGACATCCTGCAATACCTAGTGGTCGAACGAGGTCGGGTCGTGAACGGCTCGCTCGCGGAACTCAATGCCGCCGGCCAGCCGCGCTACGTCGAGCTCAACGTCGACCACGGTAACGCACCATTTCGCGTCTTCGCTGATCGCGAAGCTGCTTCGATGGGCGGGCTCGCATCGTTGTCGATGTCCGGTGAGCTAGTCACCGTCGACGGCGGAGGCGATCAGACCGTCGTCCTCGACCTCTCGCCGTCCAATGCGGGCGCGCTCGAGTTTGGAGTGACGGCCAACGCGGCGGTCCTGCGGGCGTTGCAGATCGATTGCCGATACTTCGTGAAGGGCGAGGCGAATCCCATCACCGGACAATCCGTCGACGCCGTGCGATATCCGCTGTTCGCGCTCGCTGGCGCCACGCGCGTCGGCCTCCGCGCGGCATTGGACCTACGCAGCGACGGCGATCACCCGACGACCGCCCCGGCTGTCGAGCTGCGCTTCACCGAGGCCTCCGCTCTTGCGACGCATCTCTTCGATGTCGATGGGAACCGCGTCTCCGTCACGCCTTCGGCGACAGGGCGTCTCGTAGCGGTGCCCTCTCCGAGCGGCATCTCGGGAGACACCCTCACGGGTGAGGATCTCTATTTCACTCCGGTCGGCACATTCGACGTCGTCGCATCGAAACGGATCCTCACCGGCATCGCGGGCACCGAGCTCGTCGACGTCGAAGGGCCGGCCACGATCACCTTCGAGCTCGGAGACGCCTTCATCGAAACATCGCCATGGGACGACGCCGGTGACGCTCCGAACGCGACCCGCGTCCGTGCCATGGTCACCGCTCACGACGGGGGCGGCGCGATGCCGATCCGCAGCCCCACGCCGATCGCCGCGCATGACGGACGCGCTGCATCGATGGCGATTGCCCGCCGCGCGACGGTTAGTGCGCACAGCTCGAGCGCGCGGCATGCGCTGAGCGGCCGAGCGAAGACCGCGTGGATGAAGTTCGGCGGCGGCACCAACGTGACCTATGCCTCGCAATCGCAGCGAGCCCCCCTGTTCAAGGGCGAACGCGCCCTCCCCTCCGCGAAGAGCGATCCAGAGGCATCGTTGCTTCGGGACAGGAGCGTGTCTGACGTCACCACCTCGGATGGACTGGAGCCGAGCTTCACGACATTCGCGTCCGCGCTGCTTCCGCACGCACACGTCCCGGTCGCGGACCTCACCGGAGGCGCCGCGCTGCCGGTGGCTCCGCTGGGCGGAATCGAGTCGACGAGCACGCGCGATCCATGGATCCTCGCGGCGAATCGCATCGCGCCTGCGCGTCTGGACGTTGCGAGCCGCGCTCGTCCCGCAACGTTCCCGCTTACGAGCGCGACGACGCCTCAAGGCTTCGTCGCGTCTTTGGAGAACGGCCGCTTTCGGGAGGTACAACTCGCGACAGGCGAGCGCCTCGACAAGGCGAACAGCCGCTCCCTCCCGGTGTCCTTCCGGCTCGAGCTCGACCCAAAGACGGAGCTCGCCGCCGAGCTCCTGCAGGCCGACGTCCTCGCGGCCATCAGCCGTTGGGAAAACGGTGTCATTCCTCACGGAACACTGGCGGCGGAGCAGTGGGGGTTCGACGTCAACGTCGCCAAACACGACGCCACGGCCTTCGACGCGGGAGCCGGCGTCGTCATCCTGAAGTTCCATTCGGGACGTCTCATCGACGTCATCGACGACCCGCGGACGTTTCGCACGAGTCACAACGCCGACCCCGCCGCCGCACAGGCCCGCGTCCAGGAGCTCGTGGCGCCGGCGCGCAACCCGCCAACCGACCCATTCTGGAAGCCCCTTCACGCGCTCCTGCACGACCGGACATGGACGGGGGTCGTCGTCTTCAACCCGCGGATCACGACAGTGCCGCCGGAGCTCAGCGGTCTCATCGCGACGATGCCGGACACGCTCCGCCTCAAATATCTCGCGGTTCCGCTGAACCGCGTCAACGGAGCGTTGAAGCAACACAACGGCGCGGTGAGCGGACTCCTCGACTACCAGGATCCGGCACATCCCAGTAAGTCACCGTTCGACTTCAAGGTGACGAAGCTCCGTGTGGCATTCGCCGACAATACGGTTGCGCAATTCGAATGTTCCGTCGAAGTGAAGGCGGACGAGCTCTTCTACGCGCGCGCGCAAGCCAAGGGCAAGCCAGGAAACATCGTCACGCTCGAGGGACACTACGAGGCGCACGGACCGAGCGGCGGCCCCACGTACACGTTCGAGACGAAGGAAAAGGAGCCGACGACCTTCGATATCCAGAAAAGCGTCCTCAAGAGCGTCGTGCTCGCCCGGATGAAGTTCGTCACCGAGGCGAGCACATCGCTCGCCGGAGGCGGCACGGTCGTCCGATCGCGCCTGTCGATCCGAGGCTCGCTCGAGTTCGGCACGGTCGCCCAGCCCGGCGTCCGTCTCGCCGACATCTTCTCTTTCGATCGGCTCGCTTTCGACGACCTCGCCATCATGATGACGACGGTGACGAGGCCGAACACCGACGCTGAGACGAGCTTCGAGTTTCGCGCCGACGGCATCGTCTTGGACGTTTCGGCGGGTCCGAGGGCGAACAGTCTTGCCCGCAATCTACCAATCAAGCTGAAGGGGCTTCTTGCGCGGCTCTCGCGACCTTCGGTGCCGGAGGACATCTGGTCGCCGCGCGGGTTTCATCCGATCCCGAGCAGCGCGTTTGCCACACCGGACTTTGCCCTCGTCTTCACGTTCGATCTGGGCTCGCTGGGCGGCCTCGTCGAGTCTGCGCGCGGGATCCAGATCGACGTGGCGCTCGGGTGGGCCGGTTCGACGCCGAGCATCGCCCTCAAGCTTCCTGACATCAAAGGCGGCGAGTTCGCCTTCGGGATCGAGGGCATCCTCCGCGTCCTCGCGCGCGACTTCCGGTTCGAGCAGACGGACAAATCGACTTTCCTCCGTCTGTGCGGCGCGCAGCTCGAGCTCCTCGGGAAGCGCTATCCATCGAGCAACGCCGCGATCGGCGGGCTCATCATCGCCGACGCAGACCACCCCGAACCGGCGTGGATAGTGACCGCAGAGCTCGCCGATGGTCCCGAGGATGCGCGCAACTTCCTCGCCGTCGGTCAGCACCTCACGTTCGATCCCGGACAGAAGAACGTCAAGGACGTCGTTGCGGACCTCGCGAAGCTGTTCCGGCCATTCGGATTCGGTGACGAGGCGAAGAAGCTGCCGCCAGCAGCCGACGATGTCCTCGCGGGCCCCGCGAGCGGACACCTGCGCTACGCGGCGAACAACAAGTGGCTCATCGCACTCCGATTCGTCGTCAAGTCGGCCATCAACGGACAGGTTCATCTCGTCCTGGCGGATCCGAGCTTCTACGGGATTCGCGTCGAGTTCCCACCGGTGACGTTCGATCTCGAGTACCGCCGCGTCGCAGATGGCGTCGGCATGTTCTACGTGGAAGCACCGCTGCCGTTCTCGAGCTTCACGGCGGGCGCGATGCAGATCAGCGTCCCGAACATCGGCGTCAGCATCTTCACCGACGGAGGGTTCCGGCTCGATCTCGGCTTCCCGCGCGACATGAACTTCGCGCGGTCCTTCCACGTCGAGATGACCCCGTTCGCAGGCGCCGGCGGCTTCTACTTCGCCCGCCTTGCGACGGCCGGCTCCGACCTCCTGCCGGCCGCCGGCTACAAGACCATCATCCAGGCTGGGATCGGATTCCGGATGGGGTACGGCAAGACGTTGAACGTCGGGCCGTTCCGCGCCAGCGCGTCGATCTCGGTCTACGCGATGCTCGAGGGCGCGCTCGGCTATCGCGATGCGCGCCTCTACAATCCAGACATCGGCGTCCGCGGCCGGCTCGGGGTGATGGCATCGCTGAGCTGCCATCTCGATCTCGTTCTCACCGCACTCGATTTCTCGCTCGATATCTGGGCGGGCGTCGAGATCGTCCTTCGGATAATCGAGGGCAAGCTGCAGCCGGTCGATGTCGCTTTCGAAGTCGGCGTACGAGTCCACATCCGCTGGGTCATCGCTCGATTCAAGATCTTCGGGCGCAGGATCGAGATCGCCGTCACGCTGCACTTCGAGCGCACGATCCGCGTCGAAACGCGCATTGGCGGCGGGGGCAACGCCGCACGCCTCCTACTGCACGAGCCGGAGAGGATTCGCGCGCTCGCATTCGCAAGCGTCGACGCGTGGCGAGGCTCGGCGAAGGACCCGAACACGACCTCGAAGCCGCTCGCCCTGACACTGCATTTCGCACCGGAAGTCGCGATCGGTCAGACGGGCGCGGTGTTGCTCGTTGCTCAGCTCGCCATCACGCGTTCGCCATTGAAGGCGGAGGGCGGAAGCGCTCCGGCGAATTCGAACGCTTCGTTCGATGCTCTCCTTACGCTCGTCATCCGCTGGGCTGCGCGCG
>JAEXCN010000531.1 GCA_023402175.1 Pseudomonadota bacterium | reverse complement strand
GATCCATGTAGGCGACCAGGCCGACGAATGCGAGTCCGGCGAGCCTGGCCACGACGCGCGGCGCCCTTTGCATCATGGCAGGGTCACCTTGACGGGGACGATACTCGACCTTCGCATGACTCCGTTCCCCAGCTGTCCGTAATAGTTGTTGCCAAAACAGTAGATCTCGCCGGTCGTCAAAAGGACGCACGTGGCATCATTCGTCGTTCGCACCTGGACGGCTCGGTCCGGAAGGCCCACGACCGCGACGGGTCGATAGGCAAAGTCCGTCGTGCCGTCGCCGGCCTGACCGCTCGTGTTGTCGCCAACACAGAACACCGCCCCGGTCGCGGTGGCGGCGCACCATCGTGAAGGCTTCGACACTTTGGTGGATTGTGTGGAGTCGTAGACGGTCCTCGTCGTCGCGATCTGGACGATGGGCTCGGGAGTCGTCACCGGCCGGGGAGTCGGTCCAACGTCGACGCCCCAGCAATAAGCTTTACCGTTCGCAGCCGCGCACCCGTGGTTTTGCACGACGTCGATCGATGTGACCTTCCCGAGTGACGTCGCCGACGGATTCGGATCGGGAGAGAGCGACGACGCTCGGGCGAGGAGAAGGTTCGCGCCCCAGCTCTCCGCCGTCCCGTCTTCACGGACGACGAGCGCGGCTTCGTTCACGGCAACGTCACGGATCGGCGCGCCGGCCGCGACGGAGATCGCCTGCGGCGCGTAGAGAGGTGTGGCCGCAAATGGCTTGCCGGGAGCAACTTGGCCCGACTGGTTCGAGCCCCAGCAAAGGACGCCGCCGTCCTCGGCGACGGCACACGCCGTTCGCTCGTACGCGCTGACCTTCTTGACCGGCGGAAGGTCGAGCTTCACCGGCACCGGTTCGGTCGTGACGTTCGAGCCCTGAAGGTACGGGCCCGTTCCCCAGCACCAGGCCGCTCCGCTTCCGTCGACCGCGCACGTGTGATCGAGCGTGACGACGTTCGTGACGCCGACGACGCGAGCTGCCGACGCACTGCCGGCCGACGTGTCCCCGCGACCGAGCTGGCCGTCCTTGTTCGCGCCCCAGCACGCGACGGTCCCGTCGTGGAGGAGCGCGCAGAAGCTCTCGTCCCACGTCGTGACGAGCGCTACGGCGCAGGTCGGTGACTTACATTCGACAGGAAGGGGCTTCCCATCGAACGGGGCCGCGTCTGGAGGAGAAGTCTCCGCTACCGCCGCGTCCTCGAGCGACGTCGAAGCTTCGATCGAGGCGTCCCCGAGGTCAGGATCGCCTCCGTCGCCTCCGCCCGCTGGTTCCGCTTCCGCGTCGGAACAGCCCGCGGACACCATCGTCCCTCCCGCGCAGGACAAGAGCACGAGCGCGGTCAACGAATATCGATCAAGGAGTCGTCTTGTGGAGCGCATATCCGTTCCCTACGGCCCAGAGGTTCGTGCTTCCCGTTCCGCGAATCTGGGTGGGCGTTTGACCTGTCGGCACGCCGTTCCGCGTGAATGACGAGAATTTGTAGGTGCTGCCGTCCCCCCAAACCTGATCTCCTCGAACGACGACACCCCAGCTGGTGCTCGGATCGGTGGTTCCGGCCAGCCAAAGGCGATCGGCGGATTCACCCCAGACGGAGCTCCACGTCGGCTCGTTGACGATCGACCCCGGGACGGCCGCGATCGACGTGGAATAGCCCTCCCCGTCGGGAGCGATCTGCAAGAGCTCGTTCGGCATCTTGAGCGCGAAGAACCGTTGGCCATCCGTCGACTGAAGCTGGAGCGGCCACGCAGCGAGCGGATACAGGCTCGGGTTGTCGGCGCCCTTGAGAACGAGCGGAACACCGTCTCTGGGCGCGCATGGCGTCCAGTAGCCCGTCACGATGCCATCGGCGACGCGACTGTAGCCCTCGGGCGTCCTGCGAAGGACGACGCTACACGTACCGTTGAACGGTCGCGCTCGAATGCCCGTGAACCATACGTTCCCCGGCTGCGTTCCGGCGGCGCCGGTCAAGAGCATGTACTCGTCCGGCGCGTCGACATCGTCCGCGACGAGGTCGGCAACCCATTCGTGCGCACCGCCTGCAACGCTCTTCCGATGGAAGATCGTATTCGAATACCAGGCGTAGACGTCGTCGCTGCCCGTCCCCCAAAGCCCGAGGGTCATACGCTTTTGAGCGTCGTCTCCGGGAGTGACGGAGGGGTTGTTGTCGACGAGCTTCGCGCTCTCCCACGACCACGCCGTGGCAGGGGGAACGGGGCGCGTGCCGTGGAAGACAGTGGCGGGCGAGACGATGAAGTAGACCTCGTCGGCGTTCGGCGCCCAGATCTTCACCCCGATGTCGGCGAGCGCTTCGTTCTGAGAATTGTCGTCGATGTATCTCCACGTCGAGTCGACGCTCGTCCACTCGAGGACCTTGATGCCGGCGCTCTTGCTCTCCGCAATGGCGAAGGCTCGATCCGAGAGTGGCCAGATGTCTCTCACCAAGAGATCGGGACGTGGCAGCACCGTCTCGCACCAGCCGTCCACACTGCACTCAGGGGCGCTGGAGTCGACGGACGCATCGCCCCCGTCAGCTCCGTCAGGATGCGCGGCGGCGTCCGGTACCGTGGGCGCCTGCTCGGCTCCCGTCGGCGTTTCGTCTTTCGGGACCGCGTCCGAATGGGCGCACGCGGCAGCGGCTGCGACCGCCATCGACACACCGCCGAGAATTGAAAGGCGCCTCATGGCTTTCCTCCGAATGAGAGAACGACGCCCTCTCCGCCGATCCAGACGTGCTTCGCGTCGGACGCCCAGACGGTGGAGAGGTTGGGGCGGCGCGACCCGAGCCCTCCGATCGTCACGCGTGTCCACTGCGTTCCGTCGTAGTGGAGGACGACGGCATTTTTGCCGACCGCCCAAACGTCGGAGGGAGACGTCCCCCACACGGCGCTGAGCTGGAATTCCTCGGAGATGCCCGGGACGACGTCCCATCGCATCGGATCGCCCGTGTAGTGCCGAATGGTGCCGGCGAACCCGACCGACCATGCCTCCGACGGTGAGGCGGCCCACACGCCGTAGAGCGCGTTTCGAGTCTGGCTGTCGTACGCTTGGAGGGTCGGCGAGTTGCCGCTTGCGCCGCTTACGCGGTACGTCGCGCCGCCCACTCCGACCGCCCATAGTTCGTCCGCGGAAGCTCCATGCACGCTGAGGAACGTGGCGATGCCCGACGTGACGACCGCCCCGCCGAGCGCGCCCGAGCCCGTCGCGCGCAGGCGAAGGACGGCCGGCTTGTTGCGCGTGGTAGGGACGGGCGGCACCGACACCATCCAGAAGGAATCGGAGCCTGGCGAAGCCCAGCCGGACATGATCGTCTGAGCGGCGAGGTTGATCGGAGGCGAAAGGGGACCTCGAACGGTCCAGTCGTTTGCGCCGGAATCGGGATCAGGGCTTGGACCGAGTCCGTGGGCGTAGAGCTCAGTGAAACTCGTAATCCCGACCGCCTCGTCATTGCGAAGCCAGAGCGTCCGAAGCGTCGGCGGGAGCCCATTTGGCGATAGCGTCGGGAGCGGAGGCGTGGAGCGTACCCACGACGTCCCGTCGAAGTGGGAAACTGCTCCGAGCCCTCCGAGCGCCCAGACGTCGTTCTCGGAGGTGCCGCGGATCAGGTGGATGGTGGTGCGTGCGTCCAATTTCCCCGCTCCACCTCCGGGCTGCGATGGATCGAAGAGCCCATTCGGGCAAAGGACGTCGGCTGAGCACGTACCCGCGAAGTACTTGCAATCGTCGTCGCACGACGCGTCGGCGTTGGTGACGTCGTCGCTGCCGTCGAGCGCGCCGGAGTCTTCGACGACCGCTGGGATGGGGGCGGGCTCGAGCTCTTCGGAGGGCGGCGAGCTTTCCTCATCGCTCGCGCATGCGCTCGGCCCGGCCGCGAGCATTGCGAGCGCGGGCACTGCTGACAAGAGGAGCCGTCGTCGCCAGAGCACGGCATTCTCGGAGGATGTGGACCGGGGTTTTGGTGACAGTCGCCCTGTCGTGATGCGATGAGCGCTCATCGAGTCTCGTCTCCCGAGCACGGTTCAACGACACACTTTCCGCTCGAGCAGGCCTGACCGGCTTCGATATCGCAGCGGATCCCGCAGCCACCGCAGTTTTCTGGGTCCCCGAAGGTGTCTGTCTCGCAATTGTCAGTAAAATCGCCGTTGCAGTCCGCCCATCGTCCGAGACATTCCAGCTTGCACTCGCCGTAGTCGCAGACTGGCTTGCTGCGAGCCGATCCGCCGGGGCATACACGCCCGCAGGCGCCGCAGTTCGCGGGATCCGACGTGACGTTCGTGCACGAGCCATACAGGGAGTCGCCGAAATCGGATCCGCAGAAATTTTCGCCGGCGGCGCACCCGCAGATCTTCGGCTTGTTGACGGGGCTTTGGTCGACGCAGAACAGGCCCATTGCGGAACAGTCGTCCCCGCATGCGGTACAGGCGCTATGCGTCCCCAGCCGCGTCTCGCATCCGTCGGAATCCGGCTCCTCGAGATCGTGATTGCAGTCGGAGTAGCCCTCGTTGCACTTCAGATGACCACATTCCCCGTCCTTGCACCCGTAATAGGAGTTCGGGGGCGGGGGCGGGGCATCAGGGCCGCCGAATGAATCGCAGCTGGTGCCGCACGTTCCGCACCTGTTGTCGTCCTTTTTCAGGTTGAAGCAGACGGGAGCGTAGGGATTGTCTGCCGGGCAATAAGAATACGGAGCGGCACAGCCGCAGGACGGGACCTCTGAAAGGTCGCGGTTGCATCCCGCCGTCTCGGGGTCACATTGGGTGGCACACGAGCCGCAATGATCGCTGGTCGTGAGCTGGGTCTCGCAACCGTTGTCGATGACGCCGTCGCAATCACCATAAAGGCTGCCGCAACTCATGACGCATTGTCCGTCGATGCAGCTGAACATTTCGGACCCTGTCGACTTGGGGCACGCTACTCCGCATGCCCCGCAGTTGTTCACGTCCGACTTCAGGTCCACGTCGCAAAGGAACTTCGAGTCCGGGCAGGTCGTCCGATCCAGCGGGCATTTGTTGGACGGGCAATACGCCAACGGCTCGTTCCCTGCCTCGGGGACCGAAGGGACTGAAGCGTCTTCGCTGATGAAGGACGGCGGATCGGCGGGGACGTCACCGCCGAGATACGTATTCTGCTCGCCGCACGCGACCACCACGAGAACGGAGATGACTACGCCGACCGCAGTTAGGGCTCGCGCCGAATTGAATATGTGCATCGGTCGCATTGTTTCCGGAATTGTTCCCGGCTGGCTTCCGCCGGATCACGAATTCGTCATCGTGCCGCGTCGACGCACAGAGGGATGTTCGACGCAGGGTCGCTCTCACGCAGCCACGGACGGAGGCGCAACGAATAGGGGCTATTCGGGAAGCGCTCGACGAAGCGCCGCGCGGCGGCACGGGCACCCTCGATTTCGCCCGAGCGACCCGTGATCTCGATATCGACGACGTCCGCCTCTCGCTCGAGCTTGCCATTCGGGAACGTCGATCGATACGCGGCGAGCGCCCGGCGGGCGCGGGCACAATGACGTTCTGCCAGCGCGCTCGACGCCCGCTCGAGCGCTTCGATCTCTTCGCGCAACGAAGCGCCCGCTCCGGTGGTCGTGCCGACGCCTTCGATTCCTTCGGGATTCGAGGATGGAGAGTCACATCCCGGACAGGGCGTATTTGACGCGGGCCCTGGCGCTGCCGCGTGTTTGGCGTCGGCTCGCATCGTCGCTACGCGGACGGTTGGAAGATCCTCGACCGAGCGCGCCGACAGTCGAGCTTCGTCGCTGGCGCGCGGCGGAACGCCTGCGGGTGGGGCCTTCGTCTCTCTCGACGCCGACTCGCCCTTTTCCACGGTCGACGGCGTCGCCGCTTCCGGTTGGACAGGCACAGTCATCCCGGTCGACGAAGCAGGCGTAGGGCTCACTACGGCCGGTGTCGCGATGGGCGACGTCACGGCGGCCGGTGCCGACGCTCCTTTCGGAGGAGGCGTCGTGTCGCCATCGAAGTGCAGCCAGGCCGCTCCGCCTGTGACGGCGACCGTGAACACGAGCGTCCACCACGGCCATCGCAACATGCTCCGCGCGCCTGGCGCGAGACGGGGGCCGGTAGGCGTGGATGGGGAGCTCGGACTCGGCGCTTCCGCGGCCGTGGTGAGACCGAGCGCGGCGAGCGCCCTGGCTTTTCCCTGCACAGCATCGGGATTCTCGGCGCGCCCGGCTTTGAAGGCTCGCGAGAGGAGCGGATCGAGATCCCTCATCGGTTGTCCCTTTTCAAACGAACGATGATTGCCGACAGCTCTTCGCGAGCGCGGCGCAAGCGCGACATGACGGTTCCCCGAGGTAGACCGAGGACGACCGCCGCGTCGCTCAAGGTCATCTCTTCGAGCTCGCAAACCACCACGACAGCCCTGAGATCGTCGGGCAACTCCGCGAGGAGCTCGTCGAGCAGCTCGAGATCTTCTTGGCGCGTGGCGTCGTCTTCGGCGCTCGGGCGCGTCTGCGGAGCGCCGTCGAGTCTCGCTGCTTTCTCCTGGAGCGCACGCCGCCTTTGGAACGCACGCCGCGCGTGGAGCGCGACGTTCGCCGCGCACCGAAAGAAGAACGGCTGCTCGAGGCCTATCTCGACCGTTTCGAGCTTGCGGGCGAAAATGAGAAGAACCTCTTGGACGAGATCGTCGGCTTCGTCCTTCGGAATGCCGAAGCGACGAAGTGTTCGCCAAATGAATGCGTAGTGCTCGTCGACGGCGCGCCGTAGTCGTTCCTCGCGTTCGGGCACCGCGGCCGAAACGAGAGGCACGCCTTGGATGACATTCACCGACATGACTGCTTCCGCGGGCGCCCCAATCGACTCCTCGACGTGAGGTTCCCGGAATCGACGGAACGGATCACCACGCGCGCAGTTTTAATCCGACGCCCAGCTCTGCAGTAATGGCGGGGCTCCGAAAGATGCGCGCGTCGTTCACCACAAACCCCTGACGGATGAAGGGGATGCTCGCGCCGGCCCCAAATGTCACCGCGAAATTGGGGCGTAACCAGCACGCGAGACCCACTTCGCCCCCGGCGGCGAGCCAGGTCCGGATCGTGGCCTGGTTGATGTCGAATCCTCGTGAAACGGCACGCAGTCCGCCCGCTTCTCCTCGCGCGCACACCCAAGGCTCCCAGCGGCCAGCAAAGAATCGGTCGCGGACTCGCTCGAACGCCGCGCATGCCGTGCCGACGAGGGCTGCCCAGCCGAAATCGACGTGTCCGCGTCCTTCGGAGACCGTGGAGTACGGCGCGATATCCACGCCGAGTCCGGCGTACGGGATGACGGGCCATGCAATGCGCGGCCGAAGCTCGAGCGCCACAGACGCTCCCGCCGCGACGTCCGGCGTGCGACCGGTGACGGCGTAAGCCCTCGCGGCGACGTTCCACGCCGCCCCGGGAGCAGCCGTGGACGTCGGCGGAGCGGCCGTCTTCTTTTCGGCAGCTCCGGGAGCGCGCGATGTCTCGAGAGACTCAGACTCGAGCGGGGATGTCGCTGAGACGCCCGTTTCCAGAGTCTCCGACTCGAGCGCTACCGCGAGAAAGAGCGCGAGCGCGAGCACGGCCTCCTCACAGTTTCCTTCGTGGATCTCTCGCTCGCCGAGAGAAGCGCCCGATGACGGATCTTCGAGCGTGAGACGCCCGACGAAGAGGGCAGAGTCCTCCTCCACGCGCACGTGGGCAACGAGAGGCTGCTGCTCCGCGCGCTTTGGCCAGGCGCGCACGCGCTGCCACACGAGCTCGACGAATCGACTCTGGTCAGGACACGACGGAGGCGCGACATAGTCGATTCGTGGGAGCCGCGTCTCGGCGCGAACGCGGCAAGGAGCGAAGGCCGCGACGAACGCAAGCACCCTGACGAGGAAGAGAAATCGCCCGCGCAAAGGCGCTCTGTTCAACCGCTGCGAGAGCGGCTCGAGCCGTGCTCTCTCCGCCGGCGTGGAGCCACGCATCGCCGCGGTAGAACGTACCACAGGTGTCCCAACGACACGCAGCGAGCGCTACGACTCCTCACAAGGCCAAACGGCAGAGACTGCGCTCTGCATCGCACGCGAAGAGGACCGCGCGTCAGCGCCTCAGGAACATCGTCTTCGGAGGCTCGCGCTGCGCGGCGGTCGGGGCATGCGCGCCCGGGGCGTCGACGAAGACGACGTCGCTCGCCGGCATCGCAGCTGCCGCCGTCGCGTCCGTGCCGTTCTCCGACGGCGTGCGCGCAGCAGCCGGTGCAGGCGACGGATTGCCGCCGAGCTCGGGATCCTCGGCGTCGCCTCCGGGCAGCGGCGGGAGCAGCGCGACGTCGAAGCCGACCGGCACCTTGTAGATCTCGGTCGTCGCCGGGTACGCGT
>JAEXCN010000505.1 GCA_023402175.1 Pseudomonadota bacterium | reverse complement strand
GCCCGAAGCCGCGGCTCCCGCGCCGGCTGCCGCCTCGCCCGCGGCAGCCAGCGTCGCCGCGCGCTATGCCCCGCCGACGAATCCGGCGACCGCCGAGCTCGAGAAGAACGACCCGCGTCACGCGGCGGCTCGCCGACTGGCGCGCCTGTCCGTCAGCGAGATCAAGCTCTATCACGAGGACGAAGTGAAGGCGGGTCGCGAAGCGAAGGACCTCTGGAAGCGCCTCACGACGGACATCGGTCTCGCGACGCAGACGTACGAGAAGCGCGTCGACAAGGAAGTGCGTGCGCGCTTCGACTATCTCTACGACGAGATCCTCCGCCAGCTCGCGGAAGGTGACGTCGCGAAGCTCGGCCCCGAAGCCCCGAAGCCGAAGGTCGACGCCTGACGCGTGCGCTCGTGGATTGCCCATGAGCTCACGCGATCGTCATGCGGAGCTGGGCCACGGCTGAGGCGGCGCGGCCGTCGCTACGTGTATCCCGCGTTCGACGGCCCTGACACGGAAGTCCTGCGTACGGACATCCCCACCGCGAAAATTCACGCAAAATCGCTGGGTACGGACGTTGCTCGCTCCCTGCCGTCCCCAATGATTCGTCGTATGCGGCCGCCTTTCGAGGGCCGTCTTGCTTGGCGTGGGTTCTCAGCGGCGGTCGCGATCGCTGCTTGGTCGGTCGCCTGCAGCTCGAGCGACGAGAGCGCGCTCGTGAGCAGAGACGAAAGCACCGAGCAGCTCGCCAAGGCTCCCTCGCGCGAGAGCGATCATCCGTCCTGTGCTCCCGAGGTGAGCGGGCTCGTCCCGGCCGGGATCGAGCCGATCGAGATCGCTTGCCCGCTCGGCTACACCCAGCGCGCGTCCTTCTCGGCGCTGCCTCTCTCGGGCAGGTTCACGAGCCTCGCCGAGCTCACGGAGGCCTTCTGCATCGCGAAGACCGACAAGAGCATGCCGGAGATCGATCCGCGCGCTCCGTCGTTCACGAACGGCATCGACTTCGAGAAGAGCGACGTCGTCGCTTATGCCTTCGACGCACGGGCCGGCGTCGCGCCTGCTCTCTACCAGCATGGCTCCGAGCTGTGGCTGAAGATGACGACCACGACGTGCAGCACCGAAGCCCCCGTGCTCGCGAGCGTCGCGTTCGTCGTCCCGAAGGAAAAGAAGATCAACGAGCAGAAGTGCTCGCTCCGTTGTGAGTGACACGTCCAAGCTCGAGGGCCCGAGGTGGCCCAAGGCCAGGCCCGATGTGGCCCGGGCCAGGTGGTCGAGGCGGTAGGTCCGCGATATCGCACGGAGCGCCCTCTGGCACGTTCGTCGCTCGACGCGCGGCATGGTCGCATCGTCGATTTCTCTCCAGCCAACGCCCTCCCCCACGTCCGCTCTCTCGATCGCCGGCCGCGCCGGTCATGCGTTCACGCCGCAAGCGATGCTGCAAGGCTTCGTGTGCCATGCACGCGGCGTCGAGCTCGCGGCATCGGGTCCGTCGCGCGTGCACGCGCGCGTACGGTCGAAGCGCGTTCACGACGTTCATCTACGGGCAGAGAAAGGAAAGCTCCTCGTCGCGTGCTCGTGCCCGGCTCGGTCGTTCGGCATCGACGTCTGCAAACACGCGTGGGCAGCGCTCCTCGAAGTGGATCGCCAGGATGCTCTTGCCGATCTGCGAAAGAGCCGAGGCCCGCTGGTCGTCGAGCCGTCGCCTCCGCCGCCGGCAGCGCCGGTGTCCCGCGACGTCGTCGGCGAGAAGGTCGAGACGAAGCCGTCCGCCGCGCGTCCGAAGGCGATCGTCAAAGCGGCCGCGAAGGCCGCGACGGAGAAGTCGGGCAAGCCGAAGGACGAGAAGCCGAAAGAAGGCCGCAGCGAGTCGAAGAAGTCGGCGCGGAAGCAGGGCGAGCCCAACGAGCGCCCGCAGCCCGCCTCCGCCAAGGTCCGCGTCCGGAGCTCGAAGCGGTGACGGCACGCTCTTGTGGAGCACGACGACGGACGTCAATCCGACATCTCGGCGATCTCCTCGAGGGATCGGCCCTCCGCGGGCAACGCGATGAACGCGGCGACGATGCTGGCGAGGATCATCAGCCCCGCGCCGAGATAGTAGCCCTGGAGGACGCCACCGCGGCTGCCGGTGCCGACGAGCGCGCCGAAGAGCGCCGGGGCGAGCACGCCTCCGGCGCCGGTTCCGACGGCGTAGAAGACCGCGATCGCCATTCCTCGGAGCTCGACCGGGAACAGCTCGCTCACTGTGAGGTAGGCCGAGCTCGCGGCGGCCGAAGCGACGAAGAACACGAGGCACCAGAGCATCGTGAGCTGCGTCGACGTGACGAGATCATGGGCGAAGGCGAGCCCGGTCGCGAGGAGCAAGACGCCGGTGATCCCGTACGTCGCCGCGATCATCGGGCGTCGCCCGATCCGATCGAACAGCGGGCCGAGAACGAGCGGGCCGAAGAAGTTCCCGAACGCGAACGGCAAGAGGTAGAGGCCGACCTTGTCGGCGGCGACCGCGTAGAACTTCCCGAGCACGAGCGGGTACGTGAAGAACACGCCGTTGTAGGCGAACGCCTGCCCGATCATCAGCACGAGGCCGAGGAGCGCTCGCCGGCGATGCTTCACGAAGAGCACGCGCAGGATCCTCCCCCAGCTGGTGTCCGGATGGGTCTCGACGCTCACGCGATGCTTCGGCGGCGAGAGCTCGCGGCCTTCCGCCCGGACCTTGTCCTCGATGCCGGTGACGACACGCTCGGCTTCGTCGATGCGCGCGTGCATGAGAAGCCACCGCGGGCTCTCGGGCAGGTGGCGTCGCGTGAAGAGGATGACGAGCCCGAGCGTCGCTCCGAGCGCGAAGCACAAGCGCCATCCGAGCCACTGCGGGATGATGTCGGGGTCGAGCAAGACGAGCGTACCGAGCGAGCCCAGCGCCGCTCCCAGCCAGTAGGTCCCGTTGATGGCCAGATCGGCCCGCCCGCGCACGCGCGCCGGAAGCAGCTCGTCGATGGCGGCGTTGATGGCCGAGTATTCGCCGCCGATCCCGGCTCCGGTGAAGAACCGGAAGATCGCGAACGACACGAAGCCGTTCGCGAACGCGGTGAGGAACGACGCTGCGAGATACACCGCGAGCGTGACGAAGAAGAGCTTCTTTCGTCCGAGCTTGTCCGTGAGGCGGCCGAAGAAGAGCGCGCCGAGGACGGCGCCGGCGAGGTACGCGCTGACGGACGCGCCGATCTCGGCATCTTCGAGGTGCAGCGTGCCGGGCTCGCGAAGGACGTTCGCCACCGCGCCGACGAGCGTCACTTCGAGCCCGTCCAGCAGCCATGTGATCCCGAGCGCGATGACGACGCGCCAGTGCCACTTGCTCCAGGGAAGCGCGTCCAGACGTGCCGGGATGTCCGTCTCGATCAACGCACGTTCTGTCATCGCCTTCGCAACATGCGCCAAACCTGCGGCCTCCGCATGCGGCGAAGGTCCGCACGATCCTGCGGGCATGCGGTCTGCACGCATCGCGCTCCGCCATGCAAGAGATTGCTCACCACCCCGAATTCGGCCGCTCCTTCGCGCGCTCCCGTGAGTGCGGCCTCGAGCGGGTGGGCTCCAGCGCAGCAGTGGTGCGCGACGCCTCGGCTCGAGAGTCGCTCGCGGCCGATCGAATCACCGTCGTGCAGCATGTCGCGCGTTGGGGGATCACGGTGGCGGTCATCGCGCTCTGCTCGGCGCTCTACGGGCTACACGTCCACGCGATGCTGCGCTGATCCGATCGAGCGCTCGCTGCGCTGCCGCCGAGCGATACGCGCGTCATCGTCAGCCGAGCGCCCGCGCAATCGCCGCGAGCGCGAGCTCCGCGACGCGGCGGGCCGGAGACCGCGCGAACCGCGCGACGGCGGAGAGCAACTCGTCGTCGCAGCGTGCCGGCAGCGCGAGGAGCACGTCCTCGATGATGTCGGCGTGACGGGTCGTCGTGGCATGAGGTGCGAGCTTAATGAGCGCGGCTCGGAGCACATCCCGCGCGCCCGGTCCGATCGCGAGCATCCAGGACACGAAGCGGCCGCGTCGCTCCCGGCCGGGAGCGCGTCGCGAGACACGCGCCGACCAGAGCGCACGCGCGCACTCGCGGCCCGCTCGCTGGAGCACACGCTCGATGTACGGTCCGGGCAGGACGTCCTCCGAGAGCAACCGCTCCGCGAACGACGCGAGGTTCGCGGGGGAGTCGAGCAGGCGGAGCACTTCGGCGGCGACGGTATCGCGCCCGCGGCTCGACTCGACGCGCGCGATGAGACGAGCAGCCCGCCACGCGATCGCATCCGCGGAGCCTCGGAGGAGGAGCTCGCCGAGCGCGTGCTTCTCCCGATCGAGCAGCTCGGCACGGGCGAGGAGGAAATCCGCAAGGTCCGAGCTCGCCGCCTGTCGATGCTCGCGCGCATCGCGCGTCGCAGGTCGCTCGTGCCCTGCGCTTCGGTCGAGCGGGATCGCGCGAGCGCTTCGATCGACGTGGGTCCCTTCCCCTGCGGGGCGAACCTCGCGGACCTCGGAGATCGCCTTCGCGCGGGCGAGCTCGATCTCGACGTCGCTCTCTTCGTGCTCGGGCGGCGTGATCATCGGCGTCGTCGGCGGCGCCGGAGGCACTTCGGCGGGAGCGACCGGAGCCGGCGGCACGGTCGTGACCCGTGGCGCGAGGCCGAGACCGCCCGACAGCTCACGGAGCGCCGCGCGGAGCTCGCGCATCGAGGCGAACCGATCGTCACGCTCCTTCGCGAGCGCTTTGGTGACGATCGCGTCGACGCGTGCATCGATGTCGGCCCGCTTCGCGGAAGGCAGTGTCGGCGACATCAACAGGTGCTGGCGAAGGAGCACCTGCGGCTCCGTCCCGTCGAACGGCACTTCGCCGGTGATGAGCTCGTAGAAGAGGACGCCACACGAGTACACGTCACTCCTCGCGTCGAGGTCCTCGCCCAGGCACTGCTCCGGAGACATGTACGCCGGCGTTCCGAGCGCTGGTCGGCATCCGCTCTCGGCGACCTCACCGTGCGTCGCGACGCGCGCGACTCCGAAGTCACAGAGCTTCGCGCGCACGACGACATCCCCGTCGTCGTCTGCGCGGCCGACGAGCAGGATGTTCGCCGGCTTGACGTCGCCGTGCACGATCCCTCGCGCGTGGGCGTGGGCAAGGCCCGCGCACACGTCGAGGAGGATCTCGACGGCGCGCTCCACCGAGAAGCGGCCTTCCTCCTCGAGGACATGATCGAGCCGCGTGCCCTCGAGCAGCTCCATCGCGAGCCACATGAAGCCGCCCCACTGCTCGCCGAAGTCGATGACGCGGACGAGGCTCGGGTGATCGAGGACGCTCGCAGCTTGGGCCTCCGCGAGGAAGCGCGCTCGGAAGCCGGGGTCCTCCTGGTAGTGCGTGTGCAGCACCTTCACCGCCACGGGCTGGGGCAAGAGCACGTGCTTCGCGCGATAGACCGTGCCGAGCGCTCCGGCGCCGATGCGCTCCTCGACGATCAGCTTCCCGCCGAGACAGCGGCCGATGATCGGATCGATCGGTGCAGGACGCAGCGCCGTGCCGGCCGCCCCCTCGATGCCATTCGGGTGACGGAGTGCACTCCTGATCGATCGCTCGTCGATGGACATCGCATCCTCTCGCTAGCAGCTCGATTTCCGAGTGCCAATGAGGCCTCGCGCGCGCGTGAGACCGCGATCCATCAAGCGCTTCGACGCGCTCGCGGCCTCTCCGTCTCACTCGCGGCGACGGAGCAATCGAGCGCGTCGCGATTCCGAAGGCGCAACGCAGGTGTCGGCGCAGTGCGAACGATCGGCCGCGCTGTCGCCGGTACGCACGCGCGAGCGGGCGCGTCCGAAGCCGAGACGTCGATTGGACCGCGATGCCGCCCGGGCACGCACCGGCCTTCGCGAGATCGTCCGGCCGCCGGTCCTCGAAATGCGCCGGGCCCGGTCGCCCTCGGCGAATCGTTCATGCGAACGATCTCCGAAGCGATCGGGCCCGGACGCTGTCGTGTGACTCAGAGAGCGCCGTTCAGCGGATCGAACTTGTCGCCGCCGTTCAGCAGGCCGTTGCTCATCTTCGTCGGCTGCTGCGGCTGCGTCTTCTTCGGCTGCGGCGCGGGCTTCTCGGCCCGCTCCTGGCTCTTCACACGCGCCTTGTCCTCACGCGCCTTGTCGGCGTCGGCGAGCATGCGCTTCTGCCAGTCGCTCATGCCCTGCTTCGCGTCCTGCGAAGAACCCTTGGGCGCATCCTTCGCGGCCTCCTTGGGAGCCTCGTTGCCGGAGCCCGTGGCAGAGTCCTTCGTGGCCTCCATCGGCGGCGCTTCCTTCGGCGCGGGCGCCGGGAGCGCCTCGACCGCTGCAGGCGGAGGCGCTTCGACGGCTGCAGCCTTCACGTCCACGGGTGCCGGCTCCGTCGTGCCGACCTTACCGGCGAAGACCGCGAGCGTTGAAACAAGCGCGAGCGCAGAGGCCACGCCGACGACGGCGAGACCACGACCGCGTCGCGGCCGGAGCTCGTCGAAGTTGTCCGGCAGGTCGAGGTCGAGGTCGAGCTTCGTGTCGCTCGGCGGCACGATCAGAGCGGAGCTCGGCGCTGCGCTCGCGACCGCCATCGGCGAGAGGCTGGGAGTCTCCTCGGTCGGGCAGTCGTCGAGACCGGCCGCTTCACCGAGCGTCGTCCATGCAGAGGCCCCGGGCGGAAGCACCGGCACGCGGGCATCGATGAGACCTTCGTCGAACGCTCTGTCGAGCGCATCGAGCGTCATCATTCGAATCTCCCCCGTGCTGAGCTGCACACGCCAGAGCTCGTCGTTCATGGTGTCCATGGGCGCGAACGCTAACGGCGGTCCGATGTAGGCCGCGATCGGGGAAGCGTCGTGATCCGTCGGTGAGACGAAAATGCTGTGGCTGTGCAGTCGTGAAATTCCGGCTGAGATTGCTCGCTTCCGACGTCATGCGCGAATGGTGGTAGTTTGCCGGCCGTGCCTTCCACTTCGCCCAATTCTCGAGCACCAGGCTGGTTCGGGCCGTTCGGCGGACGCTTCGTCTCCGAGACGCTCATCCCTGCGCTCGACGAGCTGACCGCCGCGACGAACGACATCGCGACGACGGATGCGTTCAACAACGAGCTCCGCACTCTGCTCGCCAACTACGTCGGACGTCCGACGCCGCTCACCGAAGCGACCCGCCTCGCGCGCGAGATCGATCCCGCGAAGAAGACGATCGCGCGGCTGTTCCTCAAGCGCGAAGACCTCTGTCACACGGGCGCGCACAAGATCAACAACGCGCTCGGTCAGATCCTGCTCGCGACGAAGATGGGCAAGACGCGGATCATCGCCGAGACAGGCGCGGGTCAGCACGGCGTCGCGACCGCCACCGCGTGCGCGCTCTTCGGACTTCCGTGCGAGGTCTACATGGGCGCCGAGGACGTGAAGCGCCAGGCGCCGAACGTCGGCCGCATGAAGCTCCTCGGCGCGAAGGTGATCCCCGTCGAGTCCGGATCGCGGACGCTCAAGGACGCGATGAACGAGGCGCTCCGCGACTGGGTGACGAACGTCGCGACGACGCACTACTGCATCGGCAGCGCCGCCGGCCCGCACCCATATCCCGAGCTCGTCGCCCGCTTCCAGTCGATCATCGGCGAGGAAGCGCGCGCACAGATCCTCGAACGGACGGGACACCTTCCCGATGCGGCGGTGGCCTGTGTCGGTGGAGGCTCGAACGCGATCGGTCTCTTCCGCGGCTTCCTGTCCGCGGCGAGCGTGAAGCTCTACGGCGTCGAGGCCGCGGGCCACGGCGTCGAGACCGGAAGCCACGCCGCGACGCTGACCGCCGGTCGCGTCGGTGTCCTCCACGGCTCGAAGAGCTTCGTCCTCTGCAACGACGACGGGCAGATCCAGGAGGCGCATTCGATCAGCGCCGGCCTCGATTATCCGGGAGTCGGTCCCGAGCACGCGTGGCTGAAGTCCTCGGGACGCGCGCGCTACATCTCGGCGACCGACGCCGAAGCGCTCGCCGCGGCGGCGCTCGTCACGCGCACCGAGGGCATCCTCCCCGCGCTCGAGACGTCCCATCCGTTCGCCAAGCTCGGCGAGATCGCGCAGGAGGTGTCGCGCAGCATCGGACGCCCGGCCTCGATCGTCCTCTGCCTCTCCGGTCGCGGCGACAAGGATCTCGAGACGCTGCTCGCTCGGCTCTTGCCGGCCGACGCTTCCGCGTCGGACACTTCGGCCCGAAGCTAGGAGAAGAGAAGAAGAGATGGGCCGCATCGAGGACGCATTCCGCCGCCGCGCCGCCGAGAACAAGAAGGCGCTCGTCACCTATCTCTGCGTCGGCGATCCCGATGGCGACGCATCGGTCGATCTCGCGCTCGCCTGCGCCGAGGAGGGTGCAGACATCCTCGAGCTCGGATGTCCTTTCAGCGATCCGTCGGCAGACGGCGTCGCGATCGCGCGTGCGAGCCAGCGCGCGCTCCGCCGAGGCGGTGGGCTCGAAGAGACGCTCCGTGTCGCGCGGAAGATCCGCGATCGCTCGGACGTGCCGATGGTCCTTTTCGGTTACTACAATCCGCTCTTCGTCCGCGGCGAAGACGATGCCGCTCGCGTCGTCGCGGCCGCCGGAATCGATGCGCTCCTCGTCGTCGACCTCCCGGTCGACGAGTCGCTTCCGCTACGGCAGGCTGCGGCGAGCCGCGCGCTCGGCGTCGTTCCGCTCGTGGCGCCGACGACGCGCCCCGAACGCGTCGCGCAGCTCGCGGCGGTGGCCGAGTCCTTCCCCGTTCCTTTCGTCTACTACGTGTCGACGACCGGCGTGACTGGCGGCGCCGGCGCGCTCGAGGTCCTCACGAAGGCAGGGGCCGAGGCCGGACGCGTCCGCGAGGCGACGCGATGCCCGACCGTCGTCGGCTTCGGCATCGACTCCGCCGAACGCGCACGCGCCGCCGCGAAGGACGCCGACGGCGTCGTCGTCGGCTCGGAGATCGTCCGCAGGATCGAGCGTGAGACGACGCACGACAAGCGCGTGGAGAGCGTCCGCGAGCTCGTCCGCGAGCTCCGCAGCGCAGTGTGAGGATCCGCCCAGCGCGGGCGCGTTCGCCGATCGAGCGCGGCCGCTCGCGCGCGGCGCCGATCGTGGCTAGGATGCGCGGCCCCGCAGGCCGTCCTACATTTTTCAGCACCCGAGCCCGACGATGCTTCTTCTCGCTGTCTCCGACATCCACGGCAACCTCGACGCCCTTCGTGCGGTCCTCGCAACGGCCGAGCGGCGCGCGTTCCACAAGCTCCTCGTTGCCGGCGACCTCGTCTTCCCCGGACCGGAGCCGCTCGAGACCTGGCGCCGGCTGTCCGCGGCCGGAGCCGTGATGGTGCAGGGCGTGTCCGACAAAGCTCTTGCGACGCTCGACCCGAATGCGCTGCGCCCGCGGAGCGAGCACGAGCGGCTGATGCTCGAGCGCATGAAGGCCGTGCGGTCCGAGCTCGGGGACCTCGTGCTCGAGCGCATCAAGCGGCTGCCGACGCATCAACGCATCCCGCTCGAGGACGGTGGCGAGCTCGTGCTCGTGCATGGCTCTCCGCTCCATCCCGACGAGGCGATCACCTTCGACATGTCCGACGACGAAGTGGACGCGCTGCTCGGCGATGAATGTGGCGACGTCGTCGTCTGCGGAATGAGCCACACGCCGTTCCACCGCATGATCGGCGGCGTGCACGTGATCAACGTCGGTAGCATCGGCGAGGCGCCCGATGGCCTCGCGACCGCGCCGACGTACGGCAGTGGCGAGCACCCGCAGGTCGCTCACGCCACGTGGATCGAGTCGACCCCGCAGGGCATCCACGTCGAGCAGATCACCGTTCCGCTCGAGGCGGCCCCGCGTCAGCTCCTCGCCGGGACCTGATCTCGATTCGTAACGTGACCTCGCTTCGGAACTTGATCTCGGCTCCGGGAGCCGATCTCGATTCCGGAAGTTGATCTCCATTCCGGGAACTGATCTCGCGTTGCGAGATCGACTGCGAAGTCGCGTGCGCGCTCGTCCCGCCGACGGTCGTGTTCGATCGGTCGCTGCTCGCTACCGCTGATTCAGCGAGCGAATCGCAAATCGACGCAGCAACGTTGCGAAGGCGAAGCGCGGTTTGCGACGATCCGATCGTGGTGACACGACGAGGCCCATCGCTTGCCAAGACACGCACGCCTCCGCTGATCGAGCGGCGCGGGAACATGGTCCGCACGACCGAAGGTCGATGGCGAGAGCTGTTCAAGGCTGCGGACATGATCAGCGAGGGCGCAGCAAGAGAAGAACGAGACGGAGAGCGCACCTGGTACGGCTCGACGAGCCTGATCCTGGAGCTTCCTGTGGAAACCTCGTTGGAAGATCGTGAGCAGCTTCTCGCGATCGCCCAAAAAGACGTGCATGCGCACGTCCACGCGCTCCGCTCCGCGCATCGCGAAGCACAGAGTCGAGCGCCGGGCATGCTCGGACGCCTCGCGTGCGAGCTTCGGTTCAGTGACGATCCGAAGGGGTTGAGGATTGACGTCGACGTCCAGGCGCCTTTGATAGAGAGGCGGAGGGTCACCAGGACCTTGCCATGACGACGCTCATCGACGGCATGCCGACATCCAAGAAGCACCGGGGCAAGGGCAAACGTGGCGGTGAAGTCATTCACGTCGCGTTCGGCCCAGGAGGGGGACGGATCGAGAACGCCATCGGGCCCTCCGCCCGGGCGGACGCGAGGAACGGTGCGTCGCGCTCCTCGAGCATGCCCTCGCACACGCCTCCGCCGCCGAGCACCGGCGAACCGGTGACCGACGTCTTCTCGCCGCGCGAAGTGGCGAAGCTCCTGAACGTGACGGTTGCGCGACTCCGCAGCCTCGACAAGTCCCAGATCGTCTCGCCGAGCGCGACGCGCAACGGAAGACGTGCGTACACGTTCCAGGACCTCATCGCCCTCCGCGCGACGCACGGTCTGCTCGAGCAGCGCATCCGACTGAAGGACGTCGTCCAGGCGATCGGTGCGCTTCGGCGTGCGCTGCCCCGCGTGACGCGTCCGCTCCAGGAGCTCCGCATCGTCTCCGACGGCCGCAAGGTGGTCGTGCAGGCCGAGGACGGCGTCTTCGAGCCGGTCAGCGGGCAGATGGTGCTCGACTTCCGCGTCGACCATCTCCGGAACGACATCGTCCGCGTGCTGCGCCACGAGCCGAACGGCACGCGCGCGCGCTCGGCCTACGACCTCTACATGCGCGCGAGCGCGCTCGACGAGGATCCGGAGACGTTCGACGAGGCGGAGGGCCTCTACAAGCAGGCGACCGAGCTCGACCCGCACCTCGCCATCGCGTACACGAACCTCGGCAACATCCGCTTCCGCCGTGGCGACGAGGCCGGGGCCGAGGCGCTCTATCGCAAGGCCCTCGAGATCGACGAGCGGCAGCCCGAGGCGCACTACAACCTCGGCTACGTCATGCTCGAGCGCGGCTACGCGTCGCGCGCGGTCACGTACTTCGAAGCGGCGATCAAGACGGACCCGCGTTTCGCGGATGCGCACTTCAACCTCGCGATGGCGTACGAAGCCCTCGCCGACAAGGCCCGCGCGCGCATCCACTGGAAGAAGTACCTCGAGCTCGAGCCGACGGGCACCTGGGCCGACATCGCGCGCGACCATCTCTGACGCGACGTTCGTTTCGCAAGCCGAGAGCCGAAGCCTCACATCTCCTCCGCATCGGCGGCGGGTTTCGGTAAAATCCGTGTCATGGCCCAGCGCGCCCTCCTCGTGATTGCCGACATCTCCGGCTACACGAGGTTCATGCGCGTGCACCGCATCAACCTTGCGCATGCGCAATACGTCGTCGCGCAGCTGCTCGAAGCGGTGATCGACGGCGCGGAGCCGCGCCTCAAGCTCGCCAAGCTCGAAGGCGACGCGGCGTTCTTCTACGCGCTCGCCCCCGAGGGCAAGAAGAGAGACGACGTCGCCGAGCTCGCGAAGATCGTCGCCTCGATCCGCCGTTCGTTCCTCGCCAAGCGAACCGAGCTCGAGACACTCCGCGTCTGCAACTGCGACAGCTGCGAGCAAGCCGGTCAGCTCAAGCTGAAGTTCGTCGCGCACGTCGGCGAGGTCGCGTTCCAGAAGGTGAAGCGCTACACGGAGCTCGCAGGCGTCGACGTCATCTTCGTCCATCGCCTCCTCAAGAACAGCGTGCCCGTGCCGGAGTACGCGCTCATGAGCGAGCCCGTGTTCCGCAAGGTCGACGAGTTCTCGCCGTACGGGCGGCCCGTGAGCGAGGAGCTCGAAGGACTCGGGAGCGTGATGACGTATTACGTCGACCTCGCCGAGGTCGCGCGCGAGCTCCCGAGCACGCTCGAGCCGACGTTCGGCGGCAAGTTCCTCGCCTGGCTGAAGATGACGGTCCGCTCGATCCCGTACTTCCTCGGCATGAGGAAGTCGTGCGACGGCTTCCGGAACATGGGCGACGTCAATCCGTCGCTCGCGCTGCCGGGAAGCTCGCTTCCGCCGCCGATCGTGGGGCACACCGTGCCGCCGCCGTCGAGCGAGGACGCGAGTCTTCGTCGTTCGGGCTCAGAATAGGACGGAGCCGCCGCACGGAACGTCGACGATGCGCTCGATGTTCAGACCGGCGCGCACGCGGTGACGTCCGCAAGGCAGCGTGACGGCGTCGTTGCGGAGGCGGTGATGCTCGCCGTCGACGACGACCGTGAGCACCTCGACGTTCTGGAAGCGGATCGTTCCGAGCTTCGGCACCTCGACCGGTGCAGGTGGAGGAGAAGGCGACGCGCCGGGTGGCGGCGGCACGACGGAAGCGACGCTCGCGGCCGAGCCCTCGGACGCCGAAGGCGGCGATGGTTCGTTCGGCAGTCGGGTGAAGCCGGACGTGCGCCGTTCCACGCGGGCGACAGGCCGGGGCGCCGCGGCGGGCGGCAGGAAGCTCCGCGGCTCCTTCGCCGGCGAGGACGCCACCGAGATCGCCGGAGCCGACGAGGCCCCCGGAGCGGACGACAACGCCGGCGCCGACGAGAGCTCTTCGTCGACGTCCTCGATCTCGGCGGGCCCCGGCGCTCCCATCGTCGCCGCGCTCTCCTCCGACATCGCACGGGCGGCGGAGATCACGGGCGAACGTGGAGCAGCGATGACGGCCGCGCGGGATCGTGCTCCTTGCGATGACGCCGACGCTGTCGTGAGGACGATGACGAGCAACGCCACGAAGAGCCCGCCGCCCGCAGCGGCGAGCAAAGGCCAGTGCTGCTGGACGATCGAGTGCGAGTGCGGGCGCGGACCGACCCGCTCGCTCCGGATGCTCGGCGTCGGAGTCGCGCTGCTGATCGACTTCGACGTCGCCGAGCTACCGTCGCGCTGCGCCGACAGGATCGAAGACGACGACGCTTTCGCTTCAATCTCGTCGAGATCCGACCGCAGCTCGAGGCTCGGCGACGACAGCTCGGGCGAAGAGGCGCGCTGCGTCGCTCGGACGAGCGGCTCGAGCGCGGCGAGGAGCGCCGAACCGTCGGCATATCGATCCGCAGGCGCCTTTGCGAGGCACCGTTCGACGATCGCTTCGATCTCGGGGCTCACGTCCGGAACCCGCGAGCGCAGCGGCTCGTGCGCTCGCTTGACGACGGCGAGCATCCTCGCGAGCTGGTTTCGGCCGTCGAACGCTCGCTTGCCGGTGAGCATCTCGTAGAAGACGGCGCCGAAAGAGAAGACGTCCGCGCGAGCGTCGACGACGAGACCACGCGCCTGCTCCGGCGCGAGATAGCCGGCTGTCCCGCATGCCTCGCCCGGGCCGGTCAGATCCGTCGCCGTGTCCTCTTCATCGGTCTTCTTCCGCAGCAGCTCGTCGCGTGCGAGCCCGAAGTCGAGCACCTTCGCGAGGAGGACGTCCGGTGCGGGCGTCGTGACGAAGATGTTCTCCGGCTTGATGTCGCGATGCACGACCTCGCCGGCATGGGCACGAGCGAGGGCGCGAGCGACGTCGCGCACGATCGTCAGCGCTTCCTCGACGCCCATGCGCCGCTCGTTCAGGAGCACGCGCAGCGTCTTGCCCTCGAGCAGCTCCATCACGATGTATCGCCGGCCGTCGCTGTCGCCGACCTCGTGGATCGAGGCGATGTTCGGGTGGTTCAGCCGCGCCGCGAGCCGGGCTTCGCGAAGGAAGCGGCGTCGATGAGGCTCGATATCGACGGCGCTGCTCAAGACCTTGACGGCCACCTCACGGTCGAGATCCTCGTCGACCGCCGCGTAGACCTCCCCCATCCCGCCCTTGCCGATGAGGCGGGTGATGCGGAACCGCCCGAGACGGGTCCCCGCGAGAGAGTCCACGATGCGATCGTACCCTCCCCGGCACCAGCCGATCTACAGCGGCAGCGCGCCTTCCGAGTGGCGTTCCGCGCTGCTCGCTCGCGGCGTCGAGTCATCTGTTCGCCGGCGCCGCCGGGCGCGCGCGCAACGAGCTTTCGGTGCTCGGTCAGAGACGCCGATGCGAGAGGCACGGAAGCGACGCGCGGACGCGGTCTTGTGCCGCGAAGTCGAGGCGAGCCAGCGCGATCCCCTCGCCTTCCCCGCACTGCGCGAGCACATCACCCCACGGATCGACGATCAGGCTCTTGCCGTACGTGAGCCGGCCGCGCGGATGGCGACCGTGCTGCGCGGGCGCGAGCACGAACACCTGGTTCTCGATCGCGCGCGCGCGCAGGAGCACGTGCCAATGGTCCTTGCCCGTCGTCAGCGTGAACGCCGCCGGCACGGTGACGATCCGGACGCCTTCGGCGACGAGCTTTCGATAGAGCTCGGGGAAACGGACGTCATAGCAGATCGTCATCCCGAGCTTCGTCGACCCAGCGCCGACTTCCGCGACGACCGGCTCGCTGCCGGCGCGGGTCGCTCCGCTCTCGAGGGCCTTCGTGCCGTCCGGTAGATCGACGTCGAACAGGTGGATCTTGCGGTAACGTGCAATGACACGTCCTTCGGGCGCGACGAGCAGCGACGTGTTGAACGGACGCGCTGCATCGCCGCTCGCCTCCGGCATGCCGCCGGCGACGATCCAGATTCGGTGCTCGCGCGCGGCGTCCACGATCGCGCTCGTGATCGGCCCGCGATTGCTCTCCTCCGTGCTCTCGGCAATCTCGCGCTTCTGCGTCTCTTCACCCATGAACGCGAAGTTCTCGGGCAGCGCGACGAGCTCGGCCCCGGAGCGCGCCGCCTCCGCGACGAGCGCTCGGACGCGCTCCAGGTTCTTCGTCACATCGTCCTGACTCGACAGCTGGATGACCGCGGCTCGCATCGTGGGTGCTAATACTAGCGCACGGTGGAAGACGCGATCGTCATCGCTGCAGAGGTCGCGCCTGGAACGGGCGTCCTCGCGGACGAGCCCGTCACCACGGCGACGTTACGCAGCGTGACCGACGGTCGCGAGCGCATCGTACGCATCGTCGGCGGACCGACACGCAGCGGCGGCTTCGCGCATCTCGCAGGATACGTCGTCCCCGTGGTCGGTGTGCGCGTTCGCTTCGATCTCCGCGAGGAGCGTTCGGTCGCGTTCTCGCCTCCGGGTCCGCGCTGGGCGCCGAACACGCCTTCGGGAACGTGGGACGCGAGCAAGCTGCCGATCGCGTTCTTCCTCGCGCTTCCGCCGAGCCGCGACCTCGGCGACGACGCCGCGCGAGAGCTCGACGTCGCGACGCGAACGTGGGCGCGACCATCCTGCACGTCGTTCCGCGCACGCTTCGGCGGCGTCCGAGACGCGCAGCCAGGCGACGACGGCGAGAACGGCGTCTTCTTCCACGACACCGACTGGCCCGAGGCGCTCGAGCCCGGCGCGCTCGCGCAGACGATCGTGCACGTCGACGCGAACGGGAAGCTCCGCGACGCGGACATCCACGTCAACGCCGCCGAGTACCGCTTCTCGAAGGACGCCGCGCGCGGGACGCAGGACATCCGCGGCGTCTTCGTCCACGAGATCGGCCATGCGCTTGGGCTCGGACATTCGAACGATGCGCGCGCGACGATGAACGTCTCCGGATCCGGCCTCCGCTGGCGCTCCCTCGAGAAGGACGACATCGACGGGCTCTGCACGCTGTATCCGGGTACCGGTGGCGCGAGCTGCGACGTGGATTCCTGCCCCGAGGGCTATCGCTGCGTTGCTGGCGCCTGCCAGGCACCCGGCGAACGCGCCGACGTCTGCTCTCCGTGCGCTCCGGAGCTCGGCGCGTGCGAAGGCGCAGGCGACGAGGCTCGCTGCGTCGACATCGGCTCCGGCGAGACCGCTGGGCGCGTCTGCGGGCGATCGTGCGCGCGCGACGAGGACTGCGGGTCCGGGTTCGCATGCACGCCGACGACCGAGGCAGGCGACCTCCAGTGTCTCTCGCTCGACGGCTGCCGGTCCGGCGCGAGCCCGTGCTCGAGCGATGCAGAATGCACGCATCTTGGAGCCGTCTGCCGTGGTGGCGCGTGCGTCGGGCGTCGCGAGGACGTTCCCGCGGATGCTGGGCTGCCGGACGCTCCCGCCGCCACCACGAGCTCCGGCGCGGACGGCGGGTGCGATTGCCGGAGCACTGGCTCACGATCGAGCTCCGCCATCGGCGCGCTCTTCGTGGCGGCGCTCGTCGTCGGGCTCCGACGAGGTCTTCGTCGCCGCTCGGCCGTCGCGTAGAGTGTGCGCCGTGAGCAGGCTTCCCCATGGGCTCGATCTGTCGGACTTCGAACGAGCGCGGACGCGCCTCCGTGGACGCATCGTCGACACGGCGCTCGTTCATCTGCGGAGCGGTATCGTCGCGGAGAACAGCGGCCTCGACGAGCGAGGCGTCGTCACAACGCCGG
>JAEXCN010000389.1 GCA_023402175.1 Pseudomonadota bacterium | reverse complement strand
TCCGCCGAGCCACTATCTTGAGCGAGGGTTCCGTCGGTCATTGTTGTTTCTCCAAAACCGACACTAGCTGGCGGAGCCCGCTCTATCGCGCGGGCCGTGCCTCCCTCATGGCATCTGTGAATCTCTCCCCGAAAAGACATGCGCGGGAGTCGAAAGAGACCGCTCCGTCAGCTGTCGACCAGCAGCGGGCGCTCGTGGAGGTACCGCGTCGTCGCGCGCTTCCGATCGATGTCCGCGTACACCCATTCGACCTGCTCGACGGTCAGGTCGACGGCGGGGGCCACGTCGGAGGCAGGGAGGCCGGTGTTCTTTCCGTAGAGGCACAGATCCATCTGCGCGTACGGGAGCGCGAAGTAGAACTCGTCTTGGCCCTGCGCGAGCGAATACGTGTCCGTCGTCGGTGGCCGCTTCCGGACCTCCTCCGGGACGCCCAACTCGGCGGCGATGGCGTAGACCTGCGTCTTGTACAGGTGCGCGATGGGCTTCACGTCCGCGGCGCCGTCGCCGTTCTTCACGAAGAAGCCCTGGTCGTATTCGAGCCGGTTCGGCGTGCCCGTGCAGACGTAATGGAGCTTGTCGGCCCAGTAGTATTCGAGCGTCTTGCGGATCCGCTGCTTGAAGTTCGTGGCCGCGACGATCTGGAGATACGGCTCGAGCGGCAGGCGGTGCTTCTCGATCGTTCCGTCGGGGCGCTCGACCACGATCGAATAGACGTTGTAGTCCGCTGTTGCCTTCGCCCCGGGAAGGACGATCTTCGATTTGAAGCCCGGGCCGTAGTCGGGAACGACCTTGCGGATCGCCTCGTCGCGTCGCGCGTAGCAACCGATCGCGTCGAGCGTCGCCGAGATCTCCTCGATCGCGTACGGGATCCCGAAAGCCTCGGCGACCGAGCGGGAGAGCGCGAGCGTCGAGGGCGACGAATCACGCTCCGGCATCAAGAGGCCTTGGCAGCGGTCCGGACCGAATGCTCGGGCGCACAGCCCGGCGACGACGCTCGAGTCGATGCCGCCCGAGAGAGCGATGACGGCTCCACGTCGCTTGAGGACCTGTCCGACTTGCCTGCGCAGGATGGTGACGATGCGCTCGACTTCCTTCTTCGTGTCGATGTCGAGCACGTTCTTGGAGATGGTCATTTCGGCTCCCTCAGGCGACGTCGACGAAGGCCGGATCGATCGCCCCCGCGCCGCTTACCTGCCGATAGTAGCGAAGGAACTTCGTCGTCATCGACTCCGGATCGTCGAGATCGAAGTAGGCCTTCTTGTTGGTGCTCGGCGTGGCGGCCATGATGTTGCGCACCGCCCAGCTGTCGATGGCGACGGGGTCCGTGCCGGCTACGATGGTCTTCGCTCGCATGCAAGTCGACGCCGACGTGCGGATGTCCTCGCGTCGCAGGTCGTGCCCCTTCGGCTCGTATGCGACCCAGTCGGCTACGAGCAGGATCAAGTCGGGTGAGCGTACCTCGCGCGCGAAGTGCGCGAGAGGCCCAGCCATGCGCCATGTGGCCTCCGGCCTCCCTTGCCCGAAGTAATGCACGGACGTCCACCCGCGCGCGAGCGGATGCGTCCCGAGATATCCGGCGCTCATGTCGACGAGCCCCATCGTCGACTTGCACGCCCCGGTGAGGCCGGTGGCGCTGTGCTCGTTGCACGTCGTCATGTTGATCCAGACGACCTTCTTGTCGGCCGGGACCAGACGTCCACCTTCGCGGCGCAGCGCTCCGTCCTTGAAGTCGACGACGATCCCGCTGTGCGGCGAGGTGAAACGCGGCCACGTGAGCGGCGTCCGCGCTTCGTCGACCCAGCTCTTTTCGAGGCGGAACGCTCGATCGAAGTCCCAGTGGTAGCCGTCCCGGATGTCGCCCTTTTCGATCGGCCCGCGCCCGTCGCCGCCGTAGACGCCGGACTCGTGCCCGGGATCGCGCCACGCGTCCTTGGCGCTCGCGTGGAAGCCTGCGTCGATGAGCCCGACGAAGCTGACCGGCGCATTCCGCTCGCGGAAGTGGCCGATGAGGTCACCGAGCTTGTTCCACCCCGCGACGTCGACGTTTCGCTCCGAGGGTCGAACCCATGCCCGGGAAAGGCCGGAGCCGTCCGGCATCCGGAAGTGGGTGTTCTCGAAGACGATGACCTCGCCGGCGAAGCCGGGGCGCTCGAGCACGTGCTCGATGACGCGCTTCACCGCCGCGACGTTGGTCATGCCCTGGTTCCACCACTGCGCGCTCACCTTGATGATGACGACGTCGTCCGGGCCGACGACACGCGCGATCCCTCCGAGCTTCGCGAGGACGCTGTCGACGTTCTCCTCCGGCCGGCCGCCCTGCGCGACGTGGAGCTTCGTACGATCTCGATCGCCGTGGGAGACGAGAGGCGGCGCAGCGGTGAAGGACGGGAGCTGCGTCATCCACGCAATCCTGTTCCTCACCTTCTGGCGGACGGCGAACGCGATTCCTCCGATTCCGAGGGCCGCGCCGTAGGCGAGGACCTTCCTTCGCGAGAACAGAATGGACTTGTACGTCTCTCGCACGGCGATAGCCTACCAGCACGGACGGGGCGCGGAGCGCGGAACGCATTCGTGTCGAGGGGTGTCGCACGACCTCGAGCCGAACGAGAATGAACGAATCGACGTCCTTCACATACTCCGTGACGAAGGAGCGGCCCGACGAAGTCCGCGAGCATCTCTGTCGGCTGTGGGCCGAGAACCTGAGCTCGAGCTCGAGCGCGGACGCGAAGTTCCGGTGGACGTATTGCGAAGCGCCACAGCAGGCCGACGCCGTCTTCATGCTCCATGCGCTGTCCGGGGCGGGCGAAGCTTGCTTCGTCGGGACGAACGGCCTCGCCATCCGGCGCTTCCAGCTCGGCAAGGGAAGGGACGGCCGCGCAGGCGTGCTGAGCGATCTCGCCGTCGATCAGGCGCATCGCGGGCTCTCCCCGGCGCTCCGACTCGTCCGCGCGGTCCGTGAGTTCGCCGAGCAAACACTCGACGTGACCTATGGCCTTCCGAACGACAAGGCCAAAGGGGTCGTCGCGCGTGCGGGCTTTCGCGTGCTCGGCACTGCAAAACGGCGCGTGCGGGTGCTCCGACACGCGAGTTACGCATCGCGACTGGGAGAAGTCCGTGGAGTGCCGCCGGCGGTGGCCTGGCTCGGTGCGAAGACCGCGGGCTCTCTTCCCACACGACTCGCCGGTGCGATGATCGACGTCGCGCGCCTCGCGCCGGCCGCTCCGGAGATTGTCCGTGCTCGCTCGCGCTTTCGCTTCGAGTGGGCGCGTCAGTTCGACAGCCGCTTCGACGCGCTCTGGAGCGCCGCCCGCGGCGGATACGACGTCGTCGGCGAGAGGACGGCGAGCTTCCTGGCGTGGCGTTACCCGAAGGCGGAGATCGGGACGATCTGCGCGCGCGCGACGGGCGAGCTGCGAGGCTACTGCATCATCGACCGCAATCCGGAGACGCAGAAGGTCCACATCCGCGACGTCTTCGGCCACGCGGAGGACCTCGATGCCCTCGTCGATCTGATGCTCGTCGCGCTATGGCGGAGCGGTGCGGTCAGTGCCTCGGTGAGCTTCCTCGGCGCGCCCCGCCTCGTTCGCATCCTCGAGGCCCGCGGGTTCGAGCTTCGTGACGACGCACGCACCGTCGTCGTCTCCGTCGGGACGAAGGACCCAGAAGGCGCGCGGCTCATCGACGAGAGCCGTTGGCACCTCTTCGACCTCGACGAAGACACGCAGTGAGGATCAGGCGTTCCGGCGAGGAGCTTCGTAGCCGAAGCGCCGCAGCGTTCGCAGTACCGTCGCCTTGATCGTCGGCAGGTACTGATGCCGTGCGCGGTACATGAGCGCGCCGGGATTTCGACGGAACGTCGTCACGAACACGGTCTCGCGCTCTCCCGTGGCGAGCTCGTCCTTGTAGCGGTGATCGCCGCGCAGGAAGTCGACGGCCTCGTTTCCTTCGCCGACGGCGTGCTCGATGACGTGACCGAGCAAGACATTTCCGGGCTTCACCGCGGCGTGATCGGGATCGAACCCGCTCTGCATCAGGAAGACTTGGTTCCGGAACCGATAGAAGTAGTAGGAGGCGACGATCTCGCCGCCGATCTCCAGGCAGTAGAGACGCAGCCGATCCCGACGGAGGCAGGCAGCCATCACGTCGCGATGGAAGCCGAGGTATCGGGGCGTCGCGAATGCGTGCGGCTGGCCGGCGCGTTGCCAGCGCTTTCGATGCAGGTGCGCGAGTCGGTCGACACCCTCGGGGAGCGTCGCTTCGTCCGTCCACACGAAGAAGCGCGCGTCGGGATGCGCGGAGCGGAGCTTCTTCCGTGCGTTTCGAATCCGATAGCGCCGATCGCGGTGGAGTGACGCGAGCCACCCGTCCCATGTCTTCGGCAGGGTGAGGTGCGCGATGCGCTCGGAGCGCCCCGTCTCGACGCGGAGCTTCGTGGAACGTAGTCGCCGCTCGAGTGCCTCCGCGAACGGATGGTCGGATTGCATGTCGGTCAAGAGCAGCACGTCCCAGCCACGGCTCTCGACGACCGCTCGAGCGAGCGCGTCGGCGACTTCGAGCTCCCGCGAGGCGGCGATGATCGGTCCGAGGTCGTCGGGGAACGTATCCCCGCCGGAGCCGATGAAGCGAAGCGCCCTGACCGGGTACTTGAGCCTGCGCAGACGATGAACGTAGAGCGGCAGGATCCCGACGATGTCGTCGCCGTCCAGCGCGAGCAGCACGCGCAGGCGCTGACCGCGCCCGTAATACCGCCACCAGAGGGCCTGCCAGTCGAACGTCTCGAAGACGCTCGTCACCCTCGCGTTCGCTTGCAGTCGCTCCCACGCGTCGGCGAGCTCCCAGAGTGCCTTCTCCGTGTCGACGATCTGGATGCGGATGTTCGAAGACGTGCGCTTCATCGCTGAGGGGCGTGATGAAAAGTCGGGAAGCCTCGCACGGAGCTTACGACGGAACCGAGCAAGGCCGTGCCGCCAAATCCTGCGAACGTGCCCCTTGGTCGACCCGGCGCTCAGGTGCCGTCGAGCTTGGTCCGATGACGGCGGTAACGCGTGGCCAGGAACGGAGGGGTCACGAGCTTTGCTGCCGTGCGTACCGCGGTCTGCCGGTCGACCCCGAACCCGCCGTAAGAGAGCCCCCGCATGAGATGTCGAAGGCCGAGCATGCGCTCCTTTTCGCCGACGGCCCATGCAGCGTCGAGGTGCGCCTTCGCGACGCGCTGCTTGAACAGCGGCTGATCGAGGAGCGTCGGGTCCTCTTGCGTCAGGTGCTCGAGGACGCCGATCAACGAGCGCGTGATCTTGGCGAGGTTCTTGTCGCCCGACATCTGGCCCGCCGAGTAGCGATACCGGAGGAGGGGATGATCGATGAACGCCGCTCGCCCATGTTTGGCGACGCGCAAGAAGAGCTCGTAGTCCGTGTCGCTGCCGAAGCGCGCCTCGGAGAGACCAGCAGCGACGTAAGCGCTGCGCCGGATCATCACGGTCGGCGGGTGCAGGCAGTTGCCGAGGAGCAGCTCCTTGCGGACATCGCCCATGTACACGGGGATCGACTCCGGGAGCTCGAGCGGCCGCGACGTGGGCACGTCCCGAGTCGGCAGCATCCGTCGATCCGAGAAGATCGCGTCGAGGCCTCGCCGCGCGACGATCGAGTAGTATTTCGCCGCGTGCGTCCGTTCGAAGAACCCGCTCGCGTCGAAAGCGGAGAACTCCGTGGACGAGATGACGCACTCGGGGTGCGCCTCCATCAGCGCGAGCTGGACGCTGATCTTCTCCGGCATCCAGATGTCGTCGTGATCGATCCACGCGACGTAGTCACCGGTCGAACGGTGGAAGCCCGTGTTCCGTGCAGCGGCGAGCCCCTGGTTCTCCTGGCGGATCGAGACGACGCGATCGGAGTAGCGCGCGATCACGTCGGCCGTGGCATCACGCGAGCCGTCGTCGACGACGATGAGCTCGATGTTCGGATACGACTGCTCGAGGACGCTCTCGATCGCGTCCGCGACGTAGTCGGCGCCGTTGTACACGGGCATCACCGCACTCACGAGCGGCAGGTCCGCTCTTCGTGTGCTTTCCGGCACGGCAGGCGGACGTTCGCACCTGCGCCGTGTGCTCGTCAAGGCACGCCCTTCGAGCGTCGACGTTTCGTCGGGCTGGGCTGGTTTGTCGCCGTGGTCGCGTTCGTTACCAGCGCGGGGTGCTCCGGGAGCTCGTGCGTTCGCAGGACCGAGAAGAAGGCCCATGTTCGCGAGGCCGGCGTCGCGACGCGCCCGGCGAGCTACGCATGCCGGCGCGAGATCCACGTCTCGCCGAGCGGCAACGACGCTGCCGACGGCACCGCCGGCGGGCCCATGAAGACGATCGCGAAGGCGTCGCGGCTCGCCGGAGCCGGAGACTGCGTCGCGGTGCATCGAGGGAGATACGAGGAACCTGCAACGATCGCCTTCTCGAACGACGGCACGCCGGAGGCGCCCATCGTGCTCTGGTCCGCCGACGGTCGGAACGCTGCCGTGATCGACGCCCGGTCCAATCGCCGAGGCCCCACCGTCCTCGTCGAGAACGACTACGTGATCGTGGACGGCTTCGAATTCCAGAACAGCCCGATCGACACGCGCGAGCAGGTCGTGCACTTCGATGGGCTCGGGCGCGGGAAGGGCGTGGGATCGGTCCTTCGCAACTGCCGTATCACAGGCGGCTTCGACCACGTGAAGGTGAACCGCGCCTCGTCGGGCGTCACGATCGAGAACAACGAGCTGTACGGGACCTTCGGCCACCTCGGCGTGAGCCTCACGGGCGCGAACCGCCTCGTCTTCCGGAACAACTTCGCCCACGACTGGCGCTCGGGCCGCGACAGTCCGATCCAGATCAAGGGCGGCTCGCGCGACAGCGTGTTCGACGCGAACCGGTTCGAAGACATCGACAGCACCGCGGGCACCATCGCGCTCGGCGACAGCTGCGACGCGACGTGTGACATGGATCCCGACCACTACGCAGCGGTCCACGTGCGCGCCACGAACAACGTGATGATCCGCGTCGGCCGCGGCTTCGATCTCCACGGCTGCAACGCCTGCGCGGTCCTGTCGAACACGATCGTCGACAGCGGGACGCGCGATGCGATCTTCACGCTCGGTGCCGCGACCACGAACGGCGTCGTCCGCGAGACCACGCGCACGCGCATCCTCGACAACCTGATCGCGAACCCCGACGGAGATCTGGCTTCGGTCGTCCTCGTCGGAGGCGCGTCAGGAGCGTCGCTCGAGATGGACTACAACCTCGTATGGAACGGCGGACGGCGCGTGGCATGGGGCAAAGGCCATCCCGAAGGTGCGGATCGGCACTCCATCACGATCGATCCAGGCCTCTCGAGCAGAGACGATCCATCCTTGCGTGACGGGAGCGCCGCGACCGGCGCGGGCATCAACATCGCCGGAGACGTCCCGCACGACTTCGCGGGTCTCGAGCGCCGTCCGGACGGGCCGTTCGACATCGGCGCCTACCGCGCGCGCTGATCCTCGCTGGAGGCGCGCTGCGCTCGGCGCGACGGCGCTCAGCGTCGGTCGGCTCGGCGCGCGCCCGCGCTCACCTGGCTCACCGAGCTACGTCGCTCTGATCGACGCGCTGAGGACGGCGTGCACCGACGCCCGGCGAGCCTCCCGGCGGATCCGACTGGAGCTGCACTCCGAGGACGACGGCGTTCCGCGTGAGCGGCGGCTCGTTCGGGGCGATCGCGCCGCCGGTCTGCGCGAAGAGCTGGTAGCGACCGAAGACCTGCAGCCAATCGAGCACGCCCCAGCCGATGCCGACGTCGGCAAGGACGAGCTGGATGTCCGAACGCGGGACCGCGTTGGCGCGTAGGTTCACGAACGTGCCCCACTGGTAACCGACCGACGCCGACGCGTAGACGCGCGCTTCCTGCGAGATCGGGAACGTGCCGCGGAGCGTTCCTTGATGCGAACGGAGGACCTGCGCGAAGAGGATGCTCGGCTCGAAGCCGTGCGCGTAGATCAGCTCCGCGCTGGCGGTCTCCCACGTGTAGAGGAGCGAGCCTCGCCCCGCGACGGAATAGCGAGGCTTCGACGACGAGCTCACGCTGGCGATCATCGCGGGGCCCGCGCTGACGGTCGAGCTCAGCGATCGACTGAAGTCGTGTCCCCACCGTGGGCCGCCGTTCAGCGTGACCAGCTTCTGCGAGAGGTCCGGAGGCGGCGGGCTCGTGACCGCCACGCCGCCGCGCGCTTCGAGCCCGAGTGAATCGACCTCCCATGTTCGATCCGCCGTCAGCGTGAGGTTCGCGCTTTGGCTGTTGAAGCGCGGCGACGAGTCGAGCGTCGTGACGTACGTGCCGTCGATCGACTCGCCGAGCTTCACGACGGGGCTCGCCTCCCACGTGAGGCCCTGACGCGTCGCGAGCGTGAGCAGATGCGTGGCGCTCGGCGGGAGCACGCTCACGGGCGTGGCCGTCACCGGTCGCGTGAGCAAGAACGTCGACAAGGTGCTCTGGTTGCCTTCCGCAGTGAGGAAGAACGTGGTCCTTCGCGAGACCTCGCCGTTCATCGACATCGAGAGGCGGTTCGCGATCTCGGTCGGGAAGCGCGTGTGCAACGCACCGGTCAGCGCATAGGTGAGCTGCAGCTGCCAGCGCGGGTCGACGACGAAGAGCGTCACCTCGGGTGTGACGCCCAACCAGTAGTCCTCGGAGACCGCGGAGCGTCGCTTCTCGTGCGTGAGCCCTCCTTGCACGCGAAGGCGCTCCTGGAACCCGGTGCTTGGCTGGAGCGGGCGCGCCTGCTGCGAAGGCGCGATCTCTTGCGCCGCCGCCTGCGTGCAGACGAACGACGCGAGAAGCGCTGCGCATGCCGCGACGCCACTTCGCACGAGCATTGCTCGTTGGCTACCTGCCCTGTCGGGGGAAGTAAAGGCGTCACTCCCTCGCGTGCAGTGAGCGCCTTGTGAGCCTGGGATCCGGCTGATAGCCTCCCGTCGCCGTGGCCAGCATGGATACGCGCATCGCGCTCTTCTTGCCGAGGCTCGACGACGGCGGCGCCGAGCGCGTCATGCTGCAGCTGTGCAAGGGATTCGCTGCGCGCGGCCACGACGTCGACCTCGTCGTCGCCGTGCCCGGAGGTCCGCTCGAGTCCCAGGTCCCGACCGTCGCGCGAAGGATCGATCTCGGGGCGAAGCGGAACGTAGCGGCGTTACCTGCCTTCGTCCGATACCTGCGCCGGGAGCGTCCGGCCGCGCTTCTGTCGACGCTCGAGTACGGGAACATCCTCGCGGTATGGGCGGCGAAGCTGGCGCGAGTGAAGACGCGCGTCGTGCTGCGCGAGGCGAACGTACTGTTGCCGCAAGACCAGATGCGCGGTCTGCGCCCGCACGCCGAACGCGCGCTCATGCGGCGCTTCTATCCCATGGCGGACGCCATCGTTGCGGTGTCCGAGAGCGTCGAGCGCGATCTGGTCGCGGGCCTGCGCCTGGACGGGCGCACGATCCGGACGATCTACAACCCCGTGATCACGCGTGAGCTCGAGCCGAAGGCGGCCGCGGCTCTCGAGGATCCTTGGTTCGGCAGCGGTCAGCCGCCCGTCGTCCTCGGCGTCGGGCGCCTCGCGCCGCAGAAGGACTTCGCGACGCTCGTGCGCGCCTTTGCCGAGGTTCGCGCGAAGCGCCCGGCACGTCTCGTCATCCTCGGCGAAGGGGAGGAGCGCGCCGCGCTCGAGGCCCTCGCGTGCGAGCTCCGCGTCGACACGGACGTGCGGTTGCCCGGATACGATCACAACCCCTTCCGCTACATGAGCCGCGCGACCGTGTTCGCACTGTCCTCGATCTTCGAAGGCCTTCCCGGCGCGCTGATCCAGGCGATGGCGTGCGGCTGTCGGGTCGTGAGCACCGATTGCCCAGGCGGCTCGCGCGAGATCCTCGACGGAGGCGGGCGATCGCTCGGCGAGCTCGTCCCGATGCGCGATCCGCGGCGGCTCGCAGCGGCGATCCTCACGCTCCTCGAAGACGCCGATCGTGGCCCCGCCCGGCTCGTGCATCCGGTCGAGCGCTTCCAGGAAGAGGGAGCCGTGAACGCCTACCTGGACGTCCTCGGCGTGCGCACGCCCTGACGATCGCGCAGCCTTCCCATGAGCGCTCCCGCTGGTCACGTCCGGAGGCAAAAGCCCGCGGCAGTCGTGGCGCTCCTCGTCGTCATCGTGTGGTGCGTCGTCGAGCTCACGGTGCGCCGAACCGCGGCGATCACCGACGACTTCCAGGGTTGGCGGCAAGCGGACACGCAAGCCATCGCACGGAGCTTCGCGTCTGGCTCGCTCGATCTCCTGCATCCGCGCATCGACTGGGGCGGTGATGGGCCCGGCTACGTCGAGGCCGAGCTCCAGCTCTATCCATTTCTGATCGCCCTCGCGATGCGGCTCGTCGGTGAGAGCGTCTGGCCCGGTCAGCTGTTGTCGCTGATCTCGATCGCCGGCGCTGCTCTCGTCCTCTACCACGCGCTCGAGCGACGATTCGGAGGACTGCCTGCGCTCGTCGCGCTCGCAGGCGTGCTCGGGACCCACGGCGTCGTCGCGACCGGCACATCGATCCAGCCGGACGCGCTCGCGCTCCTCGCGTTCGTGATCGGCTTCGTCGGTTTCCTTCGGTTCCTCGATGCGCCCACGCCACGGTCGCTGGCGGTGTGGGCGGTCGCGACGACGATCGCCGGGCTCGTGAAGCCGACGACGCTCGCGCTCGGGATCGTCCAGGCGCTGCTCTGCCTGATGGCCCGACGAGACCGCTTGAAGAATCCGCTGCTCTGGCTCGGCTGGATCTTCGTCCTCCTCGTCGTCGCCGCATATCTGCTCCATGCGCGGAGCCTCTATCTCGCGTGGGGCAATACGTTCGGGCTGCTCTCGGGCGGCGACAGCAAGCTGCCCACCTTCGAGCGGATCGTCGAGCCGCGGCGCTGGCTCGATCTCGCGCGCTACTCCGTGGGTTGGGGAACCGGTCTACTCGCAGTCCCGGCCGCAATCTTTCTCGTCGTTCGTCGCAAGCTCGGACACGAGGAGCTCGCGCTGTTCGGAGGAGCGGCGGCGCTCGGCCTCGTCGCGTTCCGGTACACCTCGGGCGACTTCGGGCGTCACTATCACCTTCCGACCGTCGTGCTCGGCGCGTGGCTCGTCGCGCGCGCCGTCTCGCTCGTCGAGTCACGCCGCGAGCTCGTCGCGCTCGCGGGCGTCTGTGCCGTTGCGCTCTGGGCGCGCGCCGTCGTGAACGCCCGCTTTCACGAAGTGGAGCCCGAGACGGTCGTGGGCCACATGGTCGCGGACAACGTCGAGCCCGGCTCGCTCATCGTCGTGCGTTCACGCCCGGAGGGATACAGCGCCGAGTGGCGAACGCGGAACAACTTCGAAGATCCGCGGGTCTTCTATCTGTCCCGGACGCACGGCTGGGTCCTGCCGGGCGACGAGCGCGGCTCGAGCCGGCTCGCGGAGTACGCTGCCCGCGGCGCGCGCTACTACGCGCACGTCAACAATCGGTCCCCGTCGGACGACGTCCTCGCCGAATGGCTCCGCGCGAACGCGGAGCTCGTCGCGACCTCGAAGGAGGGCGCCGTCTATGCGTTGCGTCCGGTCCCGTCGAGCGTGAAGTCGAGCGTGAACGAGTAGCCGCTCGGACTCAGCGCCGGCGACCGGGCTGGATGTGCACGATGAGGGGGAACCGTTCGGCCATCGTGGGCTCCCTCTTTTCGATGATCATCGGCCCGCTCCGCGTCTGCATCTTCAAGTGCACGTATCGCTCGAGCAGACCGCCGAGCGCCCAATACGGCGCCATGACGGCGCCCTCGAGCGTGGGGCTTCCGTAGATCCCGCCGAGCGCCATGTTGACCGTGCACACGGTGAAGCCGAGGGCGAGGGCCTGCGCCTCTGCGTCGTCGGACGGGACCTTCTGACGAATGAACCTGGCCAGCCCGAAGAAGAGCGAGCCCATCAGGAAGAGCAGCGCCGCGAGGCCTTGTGGTCCCGTCTCCGCGAGCGTCAGGACGTAGAAGTTGTGCGCGTCGAAGCCCTTGTGGCTCGAGTAGTTGCCGATCTCGCGCTTGAAGCGGTTCAGGCCGACGCCGAGCGGGTTGTCCGCCCACATCGACATCGCGCCAGCCCAGATCTCCCAGCGACTCGAGGTGCTCTCGTCGACGTCGGGACCGCCATTGCTGTTGGAGCCGTCCTTCTGCGTCGTCTCGTCGACACGCTGGGTCACGCTGTCGGGCAAGTAGCCCGCTAGCCCGACGAGCAGGACCCCGATGGTGACTGCGGCCGCGATGCTGCGCCGGACGAGGAGGACGGCGACGGCCAACAGGATCAGGAAGTACGCCTGTCGCGAGTACGTGGAGACCGCTGCGGCCGCGAGCAGGACGCAGCCGCCAATGGCGGCGATGCGCCAGAGCTTCTGCTTCTTCAAGAAGAGCGCGAGCGAGACGAACATCGGCATGAACATGGCGTAGAAGACGCCCGCGCGATTCGCGTTGCGCCAGTCGACGCCGAACGGCCCCGAGGCGCGGCGCATCGCGTTGTACTTGCCGAAGCCGTAGTCGAGGCCTTCGCGCACGGCCTCGAGCCCAGCGACCGCCGCGACGATCATGATCCAGATGATCAGCAGGCGCGTCGTCTTCAGGTCCTGCCGGCAGTGCAGATAGAGGAAGTAGAAGAGCGGGTAATAGATCGCGTTCTTCAGGTAAGTGAGGTCTTCGACGAAATTGCCCGAGGCGCGGAGCTGCGCCCACAAGAACGCGAACGTCAGCGCGCCGAAGAAGTAGAAGAGCGGGCGCGTCATCATCGGCTTCACGCCGACGAGCGGCTCCGGCTTGCCACGCCAGGCGAGCAGGAGCAGCACCATGATGATGTTCGTCGGAGCGACGCCCGGGATGCCCGTCTCCCACGGGAAATGCACCTGGTTCACGACGAACAACAGGTTGAAGAAGAGCAGCCCGCGAAGCAGCATCACGCCGCTGCCTGTACGTTACGCACAAGCATCGGCGAACAAGCTTAGCAGCTTGCGCGCCTCGGACCGGCAGTCGAACTCGCGCTCGACCTTGCTGCGCGCTGCCACGGCAAACTTGTCGCCGAGCCCGGGATCCTCGAGGAGCCGTCCCAGCGCCTCGGCGAGACCCTCGGGATCGCGCTCGCGGACGAGCAGTCCTTCCTTACCGTCCTCGACGAGCTCGGGGATGCCCGACACGCGGGTGCTCACGATCGGGGTGCCTGCCGCCATCGCCTCCATCAGAGAGACGGGGATGCCGTCACGGTCGCCCGTCGGCGTGACGACGCTCGGCAGCGTGAAGATCGAGGCGCGGTAGAGCGCTGCACGCACCTCTTCTTGAGGTAGCGCGCCGACGAGCTCGACCGTGCCGGCGAGATCCTGACGCGCGATCCTCGCGCGCAGATCCGCTTCGAGCGGACCTTGGCCGATGATCCTGCAGGTGAGCTTCCGCCCTTGCCTGTGGAGGATCCCGATCGCGTCGACGAGGACGTCGAACCCCTTGATCGGGTCGAGCCGTCCGACGGCCACGATCGACCTCGGCTCGCGCCCCTCGCGCCGGTACTCGATCGTCGAGAGGTCGACGCCGCAGTGGACCACGTGCAGGCGATCGCGCGCGTGCGGCGTCGCATGCGCTGCGAGATAGTCGACGTTGAAGCGGGAGATCGTGACGGGCACCTTCGCGGACTCGATCTTCTCCTTGAGGAGGTGATCGTTCACGAAGATGTCGTGCGCGTGGCACGTCATGCCGAACGGCTTGTCGAGGATCTGTCCGAGCGCCCACGCGACCGTGGACGGGTACGTCCCCCAGTGCGCATGGATGAGGTCGGGATCGAGGTCCCGGATCCAATCGAGGTGCTCCACGCCACGTCCCAGCGCTTCGACGGACTTCGCGACGTCGAGGGGGCGCTTACCGAGCCGAGCCGTGATGCGGGCGACGGCGCGAGAGAGCACGACCGGATGAGCCTTGAAGGCCCGTAGCCGTGCGGCTGCCGCCCGAACGGGCGGAAGGGGATGCCGCACACGCGGCATCAGGCGCGCGGCGTCGGGCTGGACGAGCTTCTCCGACGGCGCCTTGAGCGAGAGGATGCGAACGTCGACGCCCGCGTCGATCAGCGCGCTGATCTCGCGGACGATGAAGGTCTCCGACCAGCACGGGAAGAGAGACACGACATAGAGGAGTCGCACGCGGCGGATGGTGCGCGTCCGCAACACCTGGGTCAAGTGACGTCGAGCGCACCGCGTCCTCGGTGCCTGTCACCACTTCGGTCGACACGCGCTTCGATACGGCTTGCGAGCATTGACGTGGACACGCTCATGATTCAGCCTCCCGCGATGATCTGGAGTCGTGAGAAGGGACCGCTGCGCGTGGCCGTGCTCATCGGGGTCGTCATCGCCTCGTGCATCGCCTGCAGCGGAGACGACGACGGCGCGTCCAAGCGTGCGGGGGCCGACAATCCGAACGCGACTCCTGGTGGTGATGGCGGAGTCCCAGGGGGACCAGGGGGACCGAACGATCCGGGCGTCGTCACGGGCAACTTCCCTTGGCCGGTCTGGGACGGCACCACCCCGGCCGTGCAGCCGTCGACCACGGGCAAGACCTACTGGGTGGATGGGAAGGCGGGCGCGGACTCGAACGCGGGGACGGACGCGGCGCCTTTCAAGTCGATCAAGAAGGCGCTCTCGGTGATCGCCACGGGCGACACGGTCCTCATCCACGGAGGGCTCTATCGCGAAGGCATCGACCTCACGAACAAGCCGTCCGGCGCCGAAGGGAAGCCGATCACGTTCGGCAGCGTCGGCGATGGCCCGGTCATCCTCGATGGATCGACGCCGGTCACGGGCTGGACGAAGGTCAACGGCTCCGTGTGGAAAGCACCGATCACGTTCACGCCGATCGCGATCGTCGTGAACGACGTGCCCTTGAAGCAGGTGCGTCAGGGACAGCAGGGCTCCGCCGCGCCGAAGGAGGGAATCGCAGGCGTCACGTCCGGCAGCGGCAAGTGGGGGTACGACGCGGGCCCGAAGGAGATCGTCGCCGACTTCGGGTCCGTCGATCCGAACGCCGCCGACATCGTCGTGCCGAACAACGAACGCGCGCAGCAGCACGTCTACTTCTACGGCAACAATTGGCTCGTCTTCAAAGGCCTCACCGTCCGCGGTTCGGGCGCGGCGGGCATCTGGGGATACGGCAGCCACATCACGATCGAGAGCTGCGACGTCAAGTTCAACGGCAAGCAGGGCATCAGCTTCCTGAGCGAAGGAGGCGTGCCGCCGAGCACCGACGATGCGGTGATCACGTCGCGCGTCTATCACAACGTCCTCGTCAACTGGCCGCGCGGCAACAACGGGTTCGCGGAGTCGGGAGGAGGTTGGCCGGGAGCGCTCTCGTTCTCGTACGTGCTTCGTCCGATCGCGCGCGGCAACCTCGTTCACTTCAACGGCGGCGAGGGCGTTCTCGCGTACGGGACCGATGCGGGCTGGCCGAGCGGCAAGGCGCTGTTCGAGCAGAACATCATCGTCGACAACTGGAGCGTCAATCTCTACTTCGACAACCAGCCCGACGACGTCGCGCGCAGCAACATCATCTTCAATCATCCGCCCGATCCGAACAGCTACCTCTACGTCAGCGACCAGGAGCCGTGGTCGGTGCTCGAGAAGTACACCGTCGGCATCATGCTCGCGGACGAGGAGAACTCGAGCGACGCGACGAACGACTACGCGAACCTCGCTGGCGCGCAGGTCTACAACAACCTCATCGCAGGCTGTCGCATCGGCATTCGTGACTACTCCGAAGGCGATGCGCACACGAACAAGCACCACGGGTTGAAGAACGCGCTCATCGCGAACAACACGATCATCATGCCGTTCGCGAAGCTGAAGAACACGGACACGATGGGGATCTTCCTCCAGGACAACGCCGGGAGGAACGTCGACACGGTCATCCAGAACAACCTCGTCTACGGGTTCAACGACGACCCGGTGATCTGGACGGAGAGCTCCAAGGGCCTTCCCGGGATCACGCTCGACAACAACGTGTACTTCAGCAGCGCGGCGAAGCCTTTCCGTCGCTCGGAGACGAGCTCGGACTTCGCTGGATGGCGTGCACAGATGGCGAGCGATGCGCACGGGGTGTTCGCCGATCCACAGCTCGTCGACGTCGCCCATTTCCGAGGGCCCGCGCCTTACGACTGGCGCAAGGCCGACCTCGGGCCGTCGTCGCCGGCACGAGGCGTCGGCGCGCCCCAGTCCGCGTTTGCGACGAACCTCGCGAACGTGAAGCGCGATGCATGGAATGCCGGCGCGTTCTGAACGACGCCGCGACGACGCTACGGTTGGAGGATCCGTGAAGGGAATTCATCTGCTCTCGTTCGACGATGCGGCACGCAACGGTTGGAGCGCGTGGCCGCGCCGCGCAGCGCGAACGCTCTTGTCGACCATGCCGGTTCGCCGCGCGGTCGAAGCTCGCTACGACCACCACTTCGAGACGGCGAGCCGCGCGCACCTCTTCCGCGGCGTCTACGCCAGCTTCGAGGACGCTCAGCGCCACGCGCCGCCCACCAAGCCGATGGGCTACGACAACCCCGGTCCCGCTGCGATGTACCGGAGCCGGCCTGCCATGCTGCCGCTATCGGAGTATCCGGTCCTCTTCTGGCTCGCATGCCTCCTGCCGGGCGCCGCACGGCTCTTCGACTTCGGCGGTCACGTCGGCGTGCGCTACTACGACTTCCGCTCGCGCCTCATGTTCCCCGCGGGGTTCATGTGGCAGGTGATGGACGTGCCCGCCGTCGTCGAAGCAGGACGGAGGCTCGCCGTCGAGAACGCCGCCGCCGAGCTGATGTTCACCGAGCGACGCGATGATCTCGCCGGAGCCGACGTGCTCTACGCGAGCGGCTCGCTGCAGTACCTCGAGAGGCCGCTCCCCGAGATCCTCGCGCCCATCATCGCGAGGCCGCGGCACGTCATCATCAACCACATGCCGATGCGCGACGGCCCGGCGCGGTACACGCTGCAGAGCATCGGGACGGCGTTCTGCCCTTATCGCCTCGAGGATCGAGCTTCGTTCCTCGCCGGGATGGCAGCGCTCGGTTACGAGCTCGTGGAGCAGTGGACGTGCCCGGAGAAGTACTGCCCCATCCCGTTCCACGCCGACTATTCGGTCCGTGGCTACACGGGGATGTACCTGCGCGGCCCCGGCGCCTAGCCAGGAACAGAGACGAGACATCCACGCTTCCGAGTCGAGCTCGGATCACGGAATGGAGACGCCGCGATCGGGCGGCCGATGACGAGGTCCGGCTACGGAAGAAGGGACAGGAAGAGCGATGCGACGAACACCGGCAACAGGGACTCGCAGCGTGCTACTCGATCTCGTCGGTCGGCCCCAGAGACGCCGCGACGGCGCGGCCTGGGCCAGCGTGCGCGTGCCCGTACCGCCGGCGGTGTCGAGCTCCGTCCTCGCCGCGGCGAAACGATGCTCCATCGACGAGACGACGACCTGGCTCGCCGCGTGGGCCGTCGTCCTCGACAAGCTGGCCGGCGAGCCTGACGTCGTCGTCGCACGGGTCGACGTCAATGCGACGTCCTCGATCGCGATCACGGTCGATCCGCATGCTTCCGTTCAGGACCTGCTACGCGCCGTCGGCCACGCCGCACCCGTTTCCGACGAGGCCGAGAGCGCCTGGGCCGCTCCCGATCTCGAGCCGAGCGGTACGTCCGCGGGACCGATGCTCGTCTGGCAGCTCGTCACGATCGCGAGCGGGCACGAGCTCGTCGCGAGGTTCGGGCCCGTGCTCGAAGAGGCCACCGTACGGGATCTCGCTGCCCGTCTCCTCGTGATGGTCGAGAGGCTGGTCGCGTCGCTCGATCGCCGCGTCGAAGAGATCCGATTCCTCGATCCTGCGGAGGAGCAGCAGGTCCTGGTCGGGTGGAACCAGACGGAAGTGCGGTATCGGCCCGGGGCGAGCGTCCATGCGCTCTTCCGTGAGCGCGCCGCGGAGCGGCCGGACGCCGTCGCGCTCTTCTGGGACGGCGGGCGGATGACGTACCGCGAGCTCGATCGTCGATCCGATGCGCTCGCGCGCCGGCTCGTCGGTGCCGGTGTCGTTCGCGGCGCGTGCGTCGGTGTTGCGCTCGATCGCTCGCCCGAAGCGATCGTGACGATCCTCGCGATCCTGAAGGCCGGCGGGGCATACGTACCGCTCGACCCGAGCTACCCTGCGGTTCGCCTCGCGTTCTTGATCTCCGACGCGGAGCTGAAGGTGATCGTCGCGCGTGCGGAAGATCGCGCGCGCCTTCCGGTGACTGCGGGCGTGTCGATCGTCGACGTCGAGGGTGCGGACGAAGCCGCGAACCCCCTCGCGGACGACCTCGACGGCAGCGCGCTCGCCTACGTGCTGTACACGTCGGGATCGACGGGCACGCCGAAGGGAGTCCAGATCGAGCACGGCTCGATCATCCGGCTCGTCGGACGCGTCGATTACGTTCGCCTGGCGACCGACACGGTCATGCTCCACGCCGCGCCGCTCGGCTTCGACGCTTCGACGCTCGAGGTCTGGGGCCCGCTCCTCAACGGCGGCGCGATCGCGATCCACTCGGAGCGCGTGCCGACGGGGCGCGGTCTCGCGCGCACGATCTCCGGTCACGGCGTCACGACGGCGTGGCTCACGGCGGCCCTCTTCAACGCGGTCGTGGACGAGGATCCGCGGCTCTTGAGCGGACTCCGGCAGCTCTACACCGGCGGCGAAGCGCTCTCGGTCAGCCACGTGCGACGTGCGCTCGCCTCGCTCCCCGCGACCGAGCTCGTCAACGGCTACGGTCCGACGGAGTGCACGACCTTCACCACGACGCACTCGATCCCGCGCGATCTTCCGGCCGAAGCGAGCTCCGTGCCGATCGGTCGTCCGATCGCGGATACGCGCGTCTACGTGCTGAACCGCCGGCGTGAGCCGGTGCCGATCGGCGTGGCCGGAGAGCTCTGGGTCGGCGGCGCCGGCGTGGCGCGCGGGTATTTGCGGCGGCCCGAGCTCGATGCGGAGCGCTTCGCGCCGGATCCGTTCCTTGCTGGCGGGGGGCTCCTCTACCGAACAGGCGATCTCGTACGGTGGCTCCCCGACGCGACGATCGAGTTCATCGGTCGTATCGATCAGCAAGTGAAGATCCGCGGGTTCCGGATCGAGCTCGGCGAGATCGAGGCGGCGCTCGCGCGTCAGGCGGGAGTGCGCGCCTGCGCGGTGGCCGTCCACGACCTTCCATCCGGCGACGGCAAGCGGCTCGTCGCGTATGTCGTGCCGGACTCGGGAAAGGTCGATTCGGCGGCGCTGCGTGCTGCGCTCGCGCGCGAGCTGCCCGAGTTCATGGTGCCTTCGGCGTTCGTCGAGCTCGCCGCTCTTCCCGTGACGGACAACGGCAAGCTCGATCGCCGCGCGCTGCCGGTGCCGGACAACACGCGACCCGAGCTGTCGACGCCTTATCGTGCGCCGGTTGGACCCGTCGAGACTGCTCTTTGTGACGTGTTCGCGGAGATGCTCGGGGTCGACCGCGTCGGCTCGCTCGACAACTTCTTCGAGCTCGGCGGCAACTCGCTCCTCGCGACGCGCACGCTGGCGCGCCTCCGCGCGGCGGGCCTCCCGGAAATCTCGGCGGTCCAGTTCTTCACTGCGCCGAACGCGGCGGGCCTCGCTCAGGCGATCGCGGGCGCACCTTCGAACGACGCTCGGACCCGACGCCGCGCGGCCCCGCGCTCGGAGACGGATCCGATCGCGATCGTCGGGATGGCCGTGCGCTTGCCGGGCGCGCGTGACGTCGGCGAGCTCTGGGCCAATCTCTGCGCGGGCCGCGAGTCGATCACGCATTTCGCGCCGGAGGACCTCGACCCGTCACTGCCCTCGTCGCTGACGAACGACCCGAGCTACGTCCGTGCGCGCGGCGTGCTCGACGACGTCGAGATGTTCGACGCCGGATTTTTCGGGATGACGCCCATCGAGGCGCAGATCACCGATCCTCAGCAGCGCCTCTTTCTCGAGACCGTGTGGGAAGCGCTCGAGCACTCCGGCTACGTCCCCGAGCGGACGAACGGACGTGTCGGCGTCTTCGCCGGCATGTACAACGCGACGTATTACCAGCGCCACGTCGTGCACCGCGCCGACCTGATCGGTCGCGCCGGGGAGCTCAACGTGATGCTGGGAAACGAGAAGGACTACCTCACGAGCCGCGTCGCGCATCGGATCGGCCTCACGGGGCCGGCCGTCACGGTGCAGACGGCGTGCTCGACCTCGCTGGTCGCCGTCTGTCAGGCGGTCGAGAGCCTGCGACGTGGCGCGTGCGAAATGGCCATCGCCGGCGGTGCAGCGGTGACGTGCCCTCCGAAGAGCGGCTACCTCAACGAGGAGGGGACGATGACGTCGCCCGACGGGCGCACGCGTACGTTCGACGCGAAGGCGGCGGGCACCTTGTTCAGCGATGGCGTGGCGGCCGTCGTCCTGAAGCGGCTCGCGGACGCCGTCGAGGACGGCGATCGGATCTACGCCGTGATCCGCGGCGGCGCCGTCAACAACGACGGCGCGGCGCGCGCGAGCTTCACGGCGCCGAGCCCCGAAGGGCAGGCCGCGGTCATCGCTGCAGCTCTCGAGAACGCCGGCGTGGATGCGCGGAGCATCGGATACGTCGAGGCGCACGGGACCGCGACGCCGATCGGCGATCCGATCGAGATCGAGGGGCTGACGCGCGCCTTCCGTCGGACGACCTCGGACTCCGGGTTCTGCGCGATCGGATCCCTCAAGAGCAACATCGGACACACGACGATCGCTGCGGGCGCGGCAGGGCTCATCAAGGCCACGCTCGCGCTGTCGGAGCGCGTGATCCCGCCCACCATCCATTTCGAGGCGCCGAACCCCAAGATCGATTTCGAGCGCACGCCGTTCGTCGTCTGCTCGCGCCTGACGCCGTGGGAGAAGGGCGTAGAGGGCGTGCCGCGTCGCGCGGGCGTCAGCTCGTTCGGATTCGGCGGGACCAACGCCCACGTCGTGCTCGAAGAGGCGCCGTCGCCGGTGTCTTCGTCCTCGTCGACGCGACCGCAGCAGCTCGTCTTGCTCTCCGCGCAGTCGGAGGCGGCGCTCGCGGACGCGAGCAAGCGTCTCGCTTCGTACCTGACGAGCCACCCGGACGTTGCGCTCGCCGATGTCGCTCACACGCTGCGCGTCGGACGTCGCGACTTCGCGCACCGTCGCTTCGTCGTCGCGTCGAGCGCCGCCGACGCCGCCCAGAAGCTCGCCGGCGAGAGCGGCGCGCGCAAGCTCGGCGATGACTTGCCGGAGCTCGGCATCCTCTTCCCCGGGCAGGGGTCGCAGTACTCGCGCATGGCGCAAGGGCTCTACGAGAGCGAGCCGGTCTTCCGCGCCGCGTACGACGAGTGCTGCCGGATCCTGGCGCCCCACTTCGACGGCGATGCGAAGGCCCGCTTCTTCTCGGACGATCCGGGCGCGCTCACGCAGACGTCGATCACGCAGCCCGCTGTCTTCTCGCTCGAGTACTCGCTCGCGCGGCTGCTCCTCCACGTCGGGCTGCGTCCGAGCGTGCTCATCGGCCACAGCGTCGGCGAGTTCGTCGCCGCCGTCCTCGCGGAGGTCATGCCGCTCGATCGTGCGCTCACGCTCGTCGCGCACCGCGGTCGCCTCATGCAGGCGCTGCCCTCGGGAAGCATGCTCTCCGTCCGTCTCCCCGCCGCGCAGCTCGAAGCGCGGCTGCCGTCGAACGTGTCGCTCGCTGCCGAGAACGGGCCCACCGCATGCGTCGCGGCCGGGCCCACGGACGCCATCGACGCGCTGGCTCGCGCGCTCGAGGCGGACGAGATCCCGGCCAAGCGCCTCGTCACATCGCACGCATTCCACTCGGCGATGATGGATCCGATCCTCGACACGTTCGCGAAGCTCGTCGCGGAGGTGCCTCTCGCGGCTCCGCGCATTCCGATCGTCTCGACCGTCACGGGGACATGGCTCACGCCCGAAGAGGCGACCTCGGCGCGATACTGGACGGAGCATCTCCGCCGTCCGGTGCGTTTCTCACCCGCGGTGTCCTGCGCGCTCGCAGATCCGCGTCGCGTGCTCGTCGAGGCCGGCCCCCGCGCCACGCTGTCGACGCTCGCTCGCCAGCATGTGGAATCCCGGCGCGCGCTCCCCGCCGCGATCCCGACGCTGACCGACTCTCCGGAAAGCGAGCCGCACGCGTTCGCGTCCGCACTCGGGCGTCTGTGGCAGCTCGGCGTCTCGCTCGATTGGGATGCGTACGTCGCAGGCGAGCGCCGCGCGCGCGTGCCGCTCCCCACCTATCCGTTCCAGCGAAAGCGCCATTGGATCGACGCAACGGCGGTGGGTCAGCCTGCACAGCCCATCCAGCCGGTCGCCACCAACGCCGCTCCGTCGCCTACGGCCGCGCTCGCTTACGACTTGATCACCCAGCAGCTCGAGATCATGACGCAGCAGCTCGCCGCGCTCACGCCTGCGACAGGCAATGCGAAGCCCGATTGATGAAGATGCATCGTCGCCCGATCGAATGACGCCCCCGACGTTCGAGCCGGCGCTACCATGAGGACCCCAACAGCGCGCCCCTCCGGCGTCCAAACCCAACGAACACCTTGGACAGCGCCAGTCGATTCATCCACGCAGTTCAAACGCAGCTCGCCGATCTGTCGGGGCGCGCCGCCGAGGAGCTCGATCCGGGCAGCAGCTTCGCCGAGCTCGGTTTCGACAGCCTGTTCCTCACGCAGGTGAGCCAGGACATCCACCGCACGTTCGGCGTGAAGGTGACGTTTCGGCAGCTGATGGAGACGACGCCCACGATCCGGGCGCTCGCCGAGCACCTGCTCGCTCAGCGTCCGGACGCCCTCGGCCCGGACCCGGCGGAGAAGGCGCCCGTCGCGACGACGAGCGTCGTCTCGATGCCGGCGGTCGCTCCGCCGGCGATAGCTCTGCCGTCGCTGCCCTCGACGCCGAGCGGTTCGCCGATCGAGACGATCGTTCGCAGGCAGCTCGAGCTGATGAATCAACAGCTCGCGGTGCTCCGTTCGCTCGGCGTGAGCAGCGGCGCCGAAATTGCCGTCGTCGATCCCGTCAAGGTCGACACCTCGAAGCTCGCCGTCCCGGCGGCGCCCGAGCCTCGGGTCACGCGAGAGGCAACCGCTCCGACGCCGCCGCAGGCGCCGGTCGCGCCGGTCGCGCCGGCCGCGAAGGTCCCGACTCCTTCCGACGTCGCGGCGGCTGCTGCTGCGAAGACTCCGCGCGCGGGTGACACCCGGCCAGCGCGCGTGAGCGCCTCGAGCGATCTCGACGATGCCCGGCAGAGCGCGCTGCGCGACTTCATTCGTCGCTACGAGCAGAAGACGGCGCGTTCGAAGGAGCACGTCCAGAAGCACCGCCGAGCGCACGCCGATCCCCGCACCGCCGCCGGGTTCCATCGCGTCTGGAAGGAGATCGCGTATCCGCTCGTGGTGGAGCGCTCCGACGGCTGCACGCTGTGGGACCTCGACGGCAATCCGTACGTCGACATGCTGAACGGGTTCGGTCCGAACTTCCTCGGGCACTCGCATCCGCGTGTCGTCGCGGCGATCGAGGCGCAGCTTCGTCGCGGGTTCGAGATCGGACCTCAGACCCCGCTCGCCGGAGAAACGGCCGAGCTCGTCTGCGAGCTCACGGGTATGGACCGCGCATCGTTCGTGTGCACCGGATCCGAGGCGGTGCAGGCCGCGCTCCGCTGCGCTCGGACCTATACGGGTCGCGACAAGTTCATCCTGTTCACCGGCGACTACCACGGCAACTTCGACGAAGTGCTCGTGCGCGCAGCCAACACGAAAGGCCGCCTCCGCACGTTCCCGAGCGCGCCGGGTATTCCGCGCCGCGCCGTCGACGACGTCATCGTTCTTCCGTACGGCGTCGAGGAGACGCTCGGCATCGTCGAGGAGCTCGGTGACGAGCTCGCTGCGGTGCTCGTCGAGCCGGTCCAGAGCCGCAAGCCCGAGCTCCAGCCTCGCGAGTTCCTGCATCGCCTGCGTGCGATCACCGAGAAGAGCGGCACGGTGCTCATCTTCGACGAGGTGGTCACCGGCTTCCGCTCCCATCCAGGCGGCGCGCAGGCCGTCTTCGGCGTACGCGCCGATCTCGCGACCTACGGCAAGGTCGTGGGCGGCAACCTCCCGATCGGGATCGTTGCGGGACGGGCCGCGGTGATGGACACGTTCGACGGCGGCATGTGGCAGTACGGCGATGACTCGCACCCGACCGCGGGCGTGACGTTCTTCGCCGGTACGTTCGTCCGGCATCCGCTCTCGATCGCCGCCTGTCACGCGATGCTCACCTTCATGAAGGAGGCCGGTCCGTCGCTCCAGGAAGGGCTCGCGAAGAAGACCGCCGACCTCGCCACGCGAGTGAACGCCGTCTTCCAGGAAGTCGACGCGCCCGTCGAGCTGCCTCACTTCGCGTCCGTCATGTACCTGCGGAACAAGGACACGAGCGAGCTCGGATCGCTCTTGTGGCACCACCTGCGGCTCAACGGGGTGCACATCCTCGAGGGCTTCCCGTCGTATTTGACGCTCGCGCACACCGACCAGGACATCGACCGCGTCGTCGAGGCCTTCCGCGTGAGCGTGAAGCAGATGATCGATGCGGGGTTCTATCCGCCCGCGCGGCGGCGGCTTCGCCCGACGGCGCCGTCGCGCGCGGTCTCCGCGACGCCTCCGGTGCCCGGCGCGCGGCTCGGTCGCGATCCGAACGGAAGCCCCGCCTGGTATGTCGCCGATCCCGAAAATCCGGGCCGTCACGTTCGCGTGCCCGATCAGGTGCAGGGCAAATAGCCTGGAGACCTTCCGATGACCGAAGCCACTCCGCACGATCCGTTTCGAGGCGGTGAGCTCGAGCACACGAGCCCAGCGACCGAGTCCCAAAAGGAGATCTGGACCGCCGCGCGGCTCGGCGACGACGCCTCGTGTGCATTCAACGAGTCCGTGAGCCTCGGCCTCGACGGGCCGCTCGACCGCGACGCGCTGATGTCCGCGCTAGCGCGGCTCGCCGAGCGCCACGAGGCGATGCGGACGACGTTCAGCCCCGACGGCGAGTGGCTGTGCGTCGCGAGCGGGAGCAACATCACGCCGCGCTGGGTCGATCTCGAAGGCCGCCCCGACGAGCTCGCGACGCTCTGCAAGCAGGAAGTCGAGACTCCGTTCGACCTCCAGTTCGGTCCGCTCTTCCGTCCGATCATCGTCAAGCTGGCCGCGGACCGTCACGTCCTCGTCCTCACGGCCCATCACATCGTCTGCGACGGCTGGAGCACGCTCTTGCTCCTGAAGGATCTCGGCGAGCTGTACTCGGCAGAGGTCGAGCGGCGACAGCCGTCGCTGCCCGCCGCGCAGCGCTTCACCGACTACGCGCAGCGCTTCGCCGAGACCGATCACGCCGAGACGTTGGAGTTCTGGGCTTCGCAGTTCGACGCGAGCGTTCCGCTCGTCGACCTGCCGACGGATCGGCCGCGTCCGCCGCTGCGGACGTTCGAGTCCGCGCGTGAGGACTTCACGATCGATGCGTCGCTCGTCACGTCGCTCAAGAAGCTCGCCGCCACCGAGAAGACGAGCTTGTTCACCGTCGTCTTTGCCGGGTGGATGGCGTTCCTCTCGCGCATCACGGGCACGAGCGATCTCGTGACCGGGATCCCCACGGCTGGCCAGTCGGCGTCGGGGATGCCGTCTCTCGTCGGACACTGCGTCAACCTGCTGCCGGTGCGCGTGAACGTCGACGCGAAAGCGCCGTTCCGCACGTTGCTCGGCGCCGTGCGCTCGACGCTGATCGACGCGTTCGATCACCAGGAGTACACGTTCGGCACGCTCCTGCGGCAGCTCCCGATCCCGCGCGATCCGAGCCGAATCCCGCTCGTGCCGATCCAGTTCAACCTCGATCCGCCCTCGGATCCCAAGGTGCTCGCGTACAAGGGGCTCACCGTCTCGCTGAAGACGAACCCGCGCAGCTACGAGAACTTCGAGCTGTTCTTGAACATCGCCGAGCGCGACGGCCGACTCGAGATCGAGTGCCAGTACAACCGCAACCTATTCGACGATCGGACCGTGCGCGCGAGGCTCGCGGAGCTCGCGACGCTGCTCGCGGCGGTCACGGAAGACGTGTCCACTCCGGTGTGCCGCCTCCCGATGGTCGACGCCACGCAGCGCAAGCTGCTCGTCGAGACGTGGAACGCGACCGCACGGCCGCTCGACGAGAAGGCGACCGCCTCTTCGCTGATCGCCGCGCAGGTGGCGCGCACGCCGGACGCGGTCGCGGTGACCGCGCGCGGCCGCTCTGCGACGTACGCCGAGCTCGAGAAGCGTGCGTGCCAGCTCGCGCGCCATCTCGCGACGGTGGGGGTGAAGCGCGACGATCTCGTCGGGCTGTCCGTCACCCGCTCGATCGACATGATCGTCGCGGCGTTGGCGATCTGGAAGGTGGGTGCTGCCTACGTTCCTCTGGATCCGAAGTTCCCTGTCGAACGCCTCGGCTTCATGATGGACGACGCGGGCATTCGCACGCTCGTGACGGAGTCGTCGCTGCTCGGGGTGCTGCCGGAGGCGAAGCTCACTCGCGTCGTCATCGACAGCGAGCGTTCGATCTGGGCGGGCGACTCGAGCCCTCTCGACGAGGCACGTCCGGACGGCCGCGCGTACGTCATCTACACGTCGGGATCGACCGGGCGGCCCAAGGGCGTCGAGGTTCCCCACGGTGCTGTCGCGAACTTCCTCCTCAGCATGGCTCGCGAGCCGGGGATGGCGAAGGGACAGTCGCTCGTCGCGGTGACGACGCTCTCGTTCGACATCGCCGTGCTCGAGCTGTACCTGCCGCTCGTCGTGGGCGGTCGGACCGTGATCGCGACCGAGGACGAGGCCGGCGAAGGCCGCGCGCTTCGCGCCCTCATCGAAGAGAGCAAGGCGGACATCGTCCAGGCGACGCCTGTCACGTGGAGAATGCTCATCGACGCCGGGTTCTCCGGAGGATCGTCGTTCACCGCACTCTGCGGTGGTGAGGCGTTCCCCGGCGATCTCGTTGCGCCGCTGCGCGCCCGTGTCGGCCGCCTGTTCAACATGTACGGCCCGACGGAGACGACGGTCTGGTCGGCGCTGCAACCGGTCACGACGGACGAGGCGCCGGTCCCGATCGGGCGCGCGATCGACAACACGCAGCTCCACGTCCTCGATGCCGAGCTCCAGCTGGTTCCCGTGGGAGTCCCGGGCGAGCTCTACATCGGCGGCGACGGCGTGACGCGAGGCTATCTCCATCGTCCGGAGCTCACGACCGAGCGCTTCGTCGACGATCCGTTCTCGCCAGGCAAGCGCATGTACCGCACCGGCGACGTCGTCCACCGGCGATGGGACGGCACGCTCGTCTTCGAGCGCCGCGTCGACACGCAGGTCAAGGTGCGTGGGTTCCGGATCGAGCTCGGCGAGATCGAGGCCGCGCTCGCGCGCCATCCGAAGGTCGCCGAGGTCGTGTGCAACGTCTACGAGCCGAAGCCCGGCGACGCGCGTTTGGCGGCCTACTGCGTCCCGCGCGATAGCGCCGGCCTGCCCGACGCAGCAGAGCTGCGTTCGTTCCTCGCCGATCTGCTGCCGGCGTACATGGTCCCGCAGTACTTCGTGACGCTCGCGTCGATCCCGCTGACGCCCAACCGAAAGGCCGATCGAAAGGCGCTCCCGGCTCCCGAGGTCGCGACCAACCGGACCTACCGATCGCCACGGAACGAGTCCGAGCGCGTGCTCGCGGACGTCTGGAGCGATGTGCTCGGAGTCAATCGCGTCGGCATCGACGACGACTTCTTCGATCTCGGCGGACACTCGATCCTCGCGACGCGCGTGATCGCGCGCGTGAACGACCAGACCGGTGTCGAGCTGCCGCTCCGTCGGATCTTCGCGCATCCGCGGCTCGTCGATCTCGCCGAGCACCTCGGTGTTTTGCTCACGCTCAAGTCGGGAGTTGCAGGCGGTGCCGTCGGCGACGGAGGCGAGCGCGAGGAGGTGACGTTCTGATGTCCGTCGCGGAGCTCCTCGGAACGCTCGCGGCGGCGGGGGTGCAGCTCCGCGCCGACGGCGATCGTCTGGTGGTGAACGCCCCGAAGGGATCGCTCTCGAGCGACATCGCCGGCCGCATCAAGGCGCACAAGACCGAGATCCTCGAGGTCCTCTCGGAGCTCGGGAGCAGCGCGCGCAGCGAGGAAGAGCCGATCCGTCCGATGGGAGAGGGCGCGACGGGGACGCTCTCGATCGGGCAGAACCGACTCTGGCTCGTCGAGCAGATGCATCCCGACACCGCGGCGCACAACCTGCCCGGCACGTGGAGCCTGACCGGCAAGATGGACGTCGAGGCCATGGCCGGTGCGGCCCTTGACTTCGTCCGCCGCCACCCGATGCTGCGCACGTGCTTCGAGGTGCACGACGGACGCCCGCGCACGGTCACGTCCGAGAAGGTGGAGGCGCGGATCGACCATCACGATCTGAGCGTGCTTCCGGCAGGGGAGCGCGACGCGGCGCTCCAGGTATGGCTCGAGGACGTGGGCCGCCGGCCGTTCGATCTCGGTCGCGGGCCGATGTTCCGCTTCCACCTCGCGCGCCTCGGCGACGAGCAGCACGTGGTGTGCATCGTGGCGCACGCCATCATCTGGGACGGCTGGTCGTTCGACTTGTTCCTCGAGGAGATGGGCGCGCTCTACGAAGCGCGGCTCGCACGAAAGCCACCGGCGCTGCCCGAGCTGCCGCTCCGGTACGGCGACTTCGCCGCGTGGCAGCAGCGCCACGCGAAGACGGCGCAGGCGAAGGCCGACCTCGACTACTGGACGAAACATCTCGCGGGCAATCTGAGCGCGCTGGATCTGCCGACCGATCGCCCTCGAAAGGGCAACGCGAGCGCGCGCGGGTCGCGAGAGAACTTCGCGATGACGGCCGACGTGAGCCGCGAGCTCTATGCGTTCGCGCGGAGCGAAGGCGTCACGCCCTTCATGGTCCTCTTCGCTGCGTACGCGGCGCTGCTCGGCCGCTATGCCCACACCGACGACGTCGTGATCACGACGCCGATGCAGGGACGCCGGCGACGCGAGCTCGAGCGCATCATCGGACCTTTCACCAACTCGATCTTCCTCCGCGTTCGTCTGAACGGAAACCCCACGTTCCGCGAGCTCGTACAGAGGGCGCGCGAGACCGTGCTCGAGGGATTCGCGCACCAGACCACGCCCGTCGAGGCCTTGCTCGACGCGCTCCGTCAGGATCTGACGAGCACGTCTCTGTTCCAGGTCGACTTCTCGTACCAGAACACGCAGCAGCGGACGACGCGGTGGGGGCCGCTCGTGCTCGGGCAGGTTCCGCAGGACTTCCACGCCACACATGCCGATCTCAATTTCTGGGTGCGTGATGCGGGCGCGTCGCTGTCCGGGGCATTCGACTACCGCACCGATCTGTTCGATCGCGAGACCCTCCGCCGATTGATCGATCACCTGCTCCACGTCGTTGCGCTCGGGATCCGCTCGCCGGACACGCGCCTCGGGGACCTGGCTTTCGACTCCGACGACGTCGTGCACCGCATGAGGTCGTCCCGCGTCGGCGACACGCTTCCCGAACAAGGGGAGGGGTGCCTCTCGGCGATCGCTCGGCTTGCGCGATCGGCTCCACGCACGCCCGCGCTCGTCTGGAAGAACGGCGCGCTCGATTTCGCGGCGCTCGCTTCCGCCGCAGCACGCACGAGCGAATCCTTGCGCGCGATCGGTGTGCGGGCGGGAGACCGCGTCGGTGCCTGCATCTCGGATCCGGTCGAGGCCGTCGTCAGTGTGCTCGCTTCGTGGCACGCCGGCGCAGTCTGGGTGCCGCTCGATCCGCGCGAGAGCCCTGTTCGCACGCGGCACGCCGTGAAGGCGCTCGAGCTCCGCGCGGCCATCGTCGACGACGTCGGCGCTCGTGTCGTCTCCGGCGCGATCCCGACGGCGAGCGTGACGCTCACCGGCGAGCCGATGGATCTCGATCCGGCACGTCAGCCGGAGCTCGACTCCGACGCGATCCTCCTCCTCGACACGGCCTCGCCCGAGGTCGCGGCGGGACACGTCACGTTCTCTCACGCGGCGGTCGCGGCCGCCGTCGCGAGCCACTCGGCGCTGCATCCGCTCGGGTCGGAAGATCGAGTGTTCGTGGCGCTCCCGTTCGACGATGAAGCTCGCATTCCGGCGCTGCTCGCACCGCTCTGCGCCGGCGCTTCGCTCCACGTCGCGTCCACGGACGATGACGAGCACGCGACGATGGAGCTCGTCGCGCGCGCACGGCCGACGATGCTCGAAGTCGACGTCGATCTGCTCGCTGCGCTCCTCGCGCTCTCGCCGACCGGTGCGCTCGCGAAGAAGATCGTGGTCTCCGCGCCCGCGCTGTCGCGGGAGCTCGCAGCCGATCTCCTCGCGCGCGGCTGCTCCGTATCCACGCGGACCGGAGCTCCGAGCACGCTCGGTGTGGGCGCCGCGCACGACGTCCGCGCAGCCGAAGACGCTACGCTGCTCGGTCGTCCCGTGCCGGGCGCGACGCTGCGCGTCGTCGATGCGCACGGGCACGAAGTACCGCTCGGCGTCGAAGGCGAGCTCGTCGTCAGCGGACCATTCTCTGGCGCGATCTCTGGCGCGATCTCTGGCACGCTGAAGCGCAGCGGGAACGGAGTCCGCGCTCGGTGGACCGGCTCGGGCTCGCTCGAGCATCGTCCGCGCGGAGCTCGCGCGCGGCACGCGACGATCGAGCGAGTCCTCTCGTCGCTCGAGGGCGTGTCGGGCTGTCACGTCGATCTCCGCGGCGACCCGAGGGTGCTCGTCGCGTGGGTGGTCCCCGCGCCGGATGTTGCCCCGACGCAGACGCAGATCCGCGAGGCCGCTCGCCCGCTGTTGCCCGCGGCGTGGCTCCCGCGGCTCGTCATCTTCGTGGATCGCATCCCGATCACGAAGCGCGGGCTCGTCGACGACCGCGAGCTCTACGATCCGTTCGGCGCGAACGCCACGAAGCGCTTCGAGGCGCCGTCCGAGGGGCTCGAGCGGATGCTCGCGGCGACATGGAGCGAGGTGCTGGGGATCGAGGGGATCTCCGCACACGACAACTTCTTCGAGCTCGGAGGGACGTCTCTGCTCGCGCTCAAGGTCCTCGCGGAAGCGCAGAAGCGCACCGGCTGGGCGTTCAGCCCGCGGCTCCTCTTCTTCCAGAGTCTGCGGCAGATCGCGATGCAGGCGCCGCCGGAGGCGCGCTCTCTGACGGGGAGAAACGGATGATCCCGCTTCAGTTCGGTAGGGCTGCGCGCCCGCTCTACGGCGTCTATCACCCTGCGGCAGGACCAGGGCGAGCGACGCGTGGCATCGTGCTCTGCAACCCCCTCGGTCAAGAAGCGGTGCGAGCGAATCGCCCGTATCGCGTCCTCGCCGAGCAGCTCGCGCGACAGCGCTGGCACGTCCTGCGCTTCGACTACTCGTCGACGGGAGACTCGGCGGGTGTCGACGCAGACGCTCGGATCGCGGATTGGCTCGACGACATCGGCGCGGCGATCGACGAGCTCGAGGCGATCGCCGCGCTGCGCAGCGTTCATCTGCTCGGCCTCCGCCTCGGCGCCGCGCTCGCAGCGCGCGTCGCGAGCGCGCGTCCGGATGTCGATGGCCTCGTCTTCTGGGACCCCGTCGCATCGGGCCGTCGCCATCTCGAGGCGCTGCTTCCGACATGGCGGCCCGAGCACGCGGGCGACATCGCCGGCGAGGCACACGGGTTCGTCATCTCGAGCGCACTCGCGCGCGACGTCGCGGAGCTTTCGCTGTCGCCCGCAAAGCCCGGCACACCCGTCCTCCTCGTAGCGACGCGCCAGGCCGGCGATCAGGCCGAGTTGCGCGACACGCTCGAGCGCGAGAGCGCGCGCGTCACCTACCACGCCGTGGAAGGGTCGCTCCCGTGGACGCGCGACAACGATTTCGGCGCCGGACCTTTGCCCGTCGCGGCGCTGAAGACGATCACCGATTGGCGCGGAGAAGCTTCACGATGAGCACGCCGCGAGAGCGAGTCATCCTTGCCGGCAAGAGCACGCCTCTCACCGGGATCCTGACGTACCCCACTCCGAACGCGCCGCCGGCCTCGGACCGGCCGTGGCTCATCCTCTTGAACGCCGGGGTGCTCCACAAGATGGGCCCCAACCGGATGACGGTGAGGCTCGCGCGAGAAGCGGCCGCGCGCGGCCTCACGTCGTGCCGCTTCGATTTCGCAAGCGTCGGCGACAGCGCCGCGCGCTCGGACGGGCGATCGCTCGCGGAGGGTGTCGTCGTCGACGTCCGCGAGATCATCTCGCACCTGCAGAGAGCCCACCGCGTCGATCGCTTCGTCGTGATCGGCCTCTGCTCCGGCGCCGACAACGCGCTCCGTGCGGCCCAGGCAGACGAGCGCATCGTCGGCGTCTGCATGCTGGACCCTTCGATTCACCGCACCCGGCGCTGGTACGTCGAGCACTTTGGTCCGCGCATCGTCTCGCCTCGCGTCTGGCGCTCCCTGCTTTCGTTCCGCCATTCGCGGATCGCATCGATGCGAGGAGCGATCGCGCGCAGGCTCTCCGGAGAGAAGAGCGCGCCTGCAGAGCGTCCCGAGCTCTTCCGCACGGGCTACACCGACATGACCGTGATGGAGGCGCACCTCCAGGAGGTGCTCGCCAGGCGTGTAGAGCTCTTCGTCGCGTTCTCGGGAGGGTGGCGCGAGATCTACAACTACCGAACGCAGATCTTCGATGCGTTCCCGCGCGTGCAGTTCGCCGACAAGCTACGCCTCGAGTTCTACCCGCAGGCGGAGCACACGTTCGATCTCGAGACCCATCGCAAGGTGCTGCTCACGGACATCCTCGATTGGGTCATGAGCGCACCGTTCACCGGTGCTCGCCCTGCGCCCGACCCCGCTCCCGCGGTCGAGGCTCGGGCCTCCTAGCCGCGATCGAGGCTCGGGCTCCCGGCCCGCGATCGAGGCTCAGGCCTCGTAGCCGCGGGCGAGCGCCCGACCGGCGACGGCGCGCACGGGCAGCTTGTAGAGGTGGTTCTTCACTCCGTCGACGAGCGTCGAGTGCCCGACCGGGTTGGGCCGGAGGCGGAGCTTGCGCATGAGCTGATTGCCGATGTGGAGTCGCTCCCGACGGCACGTCTCGGCCGAGAAGTACGTGAAGCTGATCGTGATCGACACGTTGTTGTCGTTCTTCACCCAGTGCGGCGCGGTCGTCGGCATGTAAGCGCCCATTCCGGGTGCGAAGCGGAACGAGTGGGCGCGTTGCTGGAACTCGTCGCGATACACGACGAGCTCGCGCGCGTTGTGGCGATGAAACTCCTCGAGCGCGCGCTCGGACAGGACCGTGCGATCGAGCGGGTCGAACACGTGCACTGTCTTCGTGCCACGGATCTGCAGGATGAAGTTGTGCTCGTGATCGATGTGGAAGGGCGTGACCGCGTTCGGCGAGCTCACGAAGATCCATCCCGAGCGACCATGCATCCCGGGATCTTTCGGCCTGATCCTCGGCTCGACCGCGTCCAGCACCTCGTTGACCAGGGACCGGTAGATCGGGTCGCGCTGGACGTGCAGGAGCGACAAGAACGCCTTTGCGTTCTCGATGTTGTGAACGATGTCCTCCGCACTCTCGGTCCGCGGATGAAGGTCCGTGGCGGCGATGAAGTTGGTGCCAGCCTTCGCGTCGTCGCCGTGCTTCCGGACGCGACCGGCCTCGGCCTGCCTCCGCGCGAGCTCCGCGAGGGCCGGGAGCTGCAACAGCGGATGGTCGGCCAGGTTGTGCGTGACGGTCATGATCCGCATCGGATCGAACGCGGCTGCATCGAAATCGACGACGGCGGGCTTGGCGGTCATGGTGTCATCGTAGCCGTTTTCAGGCGAGCGCCACGCGGCTCGATGCGTCATCCGACCGGATGACTTTCGCAAGCTTCGCGGACTCGCATTCCCGTCGCTCGCGGCCCGTGGCCAGTGGCCCGTGGTCGTAGCCCTTCGCTTGGCGCCCGTCCTCTGGTTGCCGCGG
>JAEXCN010000364.1 GCA_023402175.1 Pseudomonadota bacterium | reverse complement strand
CACGTCGGCAGCGGCGACGAGCCCACGCTAGAGAAGCTTCGCGAGGCGCTCATCAGCGTTTACGGGACCGACTTCGGGGTTCGTAATCCGAATTGGTTGTCTCGATTCAGCGACATGGCTCGGCAGGCCGCATCCTATCGACAGGGACGCGTGCTCTTGGCCGGCGACGCCGCGCACGTCCACGCGCCCTCCGGCGGTCAGGGGCTCAACATCGGCATTCAGGACGCCGTCAATCTCGGATGGAAGCTCGCTCAGGTCGTCAACGGCACATCTCCCGACGCTCTCCTCGACACGTACCACGCCGAACGGCATCCCATCGCGGCGCGCGTGCTGAGGCTCACCATGGCGCAGACCGCGCTCGGGCGCGGCGATGATCGTACCGAGGCGCTGCGCGACGTCGTGGCCGACATCTTGAAGATGGACGAGCCTCGCAAGCGATACGCCGGGATCATGTCCGGGCTCGACATCCACTACGACCTCGGCGACGGACACCCGCTGCTCGGGAGACGCATGCCCGACCTCGATGTCGTCACCGACGGCCGCACGCAGCGCGTCTTCACACTCATGCACCAGGCACGGCCCATATTGCTCGAGCTCGGCGCGCCGCTCGACATCGTGGGATGGAGCGATCGCGTTCAGGTCATCCGCGCTCGATACGACGGGACATGGGAGCTTCCCGTCATCGGCACCGTCACCGCACCCAACGCAGTATTGATTCGCCCCGACGGATACGTCGCTTGGGTTGGCGACCGAACGGACAACGGGCTTCGCGACGCTATGGCCAAATGGTTCGGACCGCCCGCCGCGTCGTAGCTTGCCGTCACGTCAGAAGTCGATTTCGCCCGCCTTCGCCTCTTTCAGAAAAACGGTCAGGAGCTCCGCGAAGCTTGGGGCGACCTGGAATCGTTCGTTGAAGTCGATCACGAAGAGGATGACCTGCCCGGGCTTCCCCCCCTTGGCCGGGTCGAAGTCGAGGCAGAGGAAGTCGCGCCCGCGTGGACTACAGCCAATGGGGATCCACCCGGGCGAGTAGAAGACGCCCTTCACCTTGTTGTCGGTGTCGTACTCGCTCTCTTCATCCTCACCGGCTTCCAGTTTGCTGAGGCGCTTGTGCCTTGCAGCAATCTCCTGGACGCGTAGAAGCGTCGCGGACTCGACCATGGGTCCACCGGTGTCCTGGCCGTTGTGCATGGCCAAGAAACGTTTGTAGTCGTCGGGAAGAGTGCGACCGAGCGCCTTCTCCGCCGCTGCGATGGCCTTCGCCGATGCGGGGCGGTTGAACTGCTTCAGCGCCGCCGGCTCGTTCTTGCCGAGCCAGTCCGTCAACTCCTTCCACCGCTCTGTGAGGCTCACTGCAGCCTTTGCCGGGGCCTTGCCGGTAGCCTTCTTGGTGGCGGTCTTCTTCTTCGCGGTACCCGCGGGCTTCTTCGAATTCGCCGGCTTCTTCATCTGGCCGAGCCATAGTAGTGCGGCTTGGCTGGGGGAGCAGCAATTCTGCCATTCGGCGACGGATTCTCCGCTCAATTCTGCGTCGCCGCGGCGCGCCTTAACAGCAGGGCGCGTTCGCGATCGTTCTTCGTGAGCGAGGCGGCGCGTTCGAGCTCGGCGCGTGCTTCGTCGCGGCGGCCGAGACGTGAAAGGAAGTCGGCGCGTACGGCAGGCACGAGGTGATAGCCCTCGAGCGCGCCAGCGAACAGGCGCGCGAGCTCGTCGACGATCGCGAGGCCCGCCGCGGGCCCGTCCGCGAACGAGATCGCGACCGCGCGATTCAGCTCGACGATCGGCGATGGCATCGTCGCCGCGAGCTGGTCGTAGATCGCGACGATGCGCCGCCAATCGGTGTCCTCTGGCGTTCGCGCGCGTGCATGACACGCGGCGATCCCGGCTTGCAGCAGATACGGACCCGGCGTGCCGCCGAGCGCTTCCTTGTCCGCGCCTCCGCTCGCTTCGCTCGCTACGAGCGCTTCGCCGCGCTTCAAGGCCACCAAACCGCGCTCGATGAGAAAGCGATCCCAGCGCGCGCGGTTCTGCTCGAAGAGCGGAATCGGCGTGCCGTCTGGCAACGTGCGCGCGCGGATGCGTGAAGCCTGAATCTCCATCAGCGCGACGAGGCCATGAACTTCGGCTTCGTTCGGCACGAGCTCCGCGAGAATGCGGCCGAGGCGAAGCGCGTCTTCGCAAAGGGCAGGCCGCATCCAGTCGCCGCCGGCCGTCGCGACGTAGCCTTCGTTGAACACGAAGTAGACGACCTCGAGCACGGAGGCGAGCCGCTCTGCGAGCTCTTTGCCTCGCGGCACTTCGAACGCGGCGCCCGATTCGGCGAGCGTCCTTTTCGCGCGCACGACGCGCTGCGCGGCGGTCGTCTCCGGAATGACGAACGCGGACGCGATTTCTTCCGTCGTGAGCCCGACGACGACCCGAAGCGTCAAAGCAACGCGGCTCTCGGCGCTCAACGACGGATGGCAGGACGCGAAGACGAGACGCAGGAGGTCGTCACCGACGTCGTCGTCGGCCGCCTCCTCGATCGCGTCTGCTGCACGTTCCTGCCGGTCTTCCATGACCCGTGCGATCTCGGTCTCTTTCTTTTCCCAGCGCTTCTGACGATCGATGCGCTTCAGCGCGCGATTCTTCGCGACCTGCATGAGCCATGCGCCGGGCTCACGCGGAATGCCATCTCGAGGCCATGTCTCGAGCGCAGCGACGAGCGCGTCCTGGGCGAGCTCCTCGGCCGTGTCGAGGTCGCCACGAACGAATCGAGCAAGCCCGGCCACGAGGCGCGCCCACTCGATTCGAAAGACCGCTTCGATTCGTCGCTGCGTTTCGTCCATCCGTCACCGTTCGCGAGCGCGCGCGGGCGAAGCCGCGTCAGCTCTTGCCGTGCTGCTTCTCGGCTTGCGCGCGACGCTTCGCGTCTTCCTCGCGTAGCTCGCCCGTCGGGTCGACCGGCGCGAAGTCTTCGTCCGAGAAGAGCTGGCGAATCTCGAGCGTGGTGCCCTCGGGGAACGGCGCGCGGCTCATCCAGGCGATCGCCTCGTCGAGCGACTTCACCTGGATGATGGAGAAGCCCGCGATGAGCTCCTTCGACTCGGTGAACGGACCGTTCCTGATCGAGGCCTTGCCGGCCTTTTCGAACGTGAGGCGCGCCCCCTTCGATGACTCGCGAAGCCCTTCGCCGGCGACCAGCACGCCCGCCTTCACGAGCTCCTGCTGGAACTCGCCCATCTTGACGAACTCCTCGCCGCTCGGGAGCACGCCAGCTTCGGTGTCCTTGGTGGCGTGGCCGAGAACTATGAATTTCATGGTGGGTCTCTCCTTCTCATCCAGACGACCAACCACAGGCCCCGGGATCGACACGGCCCTCGAAGATTCTTTCGAATTTCGTAAGTGCGCGGAATCGTTCGCGCGGCGGCCGCATCGGTCGCTCGTGTTGGCGATGAGCCTGCGCGCGCAGGAAACGTGTTCAGCGTTCGACGCGATGATCGTCGGCGTAGACGGTCATCGCGCCGCCGCGGACGAAGCCTACGAGCGTGACGTTCGAGCGGCGGGCGAGGTCGACGGCGAGCGAAGATGGTGCAGACACCGAGGCGACGAGCGGGATGCCCGCTGCGAAGGCCTTCTGCACGATCTCGAAGCTCGAACGGCCGCTCGCGACGAGGATGTGATCGGACAGCGGAACGGCGTTCGCGAGGACGCGTGAGCCGACGACCTTGTCGACGGCGTTGTGCCGGCCGACGTCCTCGAACGTCGCGACGTGCGACCCGTCGAAGGCGACGAGCGACGCGGCATGGCATCCGCCCGTGCGCGCGAAGATCGGCTGCCTGTCGCGAAGAGCGGCGACGGCGGTCGTCACGACGTCCGGAGACACGCGGCCGCCGGAGGGGAGGGGAGCGACGCGAGCGAGGAGATCGTCGATCGACTGCCTTCCGCAGACACCGCACGCGCTCGTCACGAGCGTCCCGCGGCGCGCGAGCATGCCGGTCTCGGCGTCGATGGGCGGACGGACACCGGGCGCGAGCGTCACGTCGATCGTGTTCTCCCGCCCTTCGTCGGTCGTTCGCCCGCAATGCACGACGCTCGCGACGTCCTTCGCGCTCGCGATCACGCCTTCGGCGAGCAGGAACCCGAGCACGAGCTCCCGATCGTTGCCGGGCGTACGCATCGTGATCGCGAGCGTCTCGCCGGAGATGCGGATCTCGAGCGGCTCCTCGACCGCGACCTCGTCCGAGCGCGCCTCGACGAGACCGTCGGCGATCCGCTCGACGTCCACGCCTCGGATGTTTCGCGCGCTAGCCATGCGAGGAGTATCGCCCAACGCCGTCCGTCCGTCGCGCTCTCGCACGCCTCTACCGTGTACCGCGCGCGACGTCCGCATGGCGCCGGCCGACGGTCGCCGCGTCTCGGAGATCCCACGAGCTCCGCAAGCTCTGCTCACATCGGCCGAAGCGCGACCGGTGCGCCGCCGACGGCCTCGTGGCGCGCGACGATGTCGCCGAGGACCTCACGGAGCGCCTGGACCTTCCGGGCGCCGAGGCGATCCGCGAGCTCGCGCTCGAACCGCTCGTGGAACCCTCGCGCGGCAGCGAGCGCCGCACGGCCTCGTCGTGTCAGCCGGAGGTGCTTCGCGCGCGCGTCGGTCGGGTCCGGGACACGCTCCAGGTAGCCCGTGTCCTCCATCTGCTGGACGATCTTGAGCGCGCCCGGGCTCGTGATCCCGAGCCGATCGGCGAGCTCGCTCAAGGTGAGCGGCGAGGCCGCGAGGTTCCGGGCGACGTAGCCGAACGAGCGATGGAGATCGTCGTAGCCCTGCGCTGCGAGCGAGGCGCGGAGCTCGGTCGCGAACGCAGAGAAGGCGAGGGCGAGGAGGATGCCGAGATCGTCCTCTTCGTCGGCTGCACCTTGACCACGGAGCGCCGTATGCGCAATATGCTTAACCATAGTAAATGACCTAGGTGAATGACCTGGGTGAAAGGATACTTCCGATGACTGTCATCCGAAAAGCCGACGCGCCGGTGTTCTCGATCCCGGGGGTGAGCGTGACCGGGCTCGCATCGCCGCGCCGCGGAGCCAGCGAGACGTGCGTGTGGCGGGTGCTCGTCGCGCCCGGCACGACCGGTCTCCCGCACAAGGTGACGCGTGAGGAGATCTTCGTCGGGGTCAGCGGCGAGGCCGTCGTCACGCTCGCGGGCGTGGAGCACGCGCTCGGCCCGGGCGACGCGGTCATCGTGCCCGCGGACACTCCCTTTTCGCTCGGGAACCGATCGAGCGCGCCGTTCGAGGCGGTCGTCTCGTTTCCGGTCGGGGGCAAGGCGGTCACGAACGCCGATCCGTTCACGCCGCCCTGGGCGGAGTAGTCGAGCTCGCGTCGTGGACCTGCTGCTCGACAGAATCAGCAGGACACGGCGACGCTGCGCCCGGATCGTGCATCGCGTGGAGGAATGCTGGACCTGTACACGTTCCACACGCCGAACGGAAAGAAGCCCGCCATCCTGCTGGCCGAGCTCGAGATCCCGTACGAGCTCCACCTCGTCAATCTCGCCCAGGGCGAGCAGAAACGCCCCGAGTACCTGGAGCTGAACCCGAACGGGAAGATCCCGGCGCTCGTCGATACGGATGTGGAGGCGGGCCGGATCGTCGTCTTCGAGTCGGGCGCGATCCTCGTCCACCTCGCGGAGAAACACGGCCGGTTCTTGCCGCGCGAGCTCGGAGCGAAGCGCGCCGAGATCCTGTCGTGGCTCTTCTGGCAGGTCGGTGGCCCCGGACCGACGTTCGGAAAAATCGAGAAGTTCGGCGGCGAGAAGAACAAGAACGAACAGGCGTTCGACTACTTCCTCGAGGAGACGAAGCGCCTCGTCGCGGTCCTCGATGGCCGCCTCGTCGATCGCGACTACATCTGCGAGGGTTATTCGATCGCGGACATCGCCTGTTATCCGTGGTTCGAGGCGCTTCGCGAGAAGCATCCGGAGGCGCTCGAAGGCGCGAAGGAGGTCGAGCACTGGATGAAGCGCGTCGCCGCACGCCCTGCGGTGCGGCAGGGCATGCATCTCGAGCAGGTGAAGCGCGCGGCGTGACGCGTTCGTTCAGTCGAACGCGTCCTGGCGGAAGCCCTTCGCGATCTCCGGCGGCGCGGGATGCGCGCCGGGGATCTTGCGGACGGCGACCGCCGAGACCTTGTACTCGGGGCAACGAACGTCCGGCTCCGAGTTGCCGCTCGTGAGCAGGTTCGTCTTCACTTCGGGGAAGTGGAACGAGAGGAACACGTTGCCCGGCGCGACGCGCGTCGTCACGCGCGCCCATGTCTGGACCTTGCCTCGTGCGCTCTCGACCTCGACGAACGTGCCGTCGACGATCCCGAGCCGCTCAGCGTCGGTCGGATGGATCTCGACGAGATCGGCCGGCTGGAGATCGACGTTCCCGGTGCGCCGCGTCTGTGTTCCCGAGTTGTAATGAGCGAGCTGTCGTCCCGTGATGAGGATGAACGGGAACTTCTCGCTCGCGCTCTCGCCCGGCGGCTCCCACTCCGCGCAGAAGAGCGCGGCGCGCTTGTTCGGCGTCGCGAACCCGTCTTCGTAGAGGACGGCAGTGCCGGGATGGTCCTTCGAAGGAACCGGCCACTGCAGCCCCTGGTTTCCGAGGCGCTCGTGGGAGATGCCGCGCCACTGCGGCGTGAGCTCCGCGATCTCGTCCATCACGCTCGCGGCATCGGGATGAGGCATCTCGTAGCCGAGCCGACGCGACAGCTCGAGGAGGATGTCGAGATCGCGCCGCGCGTCTCCAGGCGGCGGCACCGCCTCGCGCACCATCTGCACGCGTCGCTCCGCGTTCGTGAAGGTGCCCGTCTTCTCGAGGAAGCTCGAGCCGGGGAGCATCACGTGCGCGAAGCGGGCGGTGACGTTCTCGAAGATGTCGTGGACGACGAGCAGCTCGAGCGAGCGGAGCGCCGACTCGACGTGGTGCACGTTCGGATCGGTCTGCGCGATGTCCTCGCCGAAGACGTACATGGCCTTCAGCGACTTCGCGATCGCGCGATCGAACATCTCCGGGATCATGAGGCCGCGCTCGGGCTTGATCGGACGGCCCCACTTCTCCTCGAACGCGCGCCGGGTCTCGTCGTCCGACATCTTGCGGTACATCGTGAGAGAGGTCGGAAGCGCGCCGACGTCGCTCGAGCCCTGCACGTTGTTCTGCCCGCGGAGCGGGTTCGATCCGGCGCCGCGCTTGCCGAAGTTGCCGGTGAGCACGGCGAGGTTCGCGAGGCAGCGGACGCCCGACACGCCCTGGGCCTGCTCGGTGACGCCGAGCCCGTAGAAGATCGCCGCGGGCGGCGTCGTCGCGTAGAGATGGGCAGCCTTCTCGATCAGCGCCGCGGGTACGCCCGTGATCGACTCGACCTTCTTCGGATCGTACGCGCGGAGGTGCTCCGCGTAGACCTCGAAGCCCTCCGCGCGTGTGTCGACGAACGCGCGGTCGTAGAGAGCATCGCGGACGATGACGTGCGCGAGGCCGTTGTAGAGCGCGACGTTCGAGCCTGGCCGGAGCTGGAGGTAGACGTCCGCCATCGCGGCGAGCTCGATCCTGCGCGGGTCGGCGACGATGAGCTTCGCGCCGCGGAGCCGCGCCTCCTTCATCCGAGCGCCGACGACGGGATGCCCTTCCGTCGGGTTCGCGCCGGTGACGAACAGACACGCAGTGAAATCGATGTCCGCGAAGGAGTTCGTTCCGCCCGATTCGCCGAGCGACTGGATGAGGCCGAGCGACGTCGGCGAGTGGCAGACGCGCGAGCAGTTGTCGATGTTGTTCGTGCCGAGGGCGGCGCGCGCGAGCTTCTGGAGGATGTAGTTCTCCTCGTTCGTGCAGCGGCTCGAGCTGATGAACGCGATCGCGTCGGGCCCATGCGCGGCGGCAATGGCCTTCAGCTTGTCGCCGACGAAGCCGAGCGCCTCGTCCCACGAAGCATCGCGCCACGTCCCGTCCGTGCGGCGGATCATCGGCGAGGTGAGTCGCTCGGGTGAGCGCGCGTACTGGTGCGCGAAGCGGCCCTTCACGCAGGTGTGACCGAGGTTCGCCGGCCCTTCGAGCGCCGGGTCGATCGCGACGACGGTCTCGTCGCGCACGTGCACCTCGAGGGAGCATCCGACGCCGCAATAGGCGCAGGTCGTCGTCACGGTCTGGTCGATGGTTTCCTTCGCCCGGAACGCGGCCTCGTCGAGAGCGCCCGTCGGGCAGGTCGACACGCACGCGCCACACGACACGCAGGCGCTGTCGGCGAACGACGTGTCCATCCCAGCGACGATCTTCGTCGCGAAGCCGCGGTTCGCGTACGCGAGCGCGAACGTGCCCTGGATCTCGTCGCACGCGCGGACGCATCGCCCGCAGACGATGCACTCGTTGAGATCCATCTTGATGTACGGATGGCGATCGTCCTTCGCGTAAGCGTGGCGCTCGCCGACGTAGCGGCTCCCATCGAGCCCGAAGTGGCGCGCAACCTGGCGTAGCTCGTTGCGGTCCGCGCCGTCGTTCGAGCCGTCACCGCGGAGCGCGTTCTCCGGGTAGTCCGAGAGCACGAGCTCGACGACGTTCTTCGCGACGCGCTGTGCGGTCTCGTCGCGCGTCTCGACCACCATGCCTTCGCGCACCGGCGTGGTGCACGCGGCGACGGGACCACGTGCGCCCTTCACGCCGACCATGCAGACGCGGCAGGCGCCGTAAGGAGCGAGGCGCGGGTCGTAGCAGAGCGTCGGGACGAAGATGCCCTCGCGGCGTGCGACGTCCAGGATCGTCGCACGATCGGAGGCTTTCACCTCGCGACCGTCGATCGTCAACGTCACCAGGCGGCGCTTCGTATCGCGTCCGCCCTCGGGCTTCCCGGAGGTTCCGTCAGCGGCCATGGGCTTTGTCTCCTGAGGGCGTCGAGGCGTTCGACCCTGCCATCATCTCGTCGGGGAAGTGCTGGAGCAGCGATCGGATCGGATCGGGAATCGCTCCGCCGTGCGCGCACAGCGAGCCGAGCTTCAGCGTCTCGAGCAGCTCGCGAAGGAGCGCGATGTCGGCATCGACGACGTCGTTGCTCCGGGCCTCTTTCAGCCGCTTCGCGATCTCGAGGCCGCGCCGCCCGCCGATCCGGCAGGGAAAGCACTTTCCGCACGACTCGGCGTCGCAGAACTCGAAGAGGTGGATGGCGATGTCGCGCGCATCGACGGTGTCGTCCCACGCGACGATCCCGCCGTGACCGAGCAGCGCGCCGACGGCGTCGAGCTCCTCGAAGCCGAGCGGCACGTCGAGCATCGAGCCCGGCAAGATGCCTCCGAGCGGGCCGCCGATCTGAATCGCCTTGATCGGTCGTCCCTCCTCGAGGCCACCGCCGATCTCGACGAGGACACGGCGCAGCGTCGTGCCGAGGGGCACCTCGTAGATCCCGGGACGAACGAACCGCTCGTTGATCGAGAGGGCCTTCGTCCCGCGGCTTTTTCCGACACCTATCTTCGCGTACGCCTCCCCGCCATGGCGGACGATCCATCCGAGGTTCGCGAGCGTCTCGACGTTGTTCACCACCGTCGGGCGATCGAACAGGCCCTTGTCGGCGGGGTAGGGAGGACGCGCGGTGACCATGCCGCGCAGGCCTTCGAGCGAGCGAAGAAGGGCCGTCTCCTCACCGCAGACGTACGAGCCCGCGCCTTCGACGACCTCGACGTCGAACGAGAACGTGCTGCCGAGGATGTTCTTGCCGAGGAGCCCGGCTTCACGTGCAGCCTTCACGGCGCGCAGCATCGCCGGCGCGGAGTGGGGATACTCGCTCCGGATGTAGATGAAGCCGCGCTGCGCGCCGATCGAAAACCCGCACAGCGCGAGGCCTTCGATGATCGCGAACGGATCCTTCTCCATCAGGTACTTGTCGATGTACGAGCCCGGATCGCCTTCGTCCGCGTTGCAGACGACGTACGCTTCGCCCGCGGTACGTGCGTTCGCGGCAGCGAAGCGCCACTTCTGCGACGTCGCGAAGCCGGCGCCGCCTCGCCCGCGGAGCATGGAAGCATCGACCTCGGAGAGGAGCTGCTCCGGCGTGAGCTCGGCGAGGGCCTTCGCGAGACCTGCGAACGCGCCGTGACGGCGGGCCTCCGCGAGATCGGTCGCGTCGATCGGCTGCACGAGACGCTCGAGGACGATCGCTGGACCATCGAAGGCAGCGAACGCAGGGACGAGCGCCGCGTGCGCCTCGGGGAGCCCTCCACCTCCGCGGAGATCGCGCGCGAGCGCGTTTGCCTTCTCCGGCGTGAGCTCGCCGTAGATGCGGCCCTCGACTTCGACGGAGGGGCCCGCGTTGCAGAAGCCGAGACAGTAGACGGCTTCGAGCGAGACCTCGCCATCGGCGCTCGTCTCACCGACGCGAAGACCGAGCGCCTTCTCCATCCATCCCACCGACGCATCGGCACACGCTGCGTGACAGGCGGTTCCTTTGCAGACCTTCACGCGCGTCTTGCCGCGACGCTCGGTGCCGAGGTCGCCGTAATACGTCGCGACGCCCCAGACGGACGCTTCGGGTTGACCGCTCGCGCGCGCGATCGCCGCGACATCATCGTGCGTGATGACACGGTTCTCGTGCATCACGTGCTTGAGTCGCTGGAGCGCAGTTTCCTGCACGCCGAGATCGCCGCGATTCCTTCGGAGCTGAACGAGGTTGTGAGACACGTGGTACCCTCGGAAGAAATACTGCGGAGCGCGTACGTCCGCGAGCCCCAGCCGGCAAGCCTGGCGAATGACGCGGCGCACCAGGGACGAGCTCGTCGAGCGACTAGAATCAGGCTCCAGCATGCACCTCCTCGCCGGCATCTTCGTGGGCGGTCGCGCGCGTCGCATGGGCGGCGTCGCGAAGGGCCTCCTGCCGGCGCCGGACGGGGAGGCCATCGTCGTCCGGACGCGTCGACTCCTCGAAGCCGCCGGCGCCGAGTGCGTGCTCGTCGGGACACATCCGGCGTACGCGAGCGTCGGGCTCGAGACGCTCGCCGACGATGCTGCGGCCGATGGTCCGCTTGCCGGTCTGCTCGCGCTTCTTTCTCGTGCGTCGGCGACAGGAGCGCGATGGGCGATCGCGGTCGCGTGCGACATGCCGTTCATCGATCAGGAGCTCGTCCAGCGCCTCGTCGATGCTCCGCCTGCGCCGGTCGTCGCTCCACGGCATGCGAACGAGCGAGGACGCGCCGTCTGGGAGCCGCTCTTCGCGCGCTACGACCCGGCGATCGTCGACATCGCGCGAACGTACGCGAGCGGCGGCGGCAAGAAGCTACAGGTCCTTCTCGACATGGCCGGAGCAGCTCCGCTCGAGCTCTCGCCCGAACGCACCGCGCTCCTCACCGACTGGGATGCCTTGCCGCTCGCTTCGCCCCGTGACAGCAAAGGGGAATGAAGCTCCGAATCCGCGGCGACTCGATCCGGCTCCGTCTCACTCAGCCCGAGGTCAAGCGGTTCGCCGCGGACGGCCGCGTCGAGGACGGTACCTCGTTCGGTCCCGACGAGCGATTCACGTATGCGATCGCGTTCGGTGGCAGCACGCTGTCGGCGACGCTCTCGAACAAGGGGATCGAAGTCCTCGTACCGGGCGATGTCGCGCGCGCCTGGGCCGAGGGCGATTCCGTCGGGATCGAGGGCGCTCGTGATCTCGGCGGCGGCAAGACGTTGCGCATCCTCGTCGAGAAGGACTTCGCCTGCCTGACGAAGCGTCCCCACGAAGACGACACAGACGCGTTTCCGAACCCGAACGACTCCTGCTGATCGAACGCGTTTCCGCGATCAGCTGCGGATCTTCTTCACCGCCGCGCCGACGTCATTGCCGGAGACGGCCGCGCCGCTCGCCTTGAGGTGCTTCATCGCGATGCCGGTCGCTTGACCATCGCCCTTCGCTGCCTTGATCGCCTCGTGTTGCGAAGCGAGCGCAGCGACGATGTCGTCGACGGAAAGCTGCTTCGGAAGGAGCGCGGAGAGGACTTCGATCTCGCGGCGGAGCACCGTCGCGCGCTCGCCTTCGCCCGTGAGACCGAGCGTCTCCTCGTTCGACTTGATCAGCTTCCGAAGGGCGTTCGCGGCATCGTCCTCGGTCGCTGGCGCATTCTTGCGCGCTTCGGCCGTCTGGATCTCGCCGAGCGCGAGGCGCAGCACATCGCGCGCTACAACGTCGCCGGACTTCATCGCCTCGGTGATCTTCTTCTTGATGTCGTCGACCAGCACGGCCCTAGCCTCCCATGTTCGAGGGGCTGTGTCTCGTCCCCGATGAGCAGAGCGGTCCGCTTGCGGATCCGGCGCCGTCAGCCGCGGATCATGCGGCGCGGTGGTCCTCTTCGGGGTCGACCATCTCGATCACGATCGGTCGACTGACAGGCTCGTGCGCACGGACGAAGACGCTGCTCCGCAACGTCTCCGGGATCGGCTCGTCTTCCTCCTCGTCCACGAACGGCTCTCCGGCGTCGCGCTCCTCGATCGGATGCCCCTCCGTCTCCGCCGCACGCGCGAGCTGCCGGGCAGCCGGGAGCGTCGCCGGAGACGACGACGGCGGAACGAGGCAGCTGTCCGAGAACAGCGCCTCTCCGACGGACGAAAGCAGCACGATGCGGTTCGAGGTCGACATCGCTCTCTCCATGAGGACAAGGGCCAGCCCTTTCTCATTCCCGGCTGGGAAGACAGGCCGATCGCCGTCTCCCGTGTCCGGTCTCCGGTCTTGTTGCAGCACGCGTGCCACGAAGGGGCACGACGCAACGCCTCGAAAAAGCACGGGTGGAGGCTGCCTCGCCCCGCGATCGCGTGCGGTTCTTCACACAGTCGAGACCACGGCGTCGGGACGCCGACGGAGGTGTTGGCGCGCGGACAACTGCGGTCGCGCTCAATCGCCAATGGCACACGTCGTGCGCGACTCACGGCATGAACGGAATGCGCATCGGGCGTCTGTTCGGCATCGAGCTCCGCATTGATCCGAGCTGGCTCTTCATCTTCTTCCTCGTGGGATGGAGCCTGACTTCGCTGTTCGGGACGTGGCACCCGGACTGGTCGATCGCGCAGAGCCTGATCGTTGCGCTCACGGCGGCCGTCCTCTTCTTCGCTTCGGTGCTCTTCCACGAGCTCGCGCATTCGCTGATCGCGCTCGCGTACGGCATTCCGGTGCGGGACATCACGCTTCACCTGTTCGGAGGCGTGTCGAACATCGAGAAGGAGCCGCCGACGCCTGCCGCCGAGCTGCTCATGGCGATCGTCGGACCGATCGCGAGCATCGGGCTCGGCTTGGTCATGCTGGTCTTGAGCGCGGTCCTCATCGACCTCCGCGCCCCCGCGGCCGACAACCCCGAGACGCTCGTATCGCAGCTCGGTCCGTTCGAGACACTGCTCGTGTGGCTCGGCCCCGTGAACGTCATCGTCGGGCTCTTCAACCTGATCCCTGGCTTCCCCCTCGACGGCGGCCGCGTTCTCCGCGCGATCCTCTGGCGGATCACCGGCAACCTCCAGAAGGCCACCCGAATCGCCGGCGGCTGCGGTCAGGCTGTGGGCTGGTTCTTCGTCGCGCTCGGGATCTCGATGGTGCTCGGCTTCCGCGTGCCGTTTTTCGGACGCGGCGCGGTCTCGGGCGTGTGGCTCGCGATGATCGGGCTCTTCCTGCGCAACGCAGCGGTCGCGCAGGTGCGGGGCGCGGCGCTCGATAGGGCGATGGCCGGCGTGTATGTGCACGATCTGATGCGCACGCATGGCGCCCACGTCGATCCGCACATGCCCGTTCGCCAGCTGCTCGAGAGCTGGTTCCTCCGCCACGACGAGCTTGCCTGGCCGGTGGTCGACGGCGGCGCCTTCGTCGGCATCGTGTCGATCGACGATCTCCGGAAGATCCGACCCGAGGACTGGGATACGACGACGGTGGGCAAGGTGATGACCCCTGCGACCCGCGTCGTCTTCGCGAGCCCGAGTGAGCCGCTCGCCGATGCTCTCCGAAAGCTCACGTCCGCTGGCGTCAGCCAGCTGCCCGTGCTCGACCGACGAGCGCTCGTCGGCATGCTCTACGACAAGGACGTCGCGCGCTGGCTCGAGCTGCGGACGCAGGTCATGCGCGGGCCGCAGCCCGCCCGCGTCCGCCCCGCCTGAGGATCACGACTCGGTCGCGGGCGGCTCGGGCGAACGCACGACGAGCACGGAGCGGTCGGCGTGGTTCACGACCTTTGCGGCCGTCGTTCCGAGCAGTCGATCGAGGAGCCCGTAGCCATGCGACCCGATCACGATGAGGTCGGCGTCGTGCTCGCGCGCTGCGGAGCAGATCGCGTCCCAGGCCACTCCGACCTGCGCGTAAGCGCCGTCGAGGAGCTCCGGCGGAACGGATGACGCGAGCTCCTCGATCTCGCGCTTCGCGTTCGCAAGGAACGTCTCGGTCACCTGCGTCGGTGGGATCGCCCATACGTTGGCGGGAAGCTCCGGCGGAAGCCCGACGCAGCGAAGCAGGCGCAGCTTCGACTGGGTCCGACGTGCGAGGTCGATCGCTGCTGCGAGGACATCCTTTGCACGAGGTGACGAGTCGAGCCCGACGAGGATCCGCTTCATGGCAAGCACGCATCCACGACCCGTGCCGACCGTCGTCGTGCCGCGAATCGCGCTCGAAACTCCGAACCGAATCGCCGGGACACGCAGCGCAGGAGAGCCGACGACACTGCGGGCGGGCTCTGGCTCGAGCATGGCGAAACGACACGCGAGCTCGTGGCCGATGCTGCATGACGTCGCGATCGTACGAGTGGACGTCGTCGCTTTCCCGATCGATCGCCGTCGCAGACGCGCTAGCCTGACGAGCATAACCAGGATGTCGAAGCCTTCATGACGTTCAGCGGCCAGCGTCACTCGAATGACCCGCCCAAGCTCGAGATACCGATGTCCTGGTCCACGGACGCAGCCAGCGATGGACCGAACGTGTCGATCGCTTGGGTCTCTCGCCCGCGGGCGGGCGAGACCGTCAACGGCGATGCGGTCCTCGTTCGGCAGCACGGGAGCTCCGTCCTCGTCGCGCTGATCGATGCGCTCGGTCACGGCCCGAAGGCGGCCGACGTCGCCCAGGCCTCGGTCGAGTGGCTGACGAGCGCAACGCCGGAGGAGTGCGCCGGCGCGCCCGCGCTCGTGAACGGCCTGCACAAGAGGCTGCACGGAACGCGTGGCGCCGCGGCGCTCCTCTTCGTCGTCTCCAAGAACGAAATCGAGGCGTGCAGCGTGGGAAACGTGGAGCTGCGGTCCACGACCAGCAAGCTGCCCTTCGTGCTGACGCCGGGCGTGCTCGGTGTGCGCCTCCGCCAGCCGAAGATCTGCACGTCGCCGCGCTTGGTCGACCGCTTCGTCCTCCATTCCGACGGGATCTCCGGCCGGTTCGACCTGCGAACGTCGCGGACGCATTCGGCCGCCGACCTGGCCACCTTCATCTTCGGAAACCATCGTCACGCGCATGACGACGCGACGGTGGTCGTCGTCGACGTCGCCTGATCAGAAGGCGGGGCTCGAGCCGCGTCGCGGACGGCCCAAGAAGCGCCGGACGACGATGCGCTTCCCCTCACCGTGAGGGATCAGCTCGACGCCGTCGCTGAAGCGAGCGACCGCGCCGAGCCCAGCGCCGATCCCGCGGCGCCCGTAGACGAGGGCGGGATCGATCATTCCCTTCGAGTCGTAGCCGTCGCGCAGGCTGCCGAGGAGGTCGAACGGCGGCGTCTCGTCCTGTGCGACGATCGAGATCCCGCGCGTGCCCTCTTCACGCTCGATCCCTGCCAGCTCGATCGTCCCCCGGCGACCGTACTTGAGGATGTTCGAGGTCAGCTCCGAAACGACGACGACGAGCTCTTCGACGACCTCACGTTGGAAGCCGAGCTGGCTCGCGAAGGTGCGCATCATCGCGCGCGCAGCGAACACGGCGGAGTCGTGGTGCACGACACATCGGACCGGCGCAGGAACTGGCGCTCTCATCCACTCGGTCTCGTGCAGCATGACCTGGAGGCGCGGTTCGGCGCCATCGAGCGGTCGAGGAAGATCTCCATTCGCGGACGCGACGTCGTGCGACGGAGCAGCATCATCCGATGGGCAGCACTACTCCAGCAAGTCGTTTCGGCGCCGGAGTCACGTTACTCGCTCATCGCATGCTCGCACTCGATCGTTCGAGCTCCAGCCGCGGGATCTGGACGCAAGAGAGAACTCCGTGTAAACGGGAGATTCGCCATAAACGGATAGATGATGGCTGATCGGGCGGGTCACTCCTCGAACGGATGGCCGACGTTCGACTCCTCATCGAACGTCAGCGGCGAAGATTGCACGGATTGCCTCCATCGCCATGTCGGGTGCGCGCACCGAAGAATGCGCGAAGCCGTCTTGCCGTAACTGGGGCGTTTCCGCGGACGAGCGAAAACAAGGGTCGGACACGAACCTCTCGATTGGAGGCTGAGTTCATGGAAGCGGTGAAGGCACGCGGCTACCTGTTGCACACGACGCTGAAGTACCTCCAAGAGGGAATGGCAGCCGACCGGCGCTCGAAGGCCTACCAAAGCGTCAAGCCCGAGACGGTCAGGCTCGTCGAGGCTGCGAAACCCACGGAGTGGTACGACGTCGGGATCTACAACGAGCTGCTGGAGGCCGTCGCATCGGCGAGCAACGGGGACGGGGTGACCGCCGAGAACGACCTCGTCCGTTGCGGAACGTTCGCGGCAAACGAAGCCACGAATACGTTCCTTCGTCTCTTCATGAAGGTGCTCACGCCGGCTCTCTTCGCGAAGAAGCTTCCGTCACTCTTCGAACGCGACTTCAGCGCCGGGAAGGTGAAAGTGGAGGTCGCGGACGACCGCCTGATTTGCTCGCTCAAGAACGTCAGGGCCTTCCGCCACGTCGCTGCGTGCTCTTCCGGCTTTGCGACCTTCACGCTCGAGACCATGGGCAAGAAGCTTCTCGACCGTAAGATCCGAGGCTGGTCGATTAGCGACCCGCAGCCCGAGGAGTGCGAGTTCGAGCTGATCTGGCAGGAATGACCTGCTGACGGCCGGCGCTCGGCCGGGGGGGTTGAACGCGCTCGGCCCGGACGTTTGAACGCGCCGGGCCGAGGCGTTTGAAAGCGCTCGCCCGGGCGTTTGAACGCGCTACCGGGATGGAACCCCGTGATGAACTCGAAGAGAGATTCACAGATGCCATGAGGGAGGCACGGCCCGCGCGATAGAGCGGGCTCCGCCAGCTAGTGTCGGTTTTGGAGAAACAACAATGACCGACGGAACCCTCGCTCAAGATAGTGGCTCGGCGGA
>JAEXCN010000297.1 GCA_023402175.1 Pseudomonadota bacterium | reverse complement strand
CACAACGAACCTCCTCCCCAGCCAGTTCGTTCGTTCCCAGAAAAAACCTTCTCCCCCGTTCGTTCGCACAACGAACCTTCTCCCCCCGCCTGTTCGTTCGCAGAACGAACCTTCGTCCTCTCGGCCGTTCGTTCGTTCGCACAACGAACCTTCTTCCCCCGCCTGCTCGTTCGCCGAACGAACGAACCGATGGCTGCGGCCGAAATTGGTTCGCCGAGCGAACGATCGCCTGCGAGGGGGTCGCCCCCTCCCAGCTGGGGGGCGTTGTGACCGGCAGTTCACGTGTGGCCGCTGAGAAGGACGTGAAGGGACGTGAACCGGGACGCGAACCGTCACGGCCGGCGAATCGCCGTTCTGCAACGGATGCCCTCGAGGGCGTCGCCCGCCCCTCGATGGCTGAGCGCATGACGTCGCTGTCATGGCGACGCCATGGGCGTGCAGTTCCGCACGGCGCTGATCGGTTTCGCACGCAATGAGTCACGAGTTGTGATCGTGGAGGCCGGTCTGCGGGCATTGCTGATCGGAGGGGCGCGGTCGCCGAGAGTCCGGCCTGGGCGCGCGCAAGGGAGAATCGCCTGTACGCGCAACCGACGATCGACGTACGCAACCGGCGACGCGCAACCGACGACCGCCTCTTACGCGCAACCGACGATCGCCGTACGCGCAACCAGCGACGCGCAACCGACGATCGCCGGCCGCGCAACCGAGAATCGCCTCCAGGGCGCCACGCTGGACGACCCGCAACGTTCCGAGATCGAGACTGAGAATCACGAGACGAGATGGATCGGCCTGTGCTTCAGCCGTGGGCGCCGCCGCCCATGCAACGATTGACCGAGGACCAGCAGGCTTCCGTCGTGAGGAGCGCGCGCGTGATGGGCGTTCGCGCTCGGACGTGCACGCTGGCATGCATGCTCGCCGCATGTGTTGGCTGCACCGGTCAGAATTTCTACACGACACCGCGGACGCTCGGCGACGACCGGGGCCAGGCGATCCTCGCCCCGCAAGTCGTGCTCGGACCGAATCTGGCTGTCGGATGTGACGATTCGAAACCACCTCACTGCGTCGGCGAGTCGAGTGCGCTTCCGCTGCTCCATGCGGCGTACCGGAAGGGGGTCGGCGAGCGCGGCGAAGTCGGTTTGCACGGCGGCGTCGATGCATTCGGCTTCGACGCCAAGTGGAACGCGATTCGATCGACCTATGTCGACCTGGCGCTCGCCGGCCGCCTCTCCATCGCGCTCTACTCGCTCCACGCACATCGATTGGAAACGAGCACCGCTCAGAGCGGTGCCCTTCTCCATCTGCCTGTAATGCTCGGTTTCAATGCCGGCTCTTTCACGTTCGTCGCGTCTCCGGGCTACACCGCCGTCGGCGACGCCACGGGACGACTGACTCACGCGCTCCGCATCGGCGCCGGCGTGCAAGCGCGCATCAGCTCCGGATTCGCGCTCATGCCGGAGGCGAGTCTCCTCCACGACGTCCACGGGCCGATCTGGCTCGACTCGGTGACGCTCGGCCTCGGGTTCCTCTTTCCCAACCTCCCCGACTCGTCGACACACTGAGTTGTGCTCCGGAGCGGCTCACCCCTCAGCCGCCGTTCGACGCGAGACGCGGACAAGGAACAGCGACCAATTCTACTTTCATGAGCGCTTCACGCTGAGCGTCCTTCGTCCCAAGTAGAGGCGCAACGAGATCGTCCAAGGAGCGCAGGACGACGGCTCGTCTGATATGCACGTACTACGCGTGATCAGCTGAGAGCGTGTTTTTGTCCCGCACGGAGGAGGCTCGAATGGCGAACGAGAATTGGGTGGAGATCGCGAAGCGATACGGCGTGGAGGTCCCTGCCGCCGTCAAGGCGCTCTACGAGACATCGGACGGCGAGTCGAAGTTGCGCGGAGGCTGGCGGCTCCACAGCAGCGCGGAGCTCCTCGAGCTGAACTGGGAAGACGGTTGGCTCGATCACAAGTCAGCGGGGTCCTATGTGCGGTCGCTCGGCGGTCTGCTCCCGCTCTACACGAACGACAACTCGGATCTGCTCGTGCTCCACTGCGGAGGTCCACTGGACGGGCGCCTCTCGTACTTCCCTCATGACGACGGGAGCATCACGATCGTCTGTCACAGCGTCGCGACGTTCGAGGCCGAACGCGCCAAGGCCGGCGACGGCGCGGTCTTCCTCGGCGGACAGTATCTGCTCGGTACGACCGCCGAGAAGAACCAGGGCATCCGCATTGCGAACAAGATGCGGAAGGACCTCGGTCTTCCCGACGACATCGACCTCGAGTTCCTCGCGCACATCTGGAATGCGCTCCGCGGTGGCTACCCCGAACGCCCCGAGTGATCCGGGCCCTCGGCCCGAAAAGCGGCTCGAGGCCTTCTAGGGGGCTGCCGCCATGAGCAGGTCGAAAGCGCTCTCCTGGCGAGATGCGTCGGCCGCCCCCACACGGTGGACGTCGCGGCGACGCGATCGGGCTTCACGCGCCTTCGCGCATTCGCGGTTGCGCGTTCCCGATCGACGCGTAGATTGTCGGCGGCCCAAAAACGGCGGACCGGTTCGGTGAGCCCCGGTCACTCCCATCCTGGGAGCCCTTCAGCCTCCACCATGGATGAGCTGCCTCGGCCTCACGGCACACGTGCGTGCCAAGCGAGGCTCACCATGGTTCTCAATCATCTCGATCTCCAGGTCACCGACGTCCAGAGCAGCGTCTCCTTCTTGCGAGACGTTCTTCGGTCTCACGCTCCAGACGAGTCGGACCTCACCAGCAATCGCCATCCTCTCGGACGGCGCGGGCTTCGTGCTCGTCCTCCAGCGCAAGAAGGACGCAGGCCAGGTCTACCCGGACGGCTTCCATCTTGGCTTCCTCGTCGAGGACGTCGCCATCGTGGGACGAGTGCACGCGGCGCTTTCGCAGGCGGGCACCGACGTCAGCAGCATCGTTCGCAACAACCGCGGGACGATGATCTACTGCCGTCACTCCGACGGGATCCTCGTGGAGGTGAGCTGTCGCAAGCAGCACTGAGTCTCTATTCGCGGCTTAATCGGGGGGGCGTTGTCACGGATCGGCGAGCCGAACGACTGCTAGCCGCACCACGAACAACGGCGCCGAAGGCCCGAGCCTCCAGCGCCGTTGTTTGTCCCTCTTGGGAGTCGTCAGCCGAGCGTCACTCCTCGGCGGCCGCGTCGAGCGTCGACTCCGCCTTCGGCGCCTTCTTCTTGAGCGCGCGGATCTCGCGGATGATCGTGATGTCTTCCTTCACGCGCTCCGCGACCTTCGGCGCTTCCTTGACCGCGTTGACGAGGCTGACGGCGAGATGCGGCGTCTGCTCGATCGCCTTCTTGCTGCCGGTCGCGAACGCCGTGAGGCGGTCCTTCCAGCGCTCCGCGCGCGTCTTCGTGATGTACGGCGCGACCGCGGCGACGATGTCCGCGTTGTTGCCGCAATAGACGTGCTTCGCCTTGTAGAACGGGCTGCGGAACTTCGGGTTCGCGTCGAGGAACGCAGCGACCTGCTCACGCGTGACGCCGTTCTCTTCGAGCGCGCGCTCGTACTCCGCCTGCGCCGCCTGCTTCGCCTTGAAGAGGTACATCTGCACGCGCGAGTAGAAGTTCACGCGACCGTCGCCGCTCGTCTCGACCGGGCAGAAGATCGTGCCGGGGAACTTCTCCGTGATCGCCGTCTGAACGCCGTCCGAGACGCCCGCGCTCGGCATGCAGCCGAACGGCTTCACACTGAGCGTCATGTGGCACTTCTGGTGGATGACGTTCGCGATCAGCTTGCCGACCTCCATGTGGCCTTCGCCGCCGCGGAGATCGTTGTTGTAGTAGTCGTGCGCGAGCTGGGCGATCTCGTCCATCGACGCGAACTTGTAGCCGTAGAGGCCCGCGGCATACGCGAAGGTCTGGAAGAGGCCCTTCACGCCCTTGTCGCCGAGGTGGCTGATCGCGAGCTTCTGAAAGACGGCGAACGGTCCGCCGCCGCCGAGGCCGTACTTCGCGTTGTCCCACTCACGGAGATCGCCGCGCTCCTTCGTGTCGTTGCGGACCTCCCAGAGCGTGTAGAGGAGCCACGCGGCGACGAGCTGGATGTCGCACTCGGCGCCCTCCGTCTCGAGGAACTCCTGGAGCTGGTAATTGCCGTCGCCCTCGGTCGTCATCGCCCAGAACTCGCCGATGATGGAGACCTTCGGCTTCACCATCGTCCGATCGACCTCGATCGAGCGGAGGATCGGCTTGCAGCGCCACAGCGCGGCGAGGATGTTCGTCTTGTTCTCGAGGGCCTCGTAGAGGATCTTCTTGCACTCGGTGAGCTTGGCGGTCGTGTCGCCCTTCACCTTCTCGTAGGGGCGAACGCGGTAGCCGTACGCGTTGAGCACATCGCCGGCGATCATGCCCTTCACGAGGGCCCAGAAGAAGGTGGCGTTGAGCTCGAGGCCGAGCTCCTCGCCCGTCGCCTGCTTGATGCCGCCGGTCTGCTGGAAGAGCATGACGCGGAAGCCGTCGAAGCCGGCGTCGCGAAGCGCCTTCCGGTACTCGGTGACGTACATGCCGAAGCGGCACGGGCCGCACGCGCCCGCCGTGAGGAAGGCGTACTTCTTCACGATCTCCTCGCTCGTCATCCCGTGCTTGTCGCGCAGCGTGATGAGGTACTGAACGAGATTGCCGACGGTGAAGTAGGTCGGGTTGCACTGCCCGCGGTTGCCGAACTCCTTGCCGGCCTGGAACGCCGCGTTGTCCGGGACGTCCAGCATCTGGACGCTGTAGCCGATACCCTTGAACGCGCCCTCGATGAGGTAGTCGTGCGCGAGGGTGAGGCCGCCGATGAGGAGGGTGACGTTCGCGCGCTCGGAGCGCGTGAACTGAAGGTTCACCATGTCCTCGATCCAGTGCTCGGTCTTGCCGTCGAGGCCGAGCCGCTTCTTCTCCTCGGCTTCGAACTTCGCGAGCTCCGCGTCCAGGTCCAACTCCTGGTTCGCGATCTTGAGCTTCTTCTTCCCGTTGATTCCGGTGAACGTGTCGTTGGTGACGTTGCTCATGGCCTTCTCCTCAGTCCCGTTCATTCGGCAGCGTTGACGGAGTTGTCGACGGCGGGCTGCGACGCAGCGGCCGTCGGGATGATTTGAGAGGCGGCAGCCGCAGCGTCGACGCGCGTGATGCTGCCGTCCTTGTTCTTCTTGCCCAGCTTGACCATGCTCTTGGCCTCCGCATCCGCGGGACCGGTGAGCGTGCTGGTCTTCGGCTTGTACGCACGGACCTTCTCGCGCAGCGTCTCGATCTGCAGACGGAGCGCCTCGTCCTGGACGCGGCGGCTCTCGAGCTGGTTCGACTTGAGCTCGAGCAGCTCGAGGCGCTTCTGATCGATACGATGCTGCAGCTCGTGCATCTTCTGGCTCGCGTCCTGGAGGCGCTCCTCGTGGAGCTTCAGGGCGTGGGCGTAGGTCTTGACGCGGATCTTGATCGAGCCCGCGGGCTTGTTCGCGTCGATGTCGTGGAGCGCGGCGTACGGCGTCTTCGACTTCTCGATGATGCCGTCGATGAGGCCGTAGATCGGCGCGTCGTGACCGCACTTGAACGACGAGAGGTCGAGGACGACGACGTTCGGGTGGTGCGCCGCGAAGACGGCGCCCCAGACCTTCTGCGCGCTGTTGACCGAGTAGTTCTCCGGCCAGACGTGGTTCAGCTCGAGGGGCGTCTTCATCGCGCCGCTCTCGAGATCCTCCTTGAAGTAGCGATCGAGGTACTCGCGCGTCTTCGGGATCGAGCGGATCGAGAGGATCGGATAGCCGAGGACCTGGAACTCCTCGGGGATGCCGTGGTTCAGGCCCGGATCCGAGTGGTACGGGCGACCAAGGAGGAGGATCGCGACGCGATCTTCCGCTTCGACGGTCTCGAGGATCGCGCGGCCCTTGTCCTGGACGTCGTTCTCGAAGATCGTCTGCGCCTTCCAGGCTTCACGGCACGCGTGATCGTTCTCGTCCTGGGTGATGCCGAGGCGCGAGCCCCACGTCTCGAAGAGACGCTTCGCCATGAGGTTCGGCTCGACGAACGAAATCGCCGGGTCGACGTACTCGATCCCGCGCGCGGCGAAGAAGTCGACCTCCTTCGTGAACGCGGCCTTCATGACCTCGGGCGCGCCGGCAACGATCGGACAGCTCGCGTTGTCCATCGTGTCGGAGACGAAGTTCGACACGTGCGTCAGGATCGGGAAGAAGATGTACTTGAGCGGCTTCTTCGCCGTGTGCTGGTGGAAGAGCAGGTTGTGGATGTGCGCCTGCGCGACCTTGCTCGGGTAGCACGGGTCGATCGAGCCGTACTTGCCACCCTCGACCCACATCTCCTCGGTCGTCTCGTCGGAGAAGACGACGTTCTGCTTCGGGATCCCGAGCGCCTCGAGGTACGTCCGTAGGAACGGCGCCGTCGAGTAGATGTTGAGCACACGCGGGATGCCGATGCGCACGCGGCGGCGGGCGTCCCAGGCTTCCTTGCTCGAGCGCTTGAACGGCCGCGTGACCTCGACGCGGCGCTGGCCGAAGATGCCCTTCCGGAGCTCGACGTCCTTGATCGGCGAGCCGTCCTCGGGCATCGGCGCCGCGTTGTAGAAGTGCATGAACGCGCGCTTCGCCTCGTAGTCCACCATGTTGGGGAACTGCTGGGCGGTCTTCTTCCGCTCGGCGACGAGATCGAGCATCGCCTCTTTCGACTCGACGGTGCCCTTCTCACACGAGAAGCCGGCGATGTAGCGGCTCGAGTGGCCGTCGGGCGTCTTCGTGTCGATGAACGTGCGCTTGCACTCGTTCGGACAGAAGTGACACACCGTCTCTTCGTCGTTCTTCGTCGTGTATTCGAGGTTGATCGCAGCATCGAGCCCGATGAACGAGCTCTTGCCCTTCCGCTTCACGACGCGGAGCGTCTCCATCGCCGCGCCGATCGCGCCGGCTTCGCCCGTGTGCGGGTGGACGAACACCTCGCCGTTCGGGACGCGCTCCTTGATGTAATCGACCTGCGCTTTGACTGCCGCGAGGTTGTATTGCGTGCCGCCCTGGAGGACGAACTTGCGTCCGAGCGACGCGAGTCGCGGGATCTGGACGACGTACTGCCAAACGTTCTTCGGCAGCACCTGCGCGAGGCCCGCGAGCATCTCCTCTTTCGAGAAGCCTTCCTTCTGGAAGTTGACGCGGTCGGTATCGAGGAAGACGGCGCAGCCGTAGCTGAACTTCGGCGCGAGCTCCGCCTTGAACGCCACGTCCGCGAACTGCTGCACAGGCACGCCGAACGAGTCCGCCGTTCCCTGCAGGAGCGTTCCATTACCGGCGCTGCAGGAGTTCGAGAGGCGGAAGTTGGCGATGTCGCCGTTCTTCATGAACAGGACCTTGATGTCCTGCCCGCCGATGTCGCAGATGACGTCGACGTCGCCGAAGAAGTGCACCGCGCTCAGCATGTGCGCGACGGTCTCGACGATGTTGACGTCGCTCTTCACGCACTCCTCGAGGACGTCGGCGGCGTAGCCCGTCGCGCCGAAGCCCATCACCTCGAGCTCGGCGCCCTGCTTCGTCGCGTACTCCTTCAGCTGCGTGAGGAGCTCCTTCGTGTCCTGGATCGGGTTGCCCTTCGAGAGCTGATACGCCTTCGTCAGGATCTTCCCGCTCTCGTAGTCGACGAGGACCGCCTTCGACGACGTCGATCCGCCGTCGAGGCCGACGACCGCCCTCACCTTCTGACCCGCCTCGAGCTTCTCCGGCGTGTACTTCGGAATCTTGTAGAGCTCACGGAACTCCTCGAGCTCCTGCTCGCTCTTCGAGAGCGGCGGGCCGGCGCTCTCGCCGAGGCGCGCCTTGCGGCCGGTCGTGATGTACTCGCGGATGTCCTTGAGATCGGCCTTCATCCAGCCGACGTGCGCCTCCTCGTGGAGGCCGTAGAGCACGGCGCCGAGCGCGGCGTAGTACTGCGCGTTCTCGGGGACGAAGACGAGCTCCTCGATCGGGACGTCCTTCGGGTAGTCGTATCCGCGCTCCTGCCAGACCTGCGGGATGCGGAGGCGCCAGCAGTCCTGGAGGAACGGCAGGTACGTGTTCGGTCCGCCGAGGAGGAGCACGCGCGCCTTCAGCGTGTTGCCGCGCGTGAGGACCGAGAGGTTCTGCATGACGATCGCGTCGGCGAGCGAGCAGAGGACCTCGGTCGACGGGATGCCGCTCTTGATCAGGTTGACGATGTCCGTCTCCGCGAACACGCCGCACTTCGCCGCGACGTGATGGAGCTTCGAGTCGTCGAAGCGGAGCGTCGTCACGAGCTCCGGCGGCGCGTTGACCTTGAGGAAGCACTTGTCGATGGTGGCGCCCGTTCCGGACGCGCACTTGTCGTTCATCGACGCCATCGCCGTCTTCTCGCCGGTCTTCTCGTCCGCCTTGAACATGATGATCTTGGCGTCCTGACCACCGAGCTCGACGACGCTGAGGACGTCGGGATGCAGGTGCTCGACGGCGAGCGTGACCGCGTTCACTTCCTGGACGAACTTGCCGCCCGTCGACGGAGCGAGCGGCGCGGAGCCCGATCCCGTCAGGAAGATGCGCCATCCGTCCTGCGGCTGATTAGGGAAGGCCGCGATGATCGTCTCGAGCAGCTCGAGGACCTTCTCGGGCTGCTTCGTGTGGTGGCGCTGGTAGTCGCTCCACAAGATCGCCTTCGTCTCGGGATCGACGACGGTGGCCTTCACCGTGGTCGACCCGACATCCATTCCGATCGCGAGGAAGGGCTTCGATCCGGCCGTAGACATCAGGTTGTGCTCCGAAAAATGAGCCGCCGTCGGCTAGCGGCGGCAGAGGACCGAGCGGGGCCGGAACGCGGCCACGCCAGGTGAACTGACACGTCAGTCCAGGCAGCCTATCGGCTTTCGGATGGGCTGGAAAAGCATTTCTGAGAGCTCGGGCGTGCACGAAAAGCGACGCAAAAGCGTGGCGTTGAGACGCATTCTGCCCGTCGCGGGCCCCCCACGGCTGTGATCCGGGAGCGCGCACCGACGCACGCTAGGATGCCGACCGGCGATGGCCGGGACGGCACGACAACGGAGGATCATCGGACGCGACACCGAGCTCGCGCATGCCCGACGGCTGCTCACGCGCGATGCCCGACTCGTCACGTTCGTCGGACCACCGGGCGTCGGGAAGACCATCGTCGCAAGGCAGCTCGCCCACGAGCTCGACGTCGAAGGTCTCGACGTCCGCTTCGTGCCGCTGCGGGACGTCTCGGCTTCGGGGGTCGCGGCCGCCGTCGCTCGCGCGATCGGAGCGAGCACGCGAGCGCGAGGGCGCGACGCGATCGTCGCGCGCGTCGCCGAGCGCATGGACGACCGCGCGACCGTGCTCCTGCTCGACGAATGCGAGCACGTCCGCGAAGAGGTCGCCGAGCTCGCCACGACGTGGCTCGACGCAACCGCGCGACCGCGCATCGTCGTCACCTCGCGTGAGCGCCTCGACGTCCCGGCGGAGCACGTCGTGCGGCTCGATCCCTTCCCCTCGGACGTCGCGACGGCGCTCCTGCGTGACGCGCTCGATCGTGCCGGATCGAAGCACGACGTCAGCGAGGTGGATGCGCGCGAGCTCGTGACGCGCGTCGACGGTTTGCCCCTCGGGATCGAGCTCCTCGCGTCACGCGTCGCCGCGCTCGGCGCTCCCGAGGTGCTCGCGACGACGGCGAAGTCCCTCTCGCTTCCGGCGCTCGAGGAGGCGCTCGAGGACAGCTTCCGGATGCTCCGGGACGATGCGCGCTTCGCGTTCGCGGCCTTCTCCGTTCCGAGAGGTGGGTTCTCGCTCGACGTGGCGACCCGCATCCTCGATCTCGATATCGATGCGGCTCGGGCTCTTGCCGATCTCGTCGATGCGTCCCTCGTGCGCCGCGTCGAAGGAGCAGGTGCACGTTCCCGCTTCGAGATGCTGACGGTGATCCGGACGTTCGCCGGCGAGAAGCTCGCGGCGAGCGGTCGCTCCGACGAGATCGCGCGGAGGCACCGCTCCGCGTTCGTTCGTCTCGCCGAATCGAACGACGATCTCACAGCCGAGCGCGCGAACCTCCTTGCAGCGTTCGACTTCGCGAAGCGGCACGACGACGTACGCGCTGCGCAGCACCTTGCCGTCGCGCTCGACAAGTTGCTCGTCCGACAGGGCCCCCCGGACCTTCATCGTGACGTGATGGTCAGCGCGCTCGATCTCTCGGCGACGCGCACGGGAGATCCGGCGCTCGAGGCAGAGCTGCATCGGGCGTACGGGCGCTTCCTCGCGCTCCGCGGCCGTTTTCGAGAGGCCCTCGAGGCATGTACGCGCGCGGCCGCGCTCGCGAGGAAGAGCGGCGATCGACGGGTCGCTGCATGGATTGCGTCCTTCGAGTGCTTCGTTCGACGGCCGCTCGGTGAGCTCGATGCTGCGTATCAGGCCGGATGCGCAGCCCTCGCTCACGCGCGCGAGCTGCACGATCTCCGTCTGGAAGCGATGACCGAGCAGTCGCTCGGGCTCGTCGATCACGCACGCGGTGAGCTCGACCATGCGTCTCGCCGCTACCTCAGCGCAATTGCAGCGGCGCAGCGTTGTGGCGACGAGCGGACGACCGGCATCGCCCTCGCGAACCGCGCATTGACGCTCCTCGTCCGCCGCGAGCTGGCGGCCGCGCAGGATTGCTACACGCGGGCGCATGCCAGCTTCGAGGCGAGCGGCGATCGATATCACCTCGCGCGGATCGGCCCGCTCGAGGTCGCGATCGCGCGGACGGCTGGTGATCTCGAAGAGGCAGAGTCGCGATTCGCGTCGATGCTCGACACGGTGCGCGACCAAGGCGACGTCGCGTGCGAGACCGAGCTCCTTCTCGAAGGCGCCCGCGTTGCATCGCTCCGCGGAGCACGCGCGCAGGCGGAGGCGCGGCTCGCGGAGGCGAGGCTGCTCGCTCGTGACATCGAGGACGTCTTCCTCGCCGCCGATCTCGAGGCCGTGAGGGGTGAAGTCGACCGAGCCGAGCGTGGCGAGCTGACGCTGGAAATCCGCGCGAACGGCTCCGCGGCCGAGCTTCGAGGCGGTGTCGCCGGTCGAGTCACGATCGATCTCTCGCGGCGCGCCGCCCTCCGGAGGATCCTCCTCGCGCTCGCGGAGCGACACGGGCAGCGCGGGCTGACGCTCGCCGAGGTGCTCGAAGCAGGATGGCCCGGAGAGCGGATGCGCCCGGAGTCCGCCTCTGCGCGAGTGTACATGGCCATCCGACGTCTACGCGCGCTCGGGCTCGAGGAGGTGCTCGTCACGACGGAGGACGGGTACGCGCTCTCCTCGCTCGTTCGAGTCGCGAACTGTTAGGGACTGTTATTTGGCCGCAAACGACGGCCGCCGCAGAGCGAGCAGTGATGCGCCTCTCACTCTGCTCACTCTTCGTCATCGCTGGTCTCTCGCTCGCCGCGTTTGCGTGTGGAGACTCGTCCTCCTCGTCGTCCTCCGGTGGGCCCGGCCCCGAGCCGCCGACGCCCGACGCCGGCGCCGACGGCTCCGGCCCCGCGCCGATCACCTGGACCGCATGCTCGCTCCACTCGGAAGGAGGAACACCGCCTGCGGAGTGCGCGACCGTCAAGCTGCCTCTTCGTGCGTCCGAACCCGACGGCGAGACGATCGACGTGTTCGTGAAGCGCTTCCGTCCCGCGAACGGCAAGGCGACGCGCGCGCTCTGGATGCTTCAGGGTGGACCAGGCGGCTCGGGCTACGTCTTCGAAGGCATAGCCGAGGCGCTCGCGACGAGGTCTCCCGACATCGAGTTCTACATCCCGGACCATCGCGGCACGGGGAAGTCGACGAAGCTGACGTGCGCCGGACAAGCGCCCGAGAGCGAGAAGGACCTCGAGATCACCGACGCCGAGTGGCCCGCATGTCTCGCCGAGAACCAGCAGCGATGGGGCGATAGGCTCGCCGCGTTCTCGACGACGAACGCAGCGAACGACGTCGCGCTCCTCATCGAGCGCACCCGACGCGAAGGGCAGCCGGTGTTCATCTACGGCGTCTCGTACGGGACCTACTGGGCCAATCGATACCTGCAGCTC
>JAEXCN010000292.1 GCA_023402175.1 Pseudomonadota bacterium | reverse complement strand
CTCGCGAATCGTCCGCTCGGAGGCCCACCGATGGACAGCCTTCGCGAGCGTCGTCAAGAGGGACGTCGAAGGCATGACGCGAGCGTGGCGCAGGGGCTCGCGAAGAAGAGCCCGGTTTAGTAAGGTTCCACCCACTTTCGCCCTCGATTGGACGAGGGCGGCCTTCGACCATGTTCCGCGCGCTCTTGCGCCTGCTTCTTTCTCTCGGTGGTGCTGCTGCTGCAGCGGTGATCGTCGCGTTCCTCGAGGCGCGCGCCGTCGCCGCAGGGGCGGCCGAAGCGGGAGCTCAACAGCTTCCGCCCACGGCGTCGCTGTTTGCGTCCGAGCTCGGACTCTTGTTCCCGCTCGCCGTCGGCATCGGCGGGGCCATCGGGGTCCTCGCGCTCGTGCTCTCGCCGCGCGCAGCAACGAACCCGCTGAGCGCGCTTTCGGCGCTGCGCGACGGCGCCGTGCTCGATCGGCTTCGTGCGGCTGCTGCTGCGCCGATCGCGATCGTGGCGTTCTTCGGAGGGACCGTGCTCGCGGCACACGTGGGTCGCCTCTCGATGAGCGCTGCCAAGCCGGCCGAGGCGGGGCTCACGGCGGGGGTCGGAGCCGTCGGCGCGTTCCTCGTGTGCGGAGCGATCGCGCTCGCGGTGCTTCCGCTGTTCCGCAGATTGCTGGCTCTCGGCAGCGAGGCCATTCCGCAGCTCCTCGATCCGGTGCTCACGGCGAGCGCCGCGGTGATCGTCGTCGGTCTGCTCTTCGCGATCGGCATCGCAACGGGAGACAGGAGCGGTGCGGGTGGAGGTGTGCTCGGAATCTTCGGCGTGCTGAAGCGATCCGAGCTCGATCTTCGCCCGGTCGCGAACGCGGCGATCCTCGCGGCCGGTGCGTTCGCTGCCCCGATCGCGCTTGCGAAGGTCCCGTCCGTCGACGTCCGCGGCCGTCCCGATCCGCGCTCACTCGGCGCGGCTGCGTTCGGGCTCGTCCTGCACGTCGTCATGTTCGCGCTCTGTCTCCATGCGTCGTCGCATCTCGGCGATTCGCCGACGACGGTGCGCGCGCTCGAGAAGCACTCGCCGCTCGGCAAGGCCGCGCTCGCGCTCCTCCGCCGCATGACCGATCACGACAAGGACGGTTTCTCGGCGAAGTTCGGCGGTGGCGACTGCAACGACAACGACAAGCGCGTGAACCCGAACGCGCTCGACATCCCAGGCAACGGGATCGACGAGGACTGCTCGGGTGCGGACACGCCGGAAGCGGCGCCGCCACCGACCGTGGCGACGACCGACGTCGAACCCTCGAAGAAGCCGAAGCGCTCGTACAACGTGATCCTCCTCACGGTCGACACGCTGCGCCCGGACCTCGGCTTCATGAGCTACGGCAAGCCGACGTCGCCGAACCTCGACCAGCTCGCGGAGAAGGCGACCGTGTTCGAGAACGCCTATTCGATGGCGTCGTACACGGGCAAGGCCGTCGGTCCGATGCTGATCGGCAAATACCCGAGCGAGACCGTCACCGACTTCAGTCACTTCAACTCGTACGCCGAGAGCAACACGTTCGTCGCCGAGCGTGCGCGCGATGCGGGCTATCGCACGTTCGCGGGCATGTGCCACTGGTACTTCAAGCGATCGAGCGGCCTCACCCAGGGATTTCAGGTCTGGGACACGTCCGCGATCCCGCCGGGGATGGGCGACAACGACACGAGCATCACGAGCGAGCGCATGGCGGACCTCGCGCTCAAGCTGCTCGCCCGGCCCGAGAACGTCATCGGAGGCGTTTCGGAGGACGCCGATGCAGGCGCGGCTCCGGCAGCAGCGCCGGACGGCGACGCCGGGACGGACGGTGGCGTAGCTGCGGAGGACAAGCCGCATCGCTTCTTCGCCTGGTTCCACTTCTTCGATCCGCACGCGCAGTACGTCCCGCACGAGGGCTCACCCGACTTCAGCGGCGGCAAGGGCGCGTTCGCGCAGCAGCGCGCCCTCTACGATCAAGAGGTGTGGTTCACCGACAAGCACATCGGCCGCGTGCTCGATTACATCGCGTCGCAGCCGTGGGCGGAGGACACCGCGATCGTGATGACGGCCGACCACGGCGAAGCGTTCTACGAGCACGGAATGCTCTTCCACGGATCGGAGATCTGGAACGAGCTCGTTCACGTCCCGCTGTTCGTCTACGTCCCGGGCGCAGAGCCTCGGCGCGTGACCGCGAAGCGCTCGCACATCGACGTCGCGCCGACGATCATCGAGCTGATGGGCCTCGACGTGCCGGACAATGGCGAGATCCGTGGCACGAGCCTGCTCGAGGACGTCTACCTCGGAAACGATGCCGAGCACGAAGAGCGCGACGTCTACGTCGACATGCCGGCCGGTCCGTTCAACGGCGTGAGGCGCGCCGTCATCACCGGACCGACGCCCGGAATGAAGCTGATCCACTCGGGCGGGTACAACTATCAGCTGTTCGATCTCTCGAGCGATCCCGACGAGAAGAAGGACCTGTCGAGCGACAAGGAGAAGCTCCAGGCGGCGATCGCGCGAATGAACGGCGTCCGCGCACGCCTGAAGGAGATCGAGGTCAAGCCGAAGTGACGTTCGCGTCGACCGCAGCGCGGGCGAAGCGCGCGACGTCGAGCAGCGAATCGACCACGAGGTGAGGCGCGGCCGCGAGCACACGCTCGCGCTCCGCGATCCCGGGGACGGCGACCGTGAAGCAGCCGGCGGCCCTTCCGGCGAGCACGTCCTGCGGTCCGTCACCGATCAGCCACGCGTGCTCGACCGCGACGTCGAGCTTCCGAACAACCTCGAGGACGCCATGGGGCGAGGGCTTGAGCGGCCCATCGCCTCCGGCGAACACGGCGCGGAACGCGTCGGCAAGGCCGAGCTGCTCGAGGACGAGCACGGTGATCGCTCGCGGCTTGTTCGTGACGACGGCGGACGGAAGCCCGAGCGCGATTGCCTCGCGTGCACCGGGAAGGAGCCGCGTGTGGACGACGGGCTTCTCGGCGTAGTGCTTCATGAAGAGCGCGACGGTGCGCTCGAGTAGCTCGTGGTCGTGCGCGGCGCGCTCGTTGCCCTCGGACGCCAGTGCTCGCGCAACGAGCGCACGAGCGCCATCGCCGATCATCGGCAGGACGGCCTCCACCGGTAGGGGTGGCCGTCCCGTGGCTTCGACGAGGGCAGCGTTCAAGGCCGCAGCGATGTCGAGCCGCGAGTCGACGAGCGTGCCGTCGAGATCGAACAGCAGAGCGCTGCAGGGCGGGGGAGTGCGTTCGGTGCTCAGGCCGCTGCAGTGTACGCGCCGAGGTCTCGCTTTTCGAGCAGCGTGCGCAGGCGCGAGCGTGCGCGGTGGAGTCTCGACCGGACGGCGCTCTCGGTGATCGACAGTCGGTCGGCGATCTCCTGGAGACCGAGGTCCATGTGATAGTGCGCGATGACGACGTCGCGATAGTCGTCCGGCAGCTCGCCGAGCGCATCGCGAACGCGCTCGTCACGCTGACGCGCGCTCACGCCGAGGTCCGAGTCGACGCGATCGGTGTCGTTCATCGCGGGCAGCATCGCGAGCTCTTCCCACTCGAGGCCCTCGACGAAGCGAGCGCGATGACGGCGCCGCGAGCGCATCAACATCAGCGCTTCGTTCGCGGTGACACGGAACAGCCACGTCGAGAAGCTCGCCTCTGCGCGGAAAGAGCCGAGGCGACGAACGATCTGCATCAGCGTCGCCTGCAGGAGATCACGCCGGTCCTCGTCGCTCACGGGATAGCGGAGGAGCTGACGCTCGACATGGGGCTTGATCGTCTTGAGGACGTGGTCGAGCGCCGCCGCGTCGCCGTTGACCGCTGCATCGAGGATGTCGCGCTGGATGGCGAAGGCCATGGTGGGAGTCCTTTCTCGGGTGGGCCCCATTGCGACTGCCGTGCCGACTTGCTCCGAGCACGGCCCGCATTCGTGACCGCGCGAATTCACGGAGGATTCGCCGGCAGGCTGCCGTGTCCGGTCGCGCGTCCGGCCTGTAGCGTTTCCGACAGCTGAAGCCGTCACCAACACCGGAGCTGTCACGTCGCAGACGGAGCCGAGGTCTCGATTTCAGATCTGAGAGACGGGCAGCGCGAGGCGGCGCCTCGGATCGGCGTCTGTGTCATTCCGTGTGCGCCCGCATGGCCGCGACGCGTGGATTGCCTTCGATCCAGGCGGCGTGAGCGACGCGAGAATCACGGCACGAGGTGCGAAAGTGTCTACCGGATTACGAGCGCTTTCTTCCTTGGAGCGCGGCGCCGCCGAACGCTACGATTGACGTTCGATGGCGGCGAAGCTCGCGCGATCGCAGCGAACTGCGTCCAGGGGTGGGCCCCCGGAGAGCGGTCGTTCGCTGCTGAAGGTCGGCGACCTGCTCGCGAGCAAGTACCGCGTCGAGCGACTCCTCGGCGAAGGCGGCATGGGCGTCGTCGTCGAGGCGTACCACGAGCTGCTCGATCAACGAGTCGCGGTGAAGCTCCTCTACCAGGACATCGCCGATCGCGAGGCGCAGTCGCGGCTCCTTCTCGAGGCGCGCTCCGCCGCCAAGCTCCAGAGCGAGCACGTCGCGCGCGTCGTCGACGTCGACGTCGGCCAGGACGGGCTTCCGTTCATCGTGATGGAGCTGCTCGAAGGGGCGGACCTCTGTCAGATCGCGGACTCGCGAGGCGCGCTCCCGCGCTGGCTCGTCGTCGACTACATCCTCCAGGCGCTCGAAGGCCTCGCGCATGCGCACGGGCACGGGATCATCCATCGCGATCTCAAGCCCTCCAACTTGTTCCTCGCGAACAAGCCGGACGGTACGCAGGTCATCAAGATCCTCGACTTCGGGATCTCGAAGTCGGCGGACAGCACCGCGGATCGGCGCACGCAGCAGCTCACCGGCGGGCGTACGGTGCTCGGATCACCGCCGTACATGTCCCCGGAGCAGGTCCGGAGCCCGAAGAGCGTCGATCATCGGACGGACATCTGGTCGCTCGGCATCTGCATGTACGAGCTGCTCACGAACTCCATGCCGTTCGGCGGCGACGAGCTGCAGGAGACGTTCGCGCAGATCCTCGAGAAGGAGGCGCCGCCGATCCGATCGCTCGTGACCGGCGTGCCCGAAGGGCTCGAGCACATCGTGATGAAGTGCCTCGCGAAGAAGCGCGAGGATCGCTTCGCTGACGTCGGCGAGCTCGCGAAGGCGCTCGTGCCGTACGGCTCGGGCACGTGGATCCAGTCGGCCGATCGCGTGCAGGCGACGCTCGCACGCGCCTTGATGGAGGACCTCTCGAGCGGCACGCGCATTCGCGGCGGCGCCGTCTCGTCGGACCGCATCGCGATCCCGTCTGCGCCGGGGCGCCGTCTCGACTCGATGCAGCCGGAGCTGCACGGGACGGCGAGCACGGTAGCGCGGAGATTCACCGTCTTCGAGTCGCGGAAGCGCAATTGGATTCTCGCCGGCATCGCGGTCCCCGCGCTCGTCGGCATCGTGCTCATCGGCGTGGTCACGCTCGGCAACAAGACGAAGCACGGACCCGAAGCCGATCCGAGCGCCGCTTCGGAGCCGCCGCCGGTTGCAATGGATCCGACGACTGCGCCGCCCGCGCAGGTGATGGCGCCTGTCGGTGTGCACACCGCGTCGGTCGAGAACGATCTCCCGCCGACCGTGCAGGGAACGGTGCTCGGCGCATCGCCGATGCCGGCGAACGCACCGACGAGCACGCCGAAGGTGAAGCCGAGCCCAATCGTGACGACCCGGCCGGCGGCAACCGTGCCGGCGTCGCGTCCGGTCGCGAAGACCACGTCGGCGCCGTCCGGGAAGTCGTTGCCGGCGGGCCTCCCGCAGACACGCTCCGGTCAATGAGAACAGTACGCGCTCTGTCGAGCTGGGCAGCGTTCGGTTTCGTCCTCTGCGGGGCACTCTGGACGAACGACGCGAGCGCCGAGCCGTCTCCGGGCCGTCCGATCTCGGAGAAGGATGCCGATGCCGAGCGTCTGTTCCGCGAGGGACAGAAGCTCCTCGAAGAGCGTCGCTACGGCGAGGCGTGTCCCAAGTTCGAAGCGGCGTACAAGAAGGACCAGCAGCTCGGGACGCTCCTCAACCTCGCCTACTGCCACAAGGAGCAGGGCGCGACGTGGGTCGCGTGGGTCGAGTTCAAGGAAGCGGAAGGGAAAGCGACGGAGCTCAAGCGGAACGATCGACGTGACTTCGCGCGCCAAAGAATGGCAGAGCTCGAGAAGTCACTCGCGCGCGTGATCGTCGAGCCGCAGCAAAAGGTGGAGCTCACCGAGGTCCTCGTCGAGGACCGACGCGTGCCGGAGGCCGAACGAGGCGTCGTGTTCGCGGCCGAGCCGGGCGAACGCAAGCTGACGTTCCGCGCCCGAGGAAAGAAGCAGGTCGTGAAGCTCGTCACGATCACGAAGAGCGATCGCCCGCAGCGCATCGCCGTCCCGCCGATGGTGGAGGATCGCGAAGCGGACGTCGTCGTCCAGGAGACGTCGCCGACTCCGGAATCGAAGCCCGAGCCGAGGCCCGCGCCTTCGCCGCCTCCGCGTGGCGAAGAAACGGAGAGCGGCGGCTCGGGCCAGAAGACCGTTGCGTTCATCCTCGGCGGCGTCGGGCTCGTCGGCATCGGCGTCGGTACGGCGACGGGGCTGATGACGCTCTCGAACGCGTGCACCAGGAACGCGAAGGACGAGAACCCGAACGGCTGTCCGAACAACCAGGAAGGTCGCGACAAGACCAGGCAGGGCGAGACGACGGGGATGATCTCGAACGTTTCGTTCGGCGTCGGCGGGGCCGCGCTCGTCGCCGGACTCGTGCTGTACCTCACCGCGCCGAGCGCGAAGGCGAGCGCGGCGATGTCCGTCGGTGGCGCGGCGAAGAGCGCGCAGACGCGCGTCCGTGTGACGCCCGAGATCGGTAGCGGCTGGGCAGGGCTCCGCGGCGTGTTCTGATCGGTCGCGTTCGATCGACGCATCAGTAAGAGCACGAGCGCACGAGCAGACGTTGACGCGTCGCGCGAGCCGTGCGACTTGCTCCGCCCGCGATGTTGGAAGGACCGCGAGCCCTCGAGCATCCGCTTCCGCCCGGGATGCGCGATCTCCTGCCTGAAGAGGCAGCGAGCCGGCGTGATCTCTCGCAAGCGGTGCTCGATCGCTTCTCTCTTCACGGTTATCGACTCGTCACGCCGCCTGCATTCGAGCTCGCGAGCGTGCTCGAGCGCGGCCTCGGTGCGTCCGCGGCGGATGAAGTGATGCGCTTCATCGAGCCCGAGTCCGGTGAGGTCGCCGTCTTTCGTCCGGACATGACCCCGCAGGTCGCGCGCATCGTCGCGACCCGGCTCGGCGATCACGAGCCGCCGTTCCGTCTCGCCTACGAGGGCACGGTCGTCCGGCGGCGCACGTCGCGTGCGAAGAAGCACAGGCAGATCCCACAGGTCGGCGTCGAGCTCTGCGGAGTCGCGGGCGCAGAGGGCGATCTCGAGCTCCTCTGTCTCGCGGCGGACGCGATGCGCGTCGGCGCCGGGCTCGAACGCTTCACGATCGACATCTCGGACGCGGGGATCGTGCGCGAGCTCCTCGCCGGGGTCGAGCCCGCGAAGGCCGGCGAGATCTCCGTCGCGCTCGCGCGCAAGGACGAGGCATCGCTCGCCGAGCTCTGCGCGGGGCTGTCCGAAGGGCCGCTCGTAATCGCGCTCGCGCGTCTGCACGGCGGTCGTGAGGCGATCGTCGAGGCCTTGCAGCTCCTGCGCGACACGCGCGCCGCGGAGCCTGCGAGCCGCTTGCTCGCGCTGTTCGACGCTGCCGTTGCTCGAGGGCTCGGACCGCACCTCTCTGCCGATCCCGGCGAGGTGAGGGGCCTGTCCTATTACACGGGCACGATCTTCTCGATCTACGCGGAGGGCCCGGGAGAGGCCGTTGGCGGCGGCGGTCGCTACGACGACCTGCTCGCGCGCTACGGCGCGCCGCGGCCGTCGGTCGGGCTCGGGATCGATCTCGACGCCCTCGCGTGGGCCGTGCGGGCCTCGCGTGCGGAGTCGTCATGCTTGAGCGGTGTCGTGATCGTCGGAACCGATGACGACCCTCGTCTCGCCGAGCTCCGCTCGCGCGGGATCCCCGCCGTCGCTGTGGCGGATCCGGCGCGTGCTCGAGCGTATGCGGCCTCGTGGGGTTTCGCGTACGTCTGGGAAGACACTGCCGAGCGGAAGACGAACACCGATGAGGTCGTACGCGTGCTAAGCAGCAAAACGAGCCTGCAGCCTGGGCAATGAGCCCTGAGCCAGTGCGAAGGAGAGCAATGAGATGCCGGCGGTCGTGATCGTAGGCGCGCAGTGGGGCGACGAGGGGAAAGGCAAGATCGTCGACATCTTCACCGAGCGCGCCGACATGGTCGTGCGCTACGGCGGTGGACCGAACGCCGGCCACACGCTGGTCGTGGGTGAAGACAAGATCGTGGTCCGGCTCGTCCCGAGCGGGGTCCTGCGCAAGGACGTCACGTGCGTCCTCGGTCAGGGCATGGTCATCGATCCGAAGAGCCTCGTCTCGGAGCTCGACGACCTCGAACGCCGCGGCGTCAACGCGGAAGGTCGGCTCATCGTCTCCGACCGGGCGCACGCAATCCTGCCGTATCACGTCACGATCGACGGCCTGCGCGAGCAGGGCAAGGGCGCGATCGGCACGACCAAGCGCGGCGTTGGCCCGTGCTACGAGGACAAGGTCGCTCGCCGTGGCATCACGCTCGGCGCGTTCCGCGATCCTTCGCGGCTCCGTGAGCTCGTCGGGCGTGCGCTCGAAGGCTGGACGCCGATCTTCACCGGCCTCGGCGAGAAGGTCCCCACGGTGTCCGAGGTGCTCGAGGCGATCGAGCCCACGCGCGCGCGGATCGTCGCGATGCTCGCTTCCACGCAGCCGCTCGTCGAGCGCGCGATCCGCGAGAAGAAGAGCGTCGTCCTCGAAGGCGCGCAAGGAACGCTGCTCGACGTCGATCACGGGACGTATCCGTTCGTCACGTCGTCGACGCCCACCGCCGGCGGCGCATGCGTCGGCGCGGGCATCGGTCCGAGCCGCATCGACGAGGTCATCGGGCTCGTGAAGGCGTACACGACGCGCGTCGGCGCCGGCCCGTTCCCGACCGAGCTCCACGACGAGGTCGGCGATCGCATCCGTAAGATCGGCGCCGAGTTCGGATCCGTCACGGGCCGCCCGCGGCGTACCGGCTGGCTCGATCTCCCGGCGCTTCGCTATGCCGTGGCGGTCAACGGCCTCGATGGCCTCGCGCTGACGAAGCTCGACGTCCTCACCGGGCTCGACGAGGTGAAGGCTTGCGTCGCGTACGACACGCCGCAGGGGCGCACGACCGAATTCCCGATCGACGAGCTCGATACGGCAAAGCCGGTCTACCAGACGTTCCGCGGCTGGAAGGAAGAGCTCGGGAAGGCGCGCTCGATGGCTGAGCTTCCGGCGGCGGCGCGCGACTATCTCCGGTTCATCGAAGAAGAGGCAGGCTGCCCGATGGTCCTCGCGAGCATCGGCCCGCGCCGCGACGAGACGATCGTGCTGCGCGATCCATTCGCCGCGTAGACCGGTTCGGGCGTCCACGCCCGCCGACAGACCCGTCCGGCTCACGCCTGGGCGGGTCTTGCGCTATTTTGTGCTCGTGCACGGCTCCGTTCTCGCGCTCGTCTGGCTGCTCCAGCCCGTGTCGGCCCAGGCCGCTTTCGGCACGGCGCGCCCGACCGAGTGCGGAATGACGGACGGCTACCGCGCCGCAAACGCCTGGGAGCGAGCGAAGGAGCCGAATCTCCGCCGCTACTGCGATCTGCTCGCAAGCGGGACGGCGAAGCTCGTCGGATCGGGCTCGAGCATCCTCGTGAAGGAGGTGCCGCAGATCGCGGACGAAGCCGACAAGCTGTTGCCGGGGCGAGCGTCGCCGAGCGTGCTCAAGGGGCGCGCCCTCCTTCGCCTCGGCAGGCCCGAAGACGCGCTCGCATCGCTGAGCGAAGCCAAGCGGCGCGATGACCGCGCGCTCGACGATCCGGTCGCTCTCCTCGCGTGGGCGCGCGCGAATGCACGCACCGGACACCTCGCGGAGGCAGCGCAGGCCTACCGTGCAGCGCTCCCGCGGACGTCGGCGCTGACGGCGCAGGAGCGCTCGGCGGCCTCGTTCGAGGCGGGAATGACGGTGATGGCGCAAGGCCCTGCCGGCATCGACGACGCCGTCGCGATGTTCCGGCAGGCACGGCGCGACGCGCAGGACGCGATGCAGGTCGCGTCCGTCGTGGCCCTCGCCCTCGCGCTCGATCGTGCGGGCCTTCGCGAGGAGGCCAAGGCCGTCCTCGCGGAACGGGTCCGGGCGGACGTGAAGCCGCTCCTCGCCGATCCGCGCGTGAGGGACGCGCTCGCCGACGCCGGAGTGCCGCACGAGGGCGACGCGCTCGCCGCGATCGCGCTCGAAGCCGAAGGAGCCGCGTCCGCGAAGGACACCTGGCGCAAGTACGTCGAAGGTGCGGGAGGGAAGGGGCCGTGGGCCGATCACGCGCGCGAGCATGCGGGCGTCGCCGCGCCCGCGAAGAAGCCCGCCGCCGCGCCGAAGCCCTCCGGAGGCCCTCGATGAAGCGCATCGCAGTCGTGACCGCGCTCGCCGCGGCGCTCGCGACGGTACCGACTCGCGTGAGCGCGGACACTCCGCCGTCGATCTGGGAGCGCGCGCGCGATCCCGAGGCGGCCGAGGCGTACGACCTCCACCAGGCCGTGCAGCAGCGGCTCATCCGGACGGCGATCGCGGAGGTCGACTTCGGCGAGCGCGGGCGCGTGCTCGCGATGCTCGAGCGAGCGGGTGCGGAGAAGAGCAAGAACGCGCTCCTCCGCTTCGATCTCGGACAGGTGTACTCGCTGCTCGAGAACCACGCGCGTGCCGCGCAGATCTTCAAGGCAGCGATCGCCGAGTTCCCGGACCATCCGGCGGTCGACCAGGCCTGGCTCCGGCTCGCGTTCGCGTGCGGTCATCTCGGCGATCACACCTGCGAGCGGAACGCATACATCGAGGTGCTCCGCCGCGAGACCGAGGAGATCTACCGCGCGACGCCGACGTTGAACCTCGCCGAGACGCAGATGCACCTCGGCGATCTCAAGGAAGCGATCGAGGGCTACCGCGAGGCGCTGCGCATCGCCGGGCGCGTCCCGGCGCGCGAGACCGCGCCGCTCGCGACCTGGGGCCTCGCCGTTGCGCTCGATCGCGCCGGCGATCGCCTCTCCGCAGAGAACGAAGCGCGCTTCGCGCTCGAGATCGAGCGATCGATGGGGCAGAGCCGTCTGCTCCGGAGCAAGGACGTCTTCTTCGTGCCGGCGTACGAGATCCATTGGTACGAAGGCCTCGGCGCCGTCGCCCGGGCGCGCGTGGCGTCGTCGGCACGCGAAGCCGTCGTGCTCTGGCGTCAGGCGGAGAAATCGTTCTCCGAGTACGTGAAGGCCGGCGAGCCGAAGAACGATCGCTGGCTTCCGATCGCAAAGGCTCGTCTCGCGCAGGTGAAGACGGAGCGTGAGCGAGCGGAGAGAGCCGCGCCGCGAGAGCCGGTCGCTCCCGATCCGTTCCGCCGGGACATCGACCTCTGATGGCGCGCGTGAACGACGACCGGAACGACGCGATCAAGGCGACGCTCGACGGGATCCGCGCGCGCGCCGACCTCCGTGCGCGGCGCGCGAACGATCCGGTCGACTTCGTCCACGCGTTCGACGACAGAGCCGATCGCGAGCTCGTCGCGCTCGTCGCCGCGAACCTCGCGTTCGGGAACGTGAAGGCCATCCGGATGAAAGTGGCCGACCTGCTCGACCGCATCGGCCCGAGCCCGTCGAAGGCCGCCGACGACGAAGCGGCGCTGCATCGCACGCTCGATGGCTGGAAGCACCGCGTGTTCAAAGGTGAAGACGTCGCCCGTCTGCTCGTCGGCGCGCGCCGCGTGCAGCGCGCAGAAGGATCGCTCGGTGCAGCGTTCGCGCGTGCGCTTCGCGAGGCGGACCGCGCGACGAGCGACGAGCACGAGGCACTGCGTGAGGCGCTCGCGTCGTTCTGCGATCGCATCCGTGTCGAGGGTGGGCTGCCGCTCCCCGGACAGTCGAGCAAGACCGATCGTCGCGGGCCGGTGAACCTGCTCTCGAACGCGCGAGCGGGCGGGGGCGCGAAGCGCCTCCTTCTCTTTCTCCGCTGGATGGTGCGGCCCGCGGACGGGATCGATCTGGGGCTCTGGCCGGTGCCCGCGCGCCGGCTGCTGATGCCGGTCGACGTCCACATCCACAAGCTCTCGCGGAACCTCGGCTTCACGAAGCGTGCGGACGTGTCCTGGAAGACCGCCGTCGAGATCACTACTGCGCTCGCCCGTTACGACGCCGACGATCCGACCCGGTACGACTTCTCCCTCTGTCACATGGGCATGCTCCAGCGCTGCCCTTCGCGGAAGGACCCCGTCCGCTGCGAGGGCTGCGGCGTGAGGCCGGTCTGCATCCGGTGGCGGAGTGTCCGGAGCGCGACCGAGCCGAAGTCCCGGCGGAAGGCCGGAGCCGCGGTTGCCGGACGGGCACGGTCGGCGGCCGAGCGAAAAAGAACGGCGTGACTTTGCCGGGCAAATGGTGAGATCCTAAAGGAACCTCTCGGCTGGGCTTTCCGGCACGAGAAGCTGCCCATGGCCGCCAAGAAACAATTCCCACTCGATGCCCTGCGAACCGACGGCTGGTTCGAACGCATCGGTGAGGGCATCGGAAGCTTCCAGGCGCTCTGCGAGATCGTAGGCGAGCGCTTCTTTGCATTCTCGATCATCGTCGGAGCACGCATCACGGCTCTCACGATCGATCGGCGAAGCCCGGACCAGACGCTCGTCGACTTCGTGGTTGGCTCGGCCGAGGCCGACGGGGATCTCGAGCCCCAACGCCTCACGCTCGCCGACTTCCGACGCCGGCTCGTCGGTGCGCTCCTCGTCGAAGAGGAGAAGCAGGCGCCGATGCCCGAGCGTGACACGGACATCGAGGCGATCCAGCTCTACATCGGCGTCCGGTACCTGCTGCTCGCGCCGCTGTACGGCTATTCGCTCGTCACGCTCTCGCTCGAGGGCGACGACTCGAAGAAGAGGGGCGTGCAGCCGGAGATCACCGTCCTTCACGACGGCGTCGAGGAGAAGCACGAGCTCGACGCGTTCCGTCTTCGCATCCGCGCGCACGTGCGCGAGGAGCTCGATCGCGTCACGACCGGTGCTCGCTCGGCGATCGATCTGTCGAAGGTCGCCGACGCCGAAGCGTGCGCGCTCCGCAAAGAGTGGCCGAAGGTCATCGCGCTCCTCGGCACGTGGCCTGCGCCGCTCGCGATCTTCCTCCGGACGCCCGAAGGGCAGATGCTCGCGCCCGAAGCGCGCGCGCTCATCGCGAAGGGCCTCGGGCTCCTCGGCTCCGCGTGCGTCCACGTCGGCGAGATCGAACAGGCCGAAGAAGTCTTCCGCATCGGGATCCAGTACGCACAAGAAGGAATGGCCGCCGCGGAGCTGTTCCGCCGCCTCGGCGAGGCGCTCCTCTTGAACGACCGGCCCGGAGAGGCGATCGGTCCGCTCCGTCGCGCGCTCGCCTTCGGTGGCTTGCCGCAGGAGGTCCTCCCGCCGCTCGCGCGCGCGTTCATCCAGCGCGGACGTTACGTCGCGGCATTCGCGTGCCTGAAGGACGCGCTGTCCGCCGGCGCACCCGAGAAGGACCTCGCCGAAGACATCCGCCTCGTCGAGACAAAGCTCGGTCCCGCGCTCACCGCGTGGAAGGCGAAGCTCCTCACCGCCGACAAGGCGAGCTGACGTCGAGCCCTTCGCGCGCGAAGGACTTCTACAGACGCAACGCGCGAACGACGCTCCGGCGTTCGGGTTGCCCAAGAAATCCTTCGCACGCGAAGGATTCGTACCGGCGTTCGTGATGCGCGCACACATGGCGCGGCCTCGTGCTCGCGCACACGGCGCGGTTACGTGTACGTGGGAGAGGCGCACACTTGGGAGCGTGTGGGACGGACCTCGGCGCGTCGCGAAACCGCCCGGAGCCTTCACGTTTGAGTCGAACGGACTGGCGTCCACTGGTACGTTGAAATGATGGACGTCGACTGCGGTTCGGCTCGAGATCGGCTCGGGCGGACACTCGGCGGGAAGTATCTCCTGAAGGAGGTCCTCGGCGCAGGAGGGACCGCCGTCGTCTATCGCGCGCAGACACTGATCGACGGACATCAGTTCGCGATCAAAGTGCTTCACGATCATCTGAGTCGGAGCGAAGAGGTCTGTCGCCGCTTCGTCCGCGAAGGGCAGCTCGGCAACGTGCTCGATCATCCGGGCACGGTGCGCGTGCTCGATCACGGGACGACCGAGGAAGGTTGTCCCTACCTCGTGCTCGAGTTCCTCGAAGGCGAGTCGCTCGAGGAGCGACGCGTGCGCGCCGGTGGACGCCTCGGGCTCTGGGAGACGCTCGACTTCTGCGATCAGCTTCTCGCCGTGCTCGAGGTCGCGCACGCGAGGAACATCGTTCATCGCGACATCAAGCCTTCGAACCTGTTCCTCACGAAGCAGGGGAGTCTCAAGGTCCTCGATTTCGGCATCGCGCGCCTCGTCGACGATACGTCGGCCACCGCGACGAAGACGGGCCAGATGGTGGGGACGCCCGCGTTCATGCCGCCGGAGCAAGCGCTCTCGCGTCCGCGCGAGGTCGATGCGCGCACGGACATCTGGTCCGTCGGCGCGACGCTCTTCACGTTGCTCTCCGGGGAGCACGTGCACGTCGCGGAGACGAGCTCCGAGCACCTCGTCAAGGCAGCGACGCTGCATGCGCGGTCGCTGGCGAAGGCGCTCCCCGGTGTTCCGGCGAACGTCGAGGCGCTCGTCGCGCGCTGCCTCGCGTTCGACAAGAACGAGCGCTGGCCGTCGGCAGCGGCGATGCGCGCATCGCTCTCGGACGTGCGCGACGATCCGGGACGGCGGATCGGCACGTCGACCTCGCCGCCGCCGGAACGCAGCCCGAGCAGCGCGAACCTTCCGACGTTCGTCACGGCGGGCGATCTTCCGCCGAGCAGCCGCCGCACCCCCGCCTCGCGGCGCTCGCCGCTCCCATTCGTGCGCGAAGAAAAGACCGGCGACCTCGACGCGAACATGTCGCTCACGTCGAGCGCGGACCTCGTCCTGTCACGCCGGCGGCGCTGGCTCCTGCCGGTCGCCGTCGCGTCGACGGTCTTTCTCGTCCTCACGAGCGTCGTCGTCCTGATGCTTGCTGTCCGCACCACGACGCCGTCGCGAGCTGCCGTCGCGACGAAGGCGACGGGCGCGCAGGTAGCATCGGACCCGCCGCCGCCGGTGGTGACCTTGCCCGTCGCCGAGGCTGCACCGACCACGGAGCCGCGGCCCGCAGCCCCTCCGCCGACGGCGTCGAGCGCACCGCCGCCCCGATCGACGGCGACAAACGCGTCGACGACGCCGTCCAGGCCGTCGGCTCCGGCCAAGAAAGCGGCGCCCTCGCCCTCGTCGCGTCGGGATCTGTATCGTCCGTTCTGAGCCGGATTGATCACATCCTTCGCCCACGCGACGCGGCCTGAGTAGAATGGCGCCATGCGCATCCGCGCCTGCGTCATCGCAGCAGCGGTCATCTTGTGGCAGCTTCCGGCTGCTGCAGGCGATCCGGCGATAGCACGTGAGCAGCTCAAGATCGGCTACACGCTCGCGCAGGAGGGCAAGTGCGAAGAGGCGCTGCCCCACCTCGTCGAGAGCTTGCGGCTCGATCCGAAGGCGATCACGCTGATCAACCTCGCCGACTGCGAGGAGAAGGTCGGCAAGCTCGCCGACGCGATGGGGCACTGGGTCGACGCACGCGCGCGTGCTCAGGCCGAAGGGCTCCGTCCGATCGAGGAAGAGGCAACGATCCGCGCGACCGCGCTCGAGCCGCGGCTCGCGAGGATCACGATCGTCCCGTCAACGTCGATGCCGAAGGACGCCGTCATCGAGCGTGATGGCCTCGTGCTCGGTCAGCCCTCACTCGGCATCCCGCTCCCCGTGGATCCCGGTCCGCACGCGATCGTCGTCAAGGTGAAGGGGCGTCAGGACGCGACGACGCAGCTTCGCCTCGCCGAGGGTGAGTCGACGCGAATCGAGGTCGAGCCCGGGCCCGCCGCCGGAAGCGCGCCGGCAGTCGCGACGCCCGCGAGCGACAAGTCGAGCGGCGGATCGACGAGCCCGCTCGTGTTCATCGGCTTCGGTGTCGCCGTCGCAGGCGTGGCGGTCGGATCGATCACCGGCGCAATGGCGCTCGGCGCGGGCGACGACGCGAAGACGGCCTGTCCGGATCTGAAGTGTCGTGACCAGAAGGCTCTCGACGAGGCGCACTCCGGACAGACGCTCGGCACGATCTCGACGATCGCGTTCATCGCGGGCGGCGTCGGCGCGGGGATCGGTGTGTACGGCCTCTTCTCCGGAGGGTCGAAAGGCGCCAAGCGGGATCAGAATGTCGGCGTCTCCGTCGGCCCGACTAGTCTCTCCGTTCGAGGTGTCTTCTGATGGCGCCGGCAGGCGCGCGACGAACGCTCGGCGGCCTCGGGATCGCCGCGATCGTCGTTGCGGCGTGCAACTCGCTGAGCGGGCTCGACGGTGACTTCGCGCTCGCCGGTGGCGGCACACTGCCGGGTGAAGGTGGCGCCGAAGGGAGCAGCGGATCGAGTGGAACGAGCGGCTCGAGCGGGCAGAACGACGCCGACGTCCCCGACACGAAGACCGATGCTTCGGGTGACGGCGGCGGCGGGCTCGATTGCACGAATCCGCCGGCGGGACCGAGCGGCGCGACGCTCCTCTTCTGCGACAACTTCGACGACGCCGCGAAGAGCGGACCGCTCTGGGGATGGAACCGTCGCCAGGTAACCTCTGGCGAGCCGAAGGTCGAGCCGGATATCGGCTTCGTGGCGCGTGGCCTGCACGCGAAGGCCACGACGACGGCGACGCCTCCGAACGGGGGCTGGCTCACCGCGCTTTGGAAGACGGTGCAGACCGGGCTGCAAGACGGGCAGCGCATCACGCTCGGCCTCCGCTTCAAGATCCACTCTGCAGACGTCGACTATACGGTCATCGGCGCGATCCAGCTCAATGGGCTCGAGTACGGGGTCGCGCTCTACGACAACCCGAGCTGTCCCGGCGGCGGGCGATGCGTCGACGAGAACGATCACGCCGGCGGACACGACTTCTCGAACGGCGTGCCTCTCGTGCTCGATGCCTGGTACGCGGCCGACATCACGGTGACGCGCACCGGCTCGGCCTTCGGTGGGAAGGTCGTCGTTACGGGCGCAGGGGCGGGGACCCTCGACGACCGCCCGTCCGGCGTGCTGCCCACGGGTAACCCGGGCGCCATCGAGGTCGGCGTCGGGTCGTTCTACAGCAGCGACAGCAGCAGCGCGGACATCGTCGTCGACGACGTGATCGTCTGGCGTCACTGACGCGCGATCAGGCTCCGAACTTCGCGACGAGCGCCTTCGCGCGCTCGACGAATCCCGCCATGTGGAAGCGCTCGAAGTCCGCCCACGTCGTGAGCGAGCGCGTGTCTTCGACGCGATCGAGGAACACCTTGCCGTCGAGGTGATCGACCTCGTGCTGGAAGGTCCCTGCCGTGAGGCCCTTCACCTCGAAATCGAGGTCGTTGCCCTCGCGGTCCCAGGCACGCACGCGCACGCCGGTGAACCGGCGCACCTCGCCGCGCAGGTTCGGCACGCTGAGGCAGCCTTCGTAGTTCACGAACGTGTCGTCGGTCGTCGGCGTCACGATCGGGTTCACCAGGATCGTGAGCGGGTAGTTCGGCTTGTACGGGTAGCGAGGGTTCTTGTTGACCTCGATCGCCGTGATGCGAATCGGCTCGTAGACCTGGTTCGCGGCGAGCCCTGCGCCGGCGGCGTCGCGCATCGTCTCGACGAGGTCGTCGATGAACCGCTGGACCTTGTCCGAGCGGAGCTCTTCGCGCGTCAGCTCGCGGGCGACCTGGCGCAAAACGGGGTGCCCGATGGTCGCGATCTTCCGGATGGCCATGCAGGTTCTCTACCTCACCTCGCGCGGCCGTGCTCTGGGGGACTGCGTGTTCATGGCCGCTCGCTGCGACAGCGGCAGGGCCCGCGGGACCGGTCCCGTTTGCACGAACGACGCCCAAATATGGGACCTCGTTGACTTCCGGACGGGGTCGGCACTAAAAACCGGCGACGCTTGGTCCAGGCAACGACCCGGGCGACGACTCGAACCTTCCCGGATTTGCCAGCCTCGCTGAAGGACACCGATGATCGGGACCTACTTGCCGATGTTCTTGATGATCGCCATCGCGATCATCCTCGCCGTGCTCTTCTTCACCGGCGCGACCTTCCTTGGTGGGAAGCTCGACAAGACGCCGGAAAAGATGAAGCCGTTCGAGTGCGGCTCCGAGAGCTCCGGCGGCAACCACCTCAAGCTGTCGGTCAAGTTCTACCTGACCGCGATCCTCTTCGTCGTTTTCGACATCGAGGCGGTGTTCATCTACCCGTGGGCGGTGCAGTTCAAGAGCCTCGGCTGGATCGGGCTCGCATCGATGTTCGGGTTTCTCGCGACCGTCATCGTCGCTCTGGTTTACGTCGTGAAGAAGGGTGCACTCGAATGGGAGAGCTGAAGCAGGTCACGATCGAAGGCGGCGCGAGCGGCAGCTCCGGGTTCGCCACGACGAAGCTCGACGCGCTCCTCGCGTGGGCGCGCAAGTGGTCGCTCTTCAAGTACCCGTTCGTCACGGCGTGCTGCGGAATGGAGTTCATGGCGCTCACGAGCCCGCGCTTCGACGGCTCGGCGCGCTTCGGCGCGGAAGCCCCGCGCTTCTCCCCGCGCCAGAGCGATCTCCTCTGGGTCGTCGGGACGATCTCGCAGCGCCAGGCGCCGGTGCTCAAGCGCATCTACGAGCAGATGATGGAGCCCAAGTGGGTCCTCGCGTTCGGCACGTGCGCGAGCTGCGGCGGCTTCTACGACAACTACACGACCGTCCCGGGTATCGACAAAATCATCCCGTGTGACGTGTACGTCCCCGGCTGCCCGCCGCGTCCGGAGGCCGTCCTCGACGGGCTCATGCTCCTCCAGGACAAGATCGCCCACGGCGCCACCGGCGACCGCCGCCCCGGCATCGTGAAGCCGCGTGAAGATCCCGTTCGCGACCTCGTGCAGCTCCGCCGGAAGTCGCTCCGCGAAGGAGAGGCGTGAAATGAGCGCTCGTGTTCTCGAGACGTTGAAGGAGAAGTTCGGCGACGCGATCGTCGAGACGCACTCCGATTTCGGCGACGATACCGCCGTCGTGAGCCCCGAGAAGTGGAAGGACGTCTGCCGCTTCCTGCGCGACGATCCGTCGATGGGGTTCGACATGCTCGTCGACCTCTGTGGCGTCGACTATCCGGACCGCACTCCGCGGTTCGAGGTCGTCCTCCACCTCTATTCGATTCCGAGGCGTCACCGCCTGCGGCTCAAGTCGCGCGTCGGCGATGCCGAAGGTGACGACGCGCACATCGACACCGTGACCGACGTGTGGCTCGGCGCGAACTGGTTCGAGCGCGAGACGTACGACCTCATGGGGATCAGCTTCAAGGGGCACCCCGATTTGCGCCGCATCCTGATGTACCCGGAGTTCGAGGGGCACCCGCTCCGCAAGGACTACCCGGCCAACAAGACGCAGCCGCTCGTTCCGTACCGCACCGAAGAAGAGGCGGGCCTGCCGCTCGGGAAGCAGGAGCCGTTCGGTTTCGACGAAGGCATGCCGTTCGGCCGCAAGGTCTGGGGAACTGAAAGAGGAGAGAGCTGATGGAGCCGATCGATCTCGATCTCGACGAAAACGAGCTCGAGCTCCCGTCGGAGCCGATGCACCTCAACATGGGGCCGTCGCACCCTGCGATGCACGGCACCGTCCGCATCGTGCTCGAGCTGTCTGGCGAGACGATCGTGAAGAGCGACGTCCAGATCGGCTACCTGCATCGCGGCTTCGAGAAGATGTGCGAGCGCGGGACGTGGACCCAGGTGTTCCCGTACGTCGATCGCCTCAACTACGTGTCGCCGATGCTCAACAACGTCGGCTACGCGCTCGCCGTCGAGAAGCTCTGTGACATCCAGGTCCCGGAGCGCTGCCAGTGGTACCGGATGATCCTGGGCGAGCTCGCTCGCATCTCGGATCACCTCACGTGCAACGGCGCGATGGCGATGGAGCTCGGCGCGTTCACGCCGTTCCTCTGGTACATCAAGGCCCGCGAGATGGTCTGGGACATCCTCGAAGAGGAGACCGGAGCCCGTCTCACGCACTCGTTCGGTCGCATCGGCGGCATGGCGAACCCGCCGACGCCCGCGCTGAAGGAGATGTGCCGCCAGGCCATCCCCGCCATCCTCAAGCTGGTCGAGGAAGGCGAGGGGATGCTCCTCAAGAACCGCATCTTCATCGACCGCCTCGAGAACGTCGGGAAGATCTCTGGTCCCGAGGCGATCGCGCTCTCGTGGTCCGGCCCCTGCCTCCGCTCCACGGGCGTCCCGTACGACATCCGCAAGGTGCATCCGTACCTGAAGTACGACGAGGTCGACTTCGACGTGCCGGTCGGCACGCAGGGCGACAACATGGACCGCTTCCTCGTGCGCCTCGGCGAGATCCGTCAGAGCGCGCGCATCATCCTCCAGGCGTGCGATCGCATGGCCGACGAGGGCCCGGTGAACGTCGACGACCCGCGCGTCATGCTGCCGCCGAAGCAGGACGTCTACACGACGATCGAAGGCACCATCCAGCACTTCAAGCTGGTCATGGAAGGCGCCAAGGTTCCGAAGGGCGAGGTCTACTCGTACACGGAAGGCGGCAACGGCGAGCTCGGGTTCTATCTCGTCTCCGACGGCACCGGCACCCCGTGGCGCGTCCGCATCCGCCCGCCGTGCTTCCCGATCACGCAGGGCCTCTCCGATCTCATCAACGGCGCCATGCTGAGCGACATCGTCCCGACGTTCGGGTCGCTCAACATGATCGGCGGCGAGTGCGATCACTGACGCCTTCGTCAGCGCGAGCGCTCATCACCGACAGTCTCTGACGCTCCTCGGTTGCCCGAGGGGATGGTCGCGGCTATTAGTCGTCCATTCGTCGCGCCTGCAAGAACGCGATGGGTCGTGTCCGAATGGTCTGACTGGTACGTCTACCGAATCGACGGTCCGCCGATGGGGCCGCTGACGACGAGGGCCGTCGCCGAGGCGATCCTCGCAAGCACCCTCCCGACCGACGCGTGGATCTGCGCGCCGGGCGGAGGGCGTTGGGTGCGTGCCGCCGACGTCCCCGCGATCGCTGCACTGCTCGAGGGGATCGCGACGCGTCGCCGAGGATCGGGCATGCGCATCGTGACCGCCCCGATGCCGGCTACTCCTGCGCAGAGGCACGACGATACGATCCGGACGACGAACGAGCCCGAGC
>JAEXCN010000170.1 GCA_023402175.1 Pseudomonadota bacterium | reverse complement strand
CGGTCGAGCCCTGGGTCAAGGCGGCGGCGGTGCACGCGTCGACGCACCGCCCGTCGCCGCATCCCTGATCCGCGCTGCATGTCTCGATCACGGTCTCCTCGTCGAGACAGCCGTCGAGCACTCGCTTCAGATCACGCGAGCAGTGGACCCCGCACGTGGGGCCGCTTTCCGCCGGAGTGGCGCCTGCGTCCGGTTCGGGGAAGACCTCCAGCGGTGCGGGAGAGAATCCGTCGCGCTTCGAGCACGCGAAGATGGCGACCATCGCCGCCGCTCCGACGAGGAGCTTGGACAGAAGACCGACGGAGCGCTGCGAGCTCGTCATAGGCACGACCTTTCTAGAAACTCACCGGGACGGCGCTCGGGTGTGGATCGGTGTCGGCCACGTTTTGGCCAAGCTGCTTGCGTTCGTTGCTGCCCCAGCAGACGACGGCTCCTCCCTCGACGATCGCGCAGACAGCGTGCGCCGAGGCCGCAATACGGAGCGCGCGCGCGTGGAACGCGCTCGCCGGTTCGAAGAGCAGCGAGAACGTCGTGGTCGCCGGATCCCGTCCGAGCGCGCCAGAGGCATTGTCGCCTGCGCACTGCACGGTGCCGTCGGTCAGGCGCACGCACGTGACGTCGCCGGCGGCCGTGACCTCGCGCGGCCACGCGATGGCGCTCTTGACGAGCGCCGAGCGCGGCTCGGGCACCTGCCCGGCGAGCCCGGCCCCGGTCGCGCCCCAGGCCGTGTCGCCCCAGCAGCGGACGTCGCCCCCGTCCACGATCGCGCACGCGTGCGCAATTCCGCGCGCGCGGGTAGGAAAGTCGTCGGGCAGGAGCTTCGTGGACGAGACGGAAAAGCTCGTCACGCCGGAGAGGCCAATCGGCAGCGGAGCGGGATCGGAGCTGAGCGACGTCTTCCGAACGGCCACCGAGCCCTCCGCGCCGGCGACTGCGCCCCACGAGACGACGGCGCCTTCTTCGGTGACGGCGAATGCCGTGTACGAGCCCGCGGCGGTCCTCGTGACGTGAAGGTCGCCGAGCTCGGCCTTCGCGGGCGCACCGATCTTCCTCGAAGTCGAGCGCGCGAGCTGATCCCGGGAGTTGTCTCCCCAACACCAGACCTCGCCCGTCGTGAGGACGGCGCACGCCGTCGATTGGCCGACGTCGACCCGGGTCGCGTCTCCACCGAGCGCGACCGGTGCCGGGATCGGATGGCGATCGTCGTCGGCAACGGCGTCGACGGGAGCGAGCCCGAGCTGCCCGGTATCGTTCCCGCCCCAGCACCACACGCGGCCGTCGCTGACGAGAGCGCAGGTGGTCGTCCCTCCTGCGCTCAGCTGCTTCGCGTCGGCGAGGCCCGCGACCCGCACGACACCTCCGCCGGCGTCCTCGCCACCACCGAGGGAGCCGCGTCGATCGTCGCCCCAGCAGCGCGCCGTACCGTCGCTCATCCGCGCGCAAAAGTGGTTCTCCCCCGCAACGATTTCGACGGCGCACGGCGTCGTCGAGCACGAGATCGGTTCGTCGTCAGGACTGAAAGGCGGCTTCTCCGTCGCGGTGTCGGTCGGCGCGCCGCCATCGATGGGAGACTCCGCGTCCCGGAGCGGAGCCCCTGTCTCGTCGTCCTCGTCGAACGTCCTTCGCTGGTTCGCGGTGACGCACGCGACCATGCCGGCGCCGAAACACGCCGAAACCCAGAACGCGACGAGCTGAACCCGAGCGCTCACGGCTTCCCCGCAGACGTCTTGTGAAGCGCGATCTCGTCACCTACGACCCAGAAGTCGTCGTCGTCCTTCCCCCAGATCGCCCAGAGCGATTTGCCGACGGGCGCGCCCGTCACGCTGAGGAGCGCCTGCTCCCACTTTTTGCCAGTCCAGCGCGAAACGAGGCCGGTCTTCCCGAACGCCCACATCTTGTCGGGCGTGCCCCAAACACCGAAGAGATCGCGATCGTTGGGGTTCGGATTCGGCGGGCCGAACGACCATTCGAACGAGGCACCATCGTCGGTGCTCGTCCCGCGCCAGAGCGCCTTCGTCGGCAGCGCCGTCGCGCCGACGATCCAGACGGAGCTGTTCGACGCGATGTGCGCCGACAGGATCGTCGACGCGAACGGATACCACTCGTCGTTCGGATCCGGCGGCAGCAGGATCGGCATCCAGGTCGTCTCACCGGCCCTCCGGTGAAAGACCCAAACGTGCGTAAGCCCGAGGTCGTCGAAGCTGACGCCATGGACCCAGACGCCGGTCGACGGCGTGCCCCACACCGCGCGGTAACCGAACGGCTGAACAGAGAGCTGTCCGTCGACTGACCATCCCGTCCCGCCATCACCTGGGTCGCCGGCGTAGTGGAGCACGCGACCCCTGGGCGTCTCCCACGCGGGCTCGAGGCCGCCAACCGCCCAGACGTCGTTCGATCCGGTCCCCCAAACGGACCGGATGGGGATCGATGCGTCCCCGGGAAGATCCGGGATTGGCTCGAAGGCGAGAGACGCGGAGCTCGTGCCCGTGCTTCGGAGCAATCCCTCCGTGGTCGCGATCCATACGTCCGTGGGACCGCTGCCCCAGATGCACGAGATTTCTCCGAGCGTGCGCGTGTGGATCGCCCAGGAGGTTCCATCCCATCGAAGGATGTTCCTCTCGAGGCTCACCGCCCAGACCACGCCGGTTCCGTCGCCCCAGACGCCGCGGAGGTGTTGTCCCTGTGGGAGGACGCTGTGGCAGAAGCCGTCGTCGGAGCAGAGCCGCGCGGGGACCTCGACGTCGCCGTCAGTGGCGGGCTCGGCGTCACCCGTGGGCCGGGCATCGGACGGCGGGAGTACCGCACCGCCCGCATCGGTGCCCGCGGACAGCGGCTCGGTCGCATCTTCGGCGCACGCGAAGAGCATGGCGAGGCTGGTGACACTCGCGCCGAAACCGACGCTCATCCACCGAGACGAGAGCTGCTTCATCAACCACCTCCGGACGCGCCGGGCTTCGGTCCCGTGTAGTGGAGCGTCACCGCGTCGCCGACGATCCAGACGTCGTTCGGACCGCTCCCCCAGATCCCGCGGAGGTTTGGCTTCGCTCCGAGCGGGAGCTGTACCGTCGAACGGACGACGCTCGTGCCATCGAAGTGGAGGACCGTCCCCGCGTTTCCGGCAAACCACACGTCGTCCGGGCCGCTCCCGCAGACCGCGTGGAGGGTCTCTGTCGTCGGACTCTCGATGACCTCCCATCGAGCATCGCCGGCGCGGTTGCGCCGGATGGTCCCCTGGTCGCCGACGGCCCACACATCGTTGGCGGAGCTTCCCCAGATCGCGTGGAGCGCGACGTTCGACTGGCTATCGATCGGGCTGAAGATGAGCGGATCGTCGATCATCGCGCAGAGGACGCAGCCCTGTTCACAGTCGCTGCAGTAATCGCCTCGCGAGACGGTATTCGGGTTGGGGCGCGGCCCCGTGTAGGGTCGGCCATGCACCAAAAGCCCGCGCTCGTGCGCGACCCGCGCGCTGTTGTCGATCGCCATCCACACATCGTCAGCGGAGCTTCCCCAAATCGCGGTGATGACTTGCTCGCGGCCCGGGAGCGCGCGCCAGAAGAGACCACCGTCCACCGACCGTTCGCTCACGAAGCGATTGACGGTCCCGGAGAAGTAGAACGAGTAGTCCGGGGTGGCGACGCTCGCGTAGAACGCGCGCGTCCCCATCCTGATCTCTGTGGGGGACGCGGCCCAGATTGCGGTAACCGGTTTTCCGCCGACCGCGTTAGGCGCCGTCGATTGCACCGATGGGGCCACGTTCTCCCATACCGCTGCGCCACCTTCGAACGCCCGGCTATGGAGCACGAGGGACGACGTGCTTGCGATCCACACGTCCTCTTTCGCGCTCCCCCACACGCTGACGAAGGTGTTCGGATAGTCTTGCGGGAGTTTCGTCCAGGTCTGGCCGTCGTAGTGGAGGATCGTCCCGCCGGACCCGACCGCCCACACGTCGTCCTTGCTCGATCCCCAGACGCTGGTGAGCGCGTGCGCGGTGCTCACCGGGTTCGCGACGAGGCACCACGAGACGTCGTCACAGGACACGAGCTCGCTCGTGCAGTCTGCATCGGATGCGTCGCACCCCGCCTCGACCTCGTCGACTCCGGCGTCGTCGATCGGGACGGCGCTCGCCTCGGGGAGCGGCGAGGACGCGTCGTCGTCGATGACACCGACGCTCTCGTTCTTCGCGCAGCTCGCGATTGAGGCGACAGAGCCGGCAAGGAGAACGCACGCCAAGGAGACGAAGCGGCGATCGATCGGCTTCATTTCGTCTCCACCCCTGCGTCGCATTCGACCATCAGGCATTTGCCTTCGATGCACGGCTGCCCAGCGGCAACGTTGCATTGGACCCCGCAGGCCCCGCAGTTCGCGGCGTCGCTCGCGAGCACGGACTCGCAGCCGTCGTTCGGGTCGCCGTTGCAGTCGGCGAAGCCGGGCAGGCACTCGACCGAGCAGATCCCCTTCTTGCAGACGGCAACCTGATTCCCCCAACCGCCGCCGAAGCAGCCCACGCCGCAAGCGCCGCAGTTCGTGGGATCGTTCAATAGGTCGCGACAACGACTGCCGCACTGCGCGAGGCCCGCGCTCGCGCACGTCGGCTCGCAATGGAGCCGGCCGTCGACGGGATCCGGTCGACACTCCTGCCCGGGACCGCACTTGATCCCGCAGCCCCCGCAGTTGTCGGGCGTCCGAATGTTGGTCTCGCACCCGTCGGAGTTGCATCCGGTGAGATCGCCATTGCAGTCCGCAAACGGGCCGACGCACTTGAGCCGTCCGCACGAGCCGCCGACGCACCCGTACCGCGAGCGTGCTGGCATCGGGTTGCAGCGCTCCTGCGGCGTCTCGCAGATCTTGCCGCACGCGCTGCAGTTCATGTCGTCGTTGCGTGTGTCGATGCACTCGCCGCCACACTCGACCTCGGGCGCGAAGCACCCGCAGAACCCCTCCACGCAACCGACGCCCGGCGCGCAGCGGTTCCCGCAGACGCCGCAGTTTTCGGGATCGTTCGCGACGTCGATCTCGCAGCCATCGTCGAGAAAGCCGTTGCAGTTGCGGAAGAGCTGGCCCGACGAGAACGCGGAGCACTGGAAGACGCAGGCGCCGTCCACACAGCTGGCGGACAGGTGCAGGTCCCGGAAGCCGGTGCAGGACACCCCGCACGCTCCACAGTTCTCCGGATCGTTCTTGAGGTTCGCGCCGCACCTCGCGGTGGGCGAGCACGTCGCGTAGGGCTCCGGACAGGCAGTGCCGATGCACATCAGGAGATCCGACCGCTCCTGCTCCGTCGCGCCGTCAGGGCCGGCGTCAGGCGAAGGGATGAACTGCGCTGGGTCGGCGCAGAAGCCACTCCTGCAGTCGGCGCCGATCGGCACGTCGTGCCTGGCACAGGCGGTGGCTGCAAGGAGCGCTACCGTGAAGGACGCGAGCGCGAGGCGCGGCAGCGACCGTTTCATTGTCGGCGCCTTCATCGCTGGTCTCGCACGCAGCTCGACGCGACGCGACGCGTGAGGGGACTCTCCGGGCGACCCGCGAGGAAAGCCGTCGCCTCTCGTGCGGCATCGTCGCGTCGACCGAGATTGCAGAGCACCATGACCCGTTCTGCCGTGCGCTCGCTCGCGAGCCATCCGTTCGGGAAAATGCGGGCGTGCTCATCGAGGAGCGAGAGCGCACGTACACTCTCGCCGGCTTCGTTTGCGTGCACCGCTTCAGCGAGGAGGCGCGCCTCGCGCGCGAGCGTGTCGTCCGACGTTGCCGGTGCGGGTGCCGGCTTCGCTCCGGCTGCTGACGGAGCGCTCGGGAGTGCGTCGACCGCCATGGATGGGATCTCCTCACCGACGGCAATCCCATCGACGGCGGTTGCCGGCTCGGACCTCGGACTCGAGGCAACCGCCGGCGTAGCGGGATCGCTCGCGGCCGCGGGGCCGGCTTCGCTCGAAGAGGCGACCACCCCCGCTACGGCGACGGCGAGGCAAGAGAATCCAACGAGCAGCGCCATGCGCGCGGGCCGCGCTGCACTCCCGAGGGCGGCTACCGGAGGCGCCGTGCCAGGCTCCGCAAGCGCCCCTTCGATCTTCGACAGGAGGCGCGCCATCTCCGCATCCGACGGCTCGTAGGCCTCCGCGAGCGAAGCCAGACGCGACTTGTTCTCGGGGTCGGTGTTCACGTGTGCCTCCGGCCGTCGCGAGCTCGATGCCGCGCAAGCTCCGCGTCGACGTACTCACGCGCGAGCCGGAGCCGACTCGCGGCGGTGTTGGTATTGAGCGAAAGGATCTCGGCGATCTCGCCGATCGGGCGCTCTTCGATGTCGGCGAGGACGAGCACCGCTCGTTTTTCCGGATCGAGGCCGTCGAGGATGGCTTCGAGAACGCGCACGCTCTCCTGGATCTCGACGCTCTTGTCCGGCGCTCGCGCCGGGGACCCGGGCAGCGTGTCGACGTCGACGCTCGCATCGTGCTGCACGCGCCCGGCGCGCCGGGTGTGGGCGCGGCGGTGGTGCTGGACGACGCGCAAGAGCACAGAAAAGAGCCATCCCTGCATCGACCCCCGCGGCTCGAAGCGGTCGAGCAAACGATGCACGGTGAGAAACGTCTCCTGGAAGACGTCGTCGAGCTCGGCCGGGCTCACGCCGAGGCGGCGAGCCGACTTCCACACGTATTTGGCGTGCTGGCGGTAGATTTCGAGGAAGTCGACCCGGAGACGAGGCACAGCCACCCGAGCTCCCGACGGGGAATCGGGCTCGCCGAGTTCGAGCTCGGTCCGCGTCGCAGCCATCGATCCGCTTACACCCGCCCGGAGAGCGGGCCGTCACGGAAATCGTCACGGCACGACAATTTCGAGCCCGGCGCCGAGCCGAGGTGCCGCCAGGGCAGGCTCGTGGAGCCGGACGTCGTTCCCTTCGTCCGACGTGAGCAGGGTGAACCGAGGCGCGCCGAGCGAGAAGGCGAGGTCCGCCAGTGCGAAGAGGCCGAGATAGCGGGAGATGCGAAGCTCCGCTCGCGCGCCAAATACCGCGGTCGGCCACACCGCGCGCGACGCCTGCGGGGTCTTGATCCCGTACCCCTCGACGCGGACGAAGTTCGCCTCGAGGCCCGCAGCCGGTCCGATCGCGAGCGGCCCGAGCGAGACGAGGTAGGCCCCGTACGCCCCCGCGCCGATCATGTCGAAGGACGCGCCGGCCGTATTCCCGAAGATGGGCCGCTGGCGGAACGACACCGTCCCGACCAGCCCGGCGCGGAAGCGGTCGATCCGGAGCGAGCCAGCCCCGAGGACACCGGCGCTCGGCAGCGGGAGGATGCCAGAAGACACAAATGCACCGAGCGCAAACGAAAACCGGCGCGAGGAGACCGGCGCGGCAGGCGTGAGCTCCTGCGTCTCCCGCATCTCCCGCAGCGGCTTCTGCGACGAAGCGCCATCGCCCCGGAGCGGCGGGGCGGACGCCGGCGGTGCTTCGGGCTCTTTCGATTCGACAGGCTCCGGGGCGGACGGGGGCGGCGGCGTGATCTCGGCGGCGGCTTCGCGAGAAGCATCGATCGCGAGCGCGATGACGACGGCGGATGCTTCGGCGAGGGCCATACACGAGGAAGCCGCGACGGACCTCGTCTCCTCGGCGCCGTTCGCCCGGACCGTGAGCACGAGCTCGAACCGCTCGGGCGAGCGACGCTCGATTCGCGCGTGCACGATGACCGTCCCGACATCGCGCTTCGCCCCGTGCCGGATCTTTTCGACACGCCGGATCACGAACGAAGCATCCGGACATGCCGCGGGAGCTTGCCAATCGAGAACGAGCGGAAGATCGGCGCTTGCCGACCGCGTCGCGATCAACCCGACGAGGGTCGTCGTCGCAGCCCACAGCTTCCGCACGCCGAGAGAGTAGACCATCTGAGCGAGCGCGCGGCCAGAGGCACCCGCTCGCGGCGTCGAGCATCACGACACCGGGGATGGCCGATACACATCGCGTCGAACGGCCGCGCCAGCCCTGGTGTGGGAAGCGCGCTCATGCTCTTCGAACGTGCTCGCGTCGGCGCGCTTCGCATTGTAGGGAGGTCGTGCATGACACGCTCGTCGACGCACGGCTCTTCTCGTCGCCCCTCGCGCCGGGCAGCGCGGACGCGTCTCACCGCGCGGAACGCGGACCCCCACGATCTTTACCAGCGCAGCGTCCAATTGCCCGCCCAGGAGATTCGATTCCTGGAAAAGGTCTTCCAGGCCCACACAGGGCGGCGCCCGCTCCACCTCCGGGAGGACTTCTGCGGGACGGCGCTCCTCTGCGCGCGGTGGGCGAAGAGCCACCCGGAGCGCACCGCGATCGGTCTCGACACCTCTCGGCCGACGCTCGAATGGGGGCGCGCGCACAACCTGTCCGCTATCTCCGCCGCGGCCTCGCGCGTCACCCTCGTCGAACAGGACGTGCTCGTGCCGACGCGCCGGAAGGTCGAGGTCATCGGCGCCTACAACTACAGCTACCAAGTGTTCCACGACCGTGAGGTGCTACGGCGGTACTTCCGCGCGGCGCATCGATCGCTCACGGATGATGGGCTCTTCGTCCTGGACGCGCTCGGTGGGTTCGAGACGACGCGCGCTCGCGTCGAGCGGCGACGCGTGGACGGCGGATGGACGTACATCTGGGAGCAAGAGCGCTACGACCCGGTGAGCTCCCATTTCGTCTGTCACATATCGTTCGAGTTCCGCGACGGAACCGCGCTGCGCCGCTGTTTCACCTACGACTGGCGGCACTACTCGCTCTCCGAGCTCCGCGACGTGCTCCTCGACGCCGGGTTCGTCGGAGTCGACGCGTACTGGGAAGGCACGAACGCGGACGGTTACGGAACGGGCACGTTCCATCGTGTGTCGCGCGCCGAGAACGAGCCCGTGTGGAACGCCTACCTCGTGGCTCGCAAGGGACCGCCGCTCCCGGGAAGTCGCGACGCCGCGCGTCCGCCGAAGAATCGCTAGTACCTCGCGCACGTGCACGTGTGCGTCGATCCGCGTTGGATGCTGGATGGCCTCGCGCGCATCGCAGGGATGTCGCGCACGGAGGCGCCGACGCTGCACGACCGGCGGGCCTTCGAGCCCGCTACTGGATCGAGAGCTCCTTCACGTCCGTCGCGAGCGCGGCGAGGTTGTTTACCTTGATGCGGGTCGCCGACACGCTGAAGATCCAGTCATCCATGATGATGCTGCGCTTCACTTCGCTCGAGGCGTTGGTCCACCAGCTGGAGCAGCCCACATCGTAGTAGCCGTGGCTGTTCTGCGGCGGGCCCGGCTGGGACGCGTTCGGGTGTGAAACTCTCCCGCGGAGGCTGAATCCGTTCGCGACCGTCGTGTCGTAGACCATGAGCCCGCTGAACGTCATCGTGCTGCCGTAGTTGCCGTTCCCGTCACCGCCTTCGCAGATCGTCATCGGCAATGCGAGGAGGTTCTTCGGGGCGAAGTAGTTGAATGCGAGGTGGTTCGTCAGCGCCTCCGAGCTCGTGCCTCGCGTGCCGATCGTCTCCTTGTGCGTGAGCTTCGGGTCCATTGGATTCGAGACGTCGAAGATCTGCAGGATGACGCCGGTGAAGAACGCGAAGTCGCCTTGATCGGCAGCGTCGTAGCCGATCGTGAGGAGATGCGTCTCGTCCATCATGTGCATGTAGGTCGAGAAGCCCGGGATTTTTAGCTCGCCCATCGTCCTCGGAGCGCGCGGGTCGGTGAGGTCGAAGACGAAGAGCGGGTCGGTCTTCTTGAACGTGACGATGTACCCGCGTGTACCGTCGAAGCGGACCGAGCGGATGTCCTCGGACTTCGCGATCTGGTCGACCTGACCGACGACGTCGAGCTGGCCGCTCCTGTCCTCGAGGATGGAAAGCGTGTTGTGCGCATCCGGGCTCGGCAGGTGGCCCGTCGTCGTCGCCACGCGCAGGAATCCGTCCTTCTCGTCCATCGCGAACTGATTCAGGACGCGTCCCTTGACGACTCCACTGCCGACGTAGGCGGTGGCGGAAGGCGCGGTCCCGATCGAAAACTTATGGATCGTGGAGAGCTCTCTCTCGCTTCTCCCGTCGTACCAACCCCACCCTGCGATCTGCTGGTGGGGCACGGCCATGTAGAGGGCGTCGGCGGAGGCGTAGACCCAACCAGCACGGCTGATGACCGATGCCACCTCGAGCGATTGATCGGAGACGAGGTCGATCGAGAGCACGCTCGTGAGCGCCGTGCCGTCCGGCATGCTCGACTGGAACAGCGCCATGTTGGGCGACTGGCCGGTGCTGTCCGTCCACGTGGGGAGCACGTTGCCCAAGTCGACGGCATCGAGCTTGGCAAGGTTCTTCGCGATGACGACGTCGTAAGCTTCGTTGATCTCGTCCTCCGAGGGCTCGCTCGAGAACCTCGGCTGAGCCTCCCAGCCGATCGGGGTGGTGAGCGACGGCTGTCCGAGCACGGTATGGACCGTATTGCCGATCCGGCGGGCGGCGATGAGGGAGCTCGACGAGTGGATGCTACGAGCGAGCTTCGGAGCGGCGCGATCGGAGATGTCGAAGATCGAGATCTCCGTCTCGGTTCCGTCGCCTGCGGGAACGCAACCGTCATAGCCGTAGGTGCAGTCGCCGCTGACGCCCGGATAATACGTCGAGTCGACGCCGCCGCCGGTGTTCGTGCCACCGCTCGTGACCTGGCGTGGAGTCGAGGAGTAGACGAGGGCGCGGTTCCCTTCGACGAAGACCTTCTTGGCGGTGCCCGGCACGGTCACCTTCGCGATCTCGTGAGCGGTCTCTGCAGGCCATGCCTCGATGACCCGGAGGGTCGAGCCGGTCACGGCGTAGATGTACTTGTTGTCGTTCTTGATGAAGTCCGCTTCATCGACGCCCGCGACTTGGTTGTTCGTGCCCGACACCTCGCTTGCGCCGCCGCCACGACTCACGGCCGGACCGGACGTGCCCGAACCAGTCGAGAAGCTTTCGGGAGGCGAGCGGTCCGGCGGCGGACGGAGAGGCTCGCACCGGAGAAATGCGATCGAGGATGCCCGCGCAGACTCGAGCGAGCTTCGCATGCTCGTCTTCACTTCGTCGCGGACCATCGACTCGACCCTCGACGGGTCGCTCACGAGGAGCGCGGCAGAGAACGGACCTTTCGGTGCGTGCTTGCTCAGGGCAGCGGCCTTCAGCGCCGCTGTCTGCTCGCTGAGGCACGCGTCGTAGTCGGCCATGGAGCTTCCGGTAGCTCCTCCGCTGCATCCCGCGACGAGCGAGAGAAGGAGAGCGGGGGGAAGAGCGAGGAAGTGGCGCGTCATGGCGAGGAGCCTACACGCAACTTCGGTCCGTTCGGCAGCACACGATGTTCTCGCAGCGTTCCATCGTGAGGTCGTGCGGGCTAGATCGCGGTCGCCCGCGCGGCCGAAGGGCAGTAGATTGGGCACCCATGCGTGACCGCGCACTCCGCATGCCGCCCGTCACAGAAAGGCGATGAGCCTCGCGCGATGCAGCTCGAGTGGGTTGCTCCACCGGAATGCCCACCTCAAGCGGCCGTCGTCTCTCGTGTGAGAGCGCTGGCCGGTGACCATGCCCTCGCGCTCGAGCGTCGGGTGCGCGCTCGCGTCGTCCGGGTGGACGCGCGGCGCTGGCGTCTCGAGCTCACGGTCGGCGAGGAAGACGCCGAGCCACGCATCTTCGAGAGCGACGAGTGCAGCAAGCTCGCCAATGCTACGGCGCTCATCGTCTCGCTCGATCTCCGGTCGCGCGAGCGTCGTGAGGACGGCGCGACGGAGCCCCTGACCGAGCCTGCGGCGGAGCCCCTGACAAAGCCTCCGACGGAGCCCCCGATGGAGCCCGAACCGCCGGCCGAAGGCGTGCCGGCTCGACGCGGCACCGGTCCTTCACGTCCATCCACACCGCTCTCGCCCTCGAGCGCCGCGCCGCGCGTCGCACGGTCCGTACCTCACGTGCTGCTCGGAACGCGCTTGCTGGGTGACGCCGGATCGCTCTCGGGTCCGGCCGCCGGAGTCGGCTTCTCCGGCGCGCTCGTCTACGATCGCTGGCGCGCGCAAGTCGGGGCGACGCTCTTCGCGCCGAGATTCGCGGCGGTCGACGGGCAGCGTGAGGTCGGCGTCCGGACGTACCTGCGTACCGCCGACGTCCAAGGCTGCTGGAGCATGGTGGCCAGTCCGCTCGAGCTCGACGGCTGCGCAGGGCTGCAGACCGGTGGGCTCTACGCCGTGGGGGTCGGCGTCCGTCGCCCGAGCACGTCTGCGGGGACATGGTTTTCGGCTCTGGCCGGGATCACCGGGCGGCACGCGATCGCCTCACGCTTCCGTTTGATTGCGAGCGTCGAGGTCGGTGTGCCGATCCTCGTGCCGGAGGCGGTCATCGAAGGCGTCGGTAAGGTCTATTCGCCGGCTGCCGTCTTCGGACGTGTGTCGGTCGGCTTCGAAACCGTCCTCTTTTAGCCGCCTTGCGTGCGGCCGCTCCGTGACCGAGCGCGGCGCCGGTCGTGATGAAGAAAACATTTTTTGACGACGGTCGCGCCTCGCTGCACTCACCCGATCCGTGAAGGAGCTCACCTCGCCCCTCCGGTTCCTGGCGCCCGCCGGCAGCAGCCCGGCGCTCGCGGTGAACGGCGAGCGTGAAGCTCATCTGCAAGAGCCGGCGATCTCGTTCGACACGATCTACGAGCGGCACCTCCGCTTCGTGTGGCGGGTCTTGCGTGCGTACGGCGTCCCGAGCACGGCCCTGGAGGACGCAGCCCAGGACGTCTTCGTCGTCGTCCATCGCCGGCTCCACACGTTCGAAGGACGGTCGCCGATCACGACCTGGCTGTTCGGGATCGCCATGCGCGTGGCGCGGGACCATCGAGCCCCGAAGCGATCGACGGAGTCCCTCGACGACGTCGGAGAGGGGCTTCGAGACCACGGGCCCACCCCGTTCGAGCTCGCCGCGCGCCGCGAGGCGGGGAGCCGGCTCGAGCAGCTCGTGGACCAGCTGGACGAGGAGAAACGCGTCCCGTTCGTGCTGATGGAGATCGAGCAGATGACGGCTCAAGAGGTCGCCGAGCTCCTGGGGATCAAGGTGAATACCGTCTACTCGCGCTTGCGGCTTGCGCGTGCGGAGTTCAATCGCCTCGTCGCGAGGCGCGATCGAGGGCCACGATGAGCATGCTCACGGACGAGGCGCGCAGAATCATCGAAGAAGGACGCGACGCGTTCGGCCCGGAAGCGGCGGTCGCGGAGAGGCTTCGCAGCAAGATCCGCGGTCAGACCACGGGTTCGTCGTCCCCGACGCTCGGCGGCTCGGCGGCCGAGGCGTCCTGGGTCGGGCACCTCGGCCGCACGTGGTCCACCCATCGACGCTCGGCCATCCTCGTCGCGACGCTCGCCCTAGCGGGTCTCTCGACGACGATGCTCGTCGGCGGACGCAGCGCGGCGCCCCTGCCGACGGAGCAACCCCCGAGCGCGCCCGCCGAAGTGCCCGATCCAGGCCACGTCGATCCCCCGGAGCTCGCTCCCGTCGCGCCTCTTGCCCGCCACCCGTCGCCCGAGCCGGCCGGCTCCGCGCCCGAGTCTTCGCAGGTGGTCGCGCGCGCCGCCGCGCCCTCCGTCGCGAGCCCCGAGGGCGTCCCCGCGGCGACGCAGAAGCGGGCATCGCGTCCCGTCAGCGCCCGCAGCGACACCGACTCGCTCGAGGCGGAGACCCGGATCCTCGCTGCAGCTCAAGCCGCGTTGAAGCGCGGCGATCTCCGGACGACCGCGAAGAGCCTCGACGAGCACGAACGCCGCTTCGCTGGCGGTCTCCTCGGTGAAGAGCGGTTGACCTTGAGGGTCCGCTTGCTTTGCGCCGAGGACCGCCCAGCGGAGGCGAAGCGCGTCGCGCGAGCGTTGGCGGACGCGCATCCGCGCTCGTCCCACCTCGCGTCCTTGCGTGACTCGTGCGTCGCGCAAGAGGGCGACTTCACCGCCGGGGACGAATGACGTCCGGCTGAAGTTCTTTTGACGACTCCCTCCCTTTTTCGCACCAACACATCGTGGCTAAAACATCTCTGAGTCGACCGTTCGGCGGAGCACTCCTGCTCACGCTGGTCATGGCCTCCACGTGGTCGTGCGTCGAGACCATGCACGTCGGAGAATACGACGCCGGGACCGGCGCGGATGCGTCGACGGGCTTCGCGACCACCCCCGATGCGACGACGGAGGATGCTTCGGGAACCCCGGCCGTGCAGATGTGCATCGCCACGGACTGCCCCGCGCCCTACGCCACTTGCGACTTCAGCGCCGACCGGTGCCGGATCGATCTGTCGAACGACGTCGACAACTGCGGCGCTTGCGGCAACAAGTGTCCGTCGCTCGTTTACGCGCCCGGGGGTGGGATCGGAGCCGACGTTCGCCATCTCTTGCCTCGATGCGCCGATGGAAAGTGCATCGCTGAGTGCAGGACGGACTGGCAAGACTGCAACGGCCTCATCGACGACGGGTGCGAGGTCAACGTCGCGGGCAATCCCGATCATTGCGGCGGGTGCGGGAACAAATGCGCGCCCGGGGTCCCTTGCATCGTGACAAATACCGGTCAGTCGCAATGCGGCTGCAGCGGAGGTCTGACCTACTGTGCGTCTACGGGCGCTTGCGTCGACCTCTCGAACGACGACAGGAATTGCGGCGTATGCGACAACGACTGCGATCCTCATCCCGAGGACGCCTCCGCACCGCCCCCGCATTCACACTACGGCTGCGTCGCCGCCACCTGCCAGGCCCGCTCGACGCACCTCAAATGCGACGATCTCGGAAG
>JAEXCN010000158.1 GCA_023402175.1 Pseudomonadota bacterium | reverse complement strand
GGACGGCACTGCGGGGCCGGCATCGGGCGCCGACCCGACGGACTCTCGTCGAGCGGGCGTCGCTCCGGGCAGCGACGGCGGGTCCGGAGCGACGAACGACGGCGGGCCCGGCGATTCGGCCGACGCCGAGACACCGCCGCTTCCTTATGTTCACTTCGACGTCAATCACGTGCTCTCGACGGGGCAGTCGAACTCCGTCGCGAACGACGGCGTCCCGGCCCTCACGACGACGCAGCCTTATTCCAACTTGATGTTCGACGTCGGCGTGATGACGGCGGCGAACTGTGACGGAAACGGATGCACGACCTATCAGAAGCCTTCGCGCTTCCTTCCCCTCGTCGAGGGTGATTCCTTCTGGTACCCGGTCGAGACCATGTCGTCCGGCCTCGCGAACGAGGCGGCGAAGCTCGGGGTCGCGAAAAACCACGCCCTCCTCGTGAGCCTCCACGGCCGGAGCGGCAACTCGTACTGGTGCCTCCGCAAGGGCAGCTGTCCGTGGTGGCCGGACAAGCCGTACATCCAGCCTTTCGCCGAGGCGATGATGCAGGTGACGGACGCGAAGGCCATCGCATCCGCCGCCGGCAAGTCCTACGCAGTGCGCGCCGTCACCGCGATCCACGGCGAGAACGATCACTATGCTTATGCGAGCGGCGACTCCGCCTTCCCGCTCACCGCGACGGACGGCGTCGGCACCGTCAACGACTACGCGGACGCGCTGCTCGAGTGGCAGCGCGACTACGAAGCGAGCGTCAAGGAGATCACCGGTCAGACGGCGCCGGTGCCGCTCTTCGTCAGCCAGTACTCGCACTGGAACAACGTCCCGACGACGAAGATCGCGTACATGCAGCTCGACGCCCACGTCCGCTCGGAGGGCAAGGTCGTGGTCGTCGGTCCGACGTATGCGCTCGACTACTCGAGCGACTGTCTTCACTTCACGAATCACTCCGAGCGACACCTCGGCGAATACTTCGGCAAGGCTTACGCGCGCGTCGTCATCGACGGAAGGAAGTGGGAGCCGCTTCGGCCCGTCGAGGTCACGCTCGCGGGCAACGTCGTCACGGCGAAATTCCACGTCCCCTCGCCGCCGCTCGTCTTCGACACGACGCACGTGAGCGATCCCGGGAACTACGGCTTCGAGTGGTACGACGCGAGCAACGCTCCGCCGGCGATCACGAAGGTCGAGATCACGGCCCCAGATACCGTGCAGGTGACGTTGGCGTCCGCGCCGACGGGCAACGACAAGCGACTTCGTTACGCGTACACGTTCCGCGGGTGCGGCGGCTCCGGGACGATCGCGCGCGGCAACCTCCGCGACTCCGACGCGACGCCTTCGAACTACGGCTACGACCTCTCCAACTGGGCCGTCCACTTCGACATCGGCGTTCGGTGACGCGCGCGGCCGGTCCGCGCCCGTCATCGATGCCGAAGGTCGAACGAGACGTCCATTGCCTCGAACATAAACCATGCGCTCTCATCAGATCCTTCCCGGCTGTCTCCGCACGTCCCTCCTCACCTTCGCGATCCTCGCGCTCGGCACGGCGGCCGCGTGCGGGAGAGAGAGCGCAGACGGCAGGCAAACCGATACGAACCAGAACGCGGGAGCGACCTCGAACGGAGGAAACGGCTCCGGAGCGAACGGGGGTAGTCCTGGGGCGCCTGGAGGCAACGGCGGGAGCGGGGCGGACGGCGGCGACCCTGACGATCCGAACACCCCGGGCGTTCCGTACGTCGACTTCGCGATCAACCACGTGCTCATCACGGGTCAGTCGAACTCCGTCGCGAACAGCGGCATTCCGGTGCTCTCCACGACGCAGCCCTTCTCGAATCTGATGTTCAACACGGGCGTGATGCCGATGACGGGGTGCGACGGGGCGGGCTGCCGCGCGTTCGATCCTCCGTCGTCGTTCGTCCCGCTCGTCGAGGGCGACAGGTTCTTCGGCTATGGCGTCGAGACGGCGGGCGCCGGTCTCGCGAACGAGGTCACGCACCTCGCGAAGGGGCACTATCGCGGTGTCATCGCAGGACTGCCGGACGGACACGATGTCCTCGTGAGCCTCCATGGCCGCAGCGGGAACACGTACTGGTGCCTGCGCAAGGGAGGCTGCAACTACAAGGCGGGGTACCTTGCGCCGTTCGACCAGGGGATGATGGAGGTGACGGAGGCGAAGAAGATCGCCGCCGCCGCGAACAAGTCGTACGTCGTCCGCGCGGTCGCGTCGATCCACGGCGAGAGCGATCACTACTCGTACACCGAGGGCAGCCAGGAGTTCCCGATCGCGGGGAGCGACGGGACGCCCAACAAGATCACGAGCTACGCGGACGCGATGATCGAGTGGCAGGAGGACTACGAGTCGAGCGTGAAGGCGATCACGGGTCAGACGCAGCCCGTGCCGCTGTTCATCTCGCAGATCAGCGGCTGGAACGACACGCAGTACAGCAAGGTCGCCCAGTTCCAGCTCGATGCGCATATCCGCGCGCCCGGGAAGGTCATCCTGATCGGACCGAGCTACCAGCTGGGGACCGACAAGAACGACTGCCGCCACTTCACGAACCACGGCGAGCGGCGTCTCGGCGAGTACTTCGCGAAGGTCTACGCGCGCGTCGTCTTCGAGGGCAAACACTGGGAGCCGCTCCGCCCGAAGGCGGTGACGCGTGATGGCGCCGTGATCACGGTCAAGTTCCACGTCCCTGTCCCGCCGATCGTGATCGACACCGAGCGCGTCGCCGAAATCGCGAGCTACGGCTTCACGTATGCCGACGGAAGCGGCGCGGCGCCCGCGATCAGCAACGTCGCCGTGACCGGCCCGGACACGGTGCAGATCACGCTCGCCTCGGCCCCGACCGGCGAGGGCAAGCACCTCATGTACGCGCAGAACCAGGTGCCGTTCACGTGCATCGGGACCCCGGACGGCGCGCGCGGCAACCTCCGGGACTCCGACGCCACACCTTCGCAGTCGGGCTACGACCTGCACAACTGGGCGGTGCACTTCGACGTGCCCGTCCCGTGAGGGGCACCGCTGGAGGTCGATGCACCTCACGCAGGCGCGGACTGAGATCTCGAGCCCTCACGGAGAGACTGCATCTTTCCGCTCGCGCTCGGCGACATCGCTCGATGTCGCGGACTTGCGCCTTACGCGGTGCTGGCCCCGCGATTGCTCGAGGCGACGGCACCATGCGTGATCACGATCCCCGCGACGCCCGCTTCGACTCCGACGACACCGGCATGGGCAGCGATGCCCCGTACGAGTCGGTCCGCGATCTGGAGCCCGCCGAGGAGGCACGCTGGTCACGACCGTCCGTCGCTCGCCTCTCGCTCGGGTCGCTCGACATCCACGACCGCCCGACGTTCGTGCCGTGAGCACGCGCCCCTGAGGATGCGGCGTCCCTCGCATGCTGCATGGGACTGCCTACAAGGACCGCCGAGAGGCGCCCGCGCATGGCGTCTAGCGCGTCAGCTTCTCGAGCGGCGTCTTCCACAGGTAGACGTAGTGCTCGCGATCGTACGGCGAGCGGTGGGCCTTCGCGACGACCGTCCAGCACTTCTCCCACTGGACGCCTTCGATGTCGAAGTCGTGCGAGACGATCCGCGCCCCGGGCTTCAGCTTCTCGAGCTGGGGGATGAGCTTCACGTTCAGCTCCGGCAGCAGGTAGAGCGTCACGACCGTCGCCCGCGAGAGATCGACGGTGAAGATGTCCTTCTGCTCGAACGTGGCGAGGTGCTCGACGCCGGCCTTCTTCGCGTTTTGGCGCGACTCCCTGATCCGCCTCGGGTCGACGTCGAAGCCGAAGCCCTCGATGCCGAGCTCCTTCGCCGCGGTGACGACGATACGACCGTCTCCGCACCCGAGGTCGTAGAGGACGTCGCCCTTCCCGACCTTCGCCACCGCGAGCATCTTGTCGACGACCTTCTGCGGCGTCGGCACGTACTCGATGTCGGGTGTCCGTTCCATCGGCAGCTCTCCCTCCGGGGCAGAGAACCACGCAGGTCGGTCTCGTCGCGAGCTTTCGGATCACCGCGCGGCGCGCATCCTCGGAAGCGCAGCCGTCGTGCGCCGATCGAGTCGACAAAAGACGAAGAGGCCGGAGCTGTCACCGCTCCGACCTCGTCTTGGACCTCGCGGCCCATGTTGCTGCTTGTGCTATTTCTAGCGGGGCGGACGGGACTCGAACCCGCGGCCTCCGGCGTGACAGGCCGGCGTTATAACCGACTTAACTACCGCCCCAACTGTTCCGTGTCTGATGCTTCGTTGCTGCGAGATGACCTGCGCCGTCGCGAGGTCGAGTCTCGCCACGAACAGGTGCCTTCGCTGAAATGGAAAACGCCGAGGGTGTCACTCCCTCGGCGCTCCTACTGCTTCGTTGCGGGGCGGACGGGACTCGAACCCGCGGCCTCCGGCGTGACAGGCCGGCGTTATAACCGACTTAACTACCGCCCCAACTGTTTCGTGACTGATGCTTGATGCTGGGTACTACTTAGCAGGCTTCCCGCTTTCGGGGGTGGGCGGGACAGGGCTTGAACCTGCGACATCCGGCTTGTAAGGCCAGCGCTCTACCGCTGAGCTACCCGCCCATCGGAGAGGTCTGCGTAGATAGGCCAGACGCTCCATCCTCGTCAACACGTTCGACTTTTCGATCGTGCGATTTTTCTGAACGCCCGAAAATTCAGGGCGAACATTGACGAATCGAACGAACGTTCTATTCTGATCGCGTGACCAAGGGCGACGAGACGAGGAGCGCCGTGCTCGGATCGGCGATCACGCTGGCGAGCACACTCGGGCTCGAGGGCCTCACGATCGGCAAGCTCGCCGAGCATGTCGGTATGTCGAAGAGCGGTCTCTTCGCGCACTTCGCTTCGAAGGAAAACCTCCAGGTCGCAGTCCTCGAGGAGGCGGTCGAGCGCTTCGTCGCGCTCGTCGTCTCGCCGGCGTTGAAGCAGCCTCGCGGTGAGCCGCGCGTGCGAGCGCTCATCGAGAACTGGCTCGAGTGGTCTCGCGCCGAGTTCCTTCCGGGAGGCTGTATTTTCGTGATGGCGGGTGTCGAGCTCGATGACCGACCTGGCCCGGCCCGGGACCGGCTGGTCGCGTCCCAGCGGGACTGGCTCGACACGCTCGCCCAAGCGGCACGCATCGCGGTCGAGGAGAAGCATTTCAGGAAGGACCTCGACTGCGTGCAGCTCGCTCACGAGCTCTACTCGATCGCGTACGGCTATCACTTCCTTCGCCGGATCGTGGACCCGGCCGATGCCGAGAAGCGTTCACGCACCGCTTTCGACCGCGTCCTCGCGGACGCCCGCGCAACCCGTCGCTGACCTCGAGCATCGACACGCCGAGGAGGAGATCCCGATGACGTCCGAAATGCACCCCAATAAAAGAACGACCGTTCGTGCTCAACCCGTGTCCCTTCGAGCTGCTCGGATGGGGCTACGCGTACTCTCGCCGCACGCACCGGAGCTCGCAGCTCGCTGGGCGGAGCGTCTCTTCCTCACCGCCCGGCGACACGAACGACCGTTCTGGGAAGTGGAGGCGCTGGCGTCAGCGAAGCTCGACCGTATTCCCCACGAGGGAAGGTGGCTTCCGACTTGGACGTGGTCGCCCGACGCGACGACGAGCCTCGATCCCGTGAAGACCGTCGTGCTCGTCCACGGCTGGGAAGGCCGAGGCTCGCAGCTCGCAGCGTTCGTCCCGGAGCTCGTCGCGCGTGGCTTCCGCGTGGTCGCGTTCGATGCGCCGGGTCACGGCGATTCGCCCTTCGCCCGCGCGTCCCTCGTGGAGCATGCGCGCGCGCTTTGCTCGGTAGGCAAGGCGCTCGGGCCGATCCACGGGGTCGTCGGACATTCCGTCGGTGGAGCTGCAACGCTGCTCGCGACGCGCTTCGGGTTCCATGTGGAGCGGCTCGCGCTCGTCGCTCCGCCGACGGCGCCGGCCCAGTTCGCGACAGCGTTCGCGCGAATGCTCGAGCTGGAGGCGTCCGTGAAACAGGCGATGATCGCGCGCCTCGAGGCTCGCTACGAGCTCCGCTTCGACGAGCTCGACGTGCGGATGGACGCCCAACGCCTTCACACGCCCATCCTCGTCGTTCACGACCAAGACGACCCGGTCGTCGCGTTCGAGAACGGGAGGCAGCTCGCCGAAGTTGCGCCTCGCGGCGAGCTCGTCACGGTGACCGGCCTCGGCCACCGCGCCATCCTCCGCGCGCCTCCGGTGATCGATGCCGTCGCTCGCCACCTCGACGAGGACGGTGAACCGACCTTCGCGCGGACGCTCGACGGCGAGCTCTTCATGCGTGACACGCGTTGGGCGTGACCGACTCCCCTCGCCCTCCGATCGGCTAGTCTGGCGTGGAGCGAGCCGATGCGCCTGTTCCTCCGGACCGAGTCCCGCTCCGTACTCTGGCCGGCGAGCGGTGAGCCGGACTGCGTCACTGCCGAGCTCACGCCCGAGGGACCACTGAGCCGGTACGTGCAGCGGATCCGGATCGGGCGCGACGACTTCCCGGCGCCGATCGTCGAGCACGTGCTCCCGGACGGCGCGGTGCATCTCTTCTTCGAGCTCGGAGACAACGTCCGCGCCCTCGCGATGGGCGCGACCTCCGCCCCGACGCCCGTGCAGCTCGCCGGAAAGCTCGAGCAGGTCGGGCTGCAGCTCCGTCCGGGTGGCGTCGCGGCGATCCTCGGCGTCCCGGCGAGCGCGCTGAACGGGCACGTCGTCCCGCTGACGGATCTCTGGGGCCCGGTGGCGAACGATGTTCTCGAGCGGGTGGGCGCCGCACCCGTGCACGCGCGCGCCGCGATCATCGTCGAGGCCCTTCGCGAGCGGCTCGCTTCGAACGAGGCTTCTGACCGGCGCGCGGCGGAGTCGGTCCGCCGGATCATCCGCTCGCGCGGGACGATGCCTGTTCGCGACCTCGCCGACGCGCTCGGCATCGGGGAGCGACGCCTCGAGCAGTTGTTCCGGCGCGAAGTAGGCCTCTCGCCGAAGGCACTGAGCCGCGTGACCCGGTTCCGTGCCACGATCGACTTCGTGCACGAGGCGCCGACACGCTCGTGGGCCGAGGTCGCTCAGGCATGTGGCTTCTATGATCAGGCGCACCTCGTGAACGAGTTCCGCGCGCTCGCCGGCGTCGCGCCGGGGAAGCTCGCAGAGTTCGGGTTTCTCCAAGACGGTTCCGGCGGCGCTCGGTAGATGTCGCTCGTCAGGAGGATTCGTCATGGGTGCGAAGAAGCTTGGAGGAACGGTCGCCGTCGTCACGGGCGCGAGCCGCGGCGGTGGACGAGGCATTGCTGTCGAGCTCGGCGCGGCGGGTGCGACGGTCTACGTGACGGGTCGGACGACGCGCAACTCCGAGGTCGGAACGTACGGCTCGTTCCTGCGCGAGGTCGGGCTCGCGACGATGCCCGGCAACATCGACGAGACCGCAGACGAAGTGTCCCGCGCCGGCGGGAACGGCATCGCGGTCCGGTGCGACCACACGCGCGAAGACGAGGTCCGTGCTCTGTTCGCGCGCGTGGAACGCGAACAGGGACGGCTCGACCTCCTCGTCAACAACGCCTGGGGCGGACACGAGACGTTCAACCCGTCGTCAACCGCGCCGTTCTGGGAACAACCCCTCGAGAGCTGGGACAGCATGTTCGACCGAGGCGTCCGCAACCACGTGCTGGCGTCGCGCTTCGCAGCCCCGATGATGGTCCGCCAGAACACGGGCCTCATCGTGACGACCACCTTCTGGGATCGAGGCCGGTACTTGAAGGGCAGCCTCTTCTACGATCTCGCGAAGGCAGCCATGAACCGCCTGGCGGAAGGCATGGCCGAAGAGCTGCGTCCGCACGGAGTGGCATCCGTCGCGCTGTCACCGGGCTGGATGCGGACCGAGCTGGTGCTCGCGCACATGCGAGCCGATGAAGCGCACTGGCGCGACAACCCGAGCCTCTCGCGGACCGAGTCTCCACGCTACCTCGGCCGCGCCGTCGTCGCGCTCGCCGCCGACCGGGACGTACTGACGAAGACCGGCAAGGTCCTCCTCGTCGCCGACCTCGCGCGCGAATACGCCTTCACCGACATCGACGGCCGCCAACCCCCACCGTTCGCGATCGAGGAGCACGCGTGACGTGATCGGGGAGGGACGTCCGCGGTCTTTCAGTGTTTGCCGTACTCCAGTGCCTTCCCCTTGCGCTGGGCAAGGATGTAGGACTCGAGGGCGCGCATTCTCGGATCGTCGGAGGCCAGCGCCTTGCCGCGAACCGGATGCTCGATGCACCAGTTGACCATGTCGCGAAGGAGCGCGACGCGTCCGAGCTGCGGCTGGAACTTCGGGTAGGTCTCGGGATGCGTGTTGGCGGCGTGTGGGTGACACATGTCACACGAGACGCCGACCGTGCTGCCGAGCTCGTCGGCGTTGTGGAACACACGCGAGCCGGCCGTCGCGACGCGCTCGGCCTCGGTCTTCCAGAGCGCGACGTCCTGCGCGGTGATCCGGCCGTACGTCTGGCCCTCGACCTGACCGATGAGCGCGCTGTTGTCGGCCGCGGGCTGGAGCGTGTGGCGCTCGCGCTCCTCGGCCTCCCACGTCGATCCGGGGTTCTTCCGCAGCCACTCGGCCATCAGCTGACCGGCGATGGCCGTGCCCGGCGTGCTGGCGGGGACGTTCACCTTCGTCTTCCCGTCACAGAGGAGCACCTCGACGTTGTTCGGTGTGAGCGACGCCGTCGGCACGGTCTGTGGTGCGTTCGACGCGTTCGGCCCGGCGCTGGTCGGTCCCTCTTTCTGCGCGTTCACGGCGGGACGCTCGGCCCCCTGCCCGCCCCCACACGCGGACGCGACGCATGCCGCTGCGATGGCGAGGACGAGCGCGGACTTTCCCATCACGTCTTGTCTGATCATGATCGACCTCAGTAGCTCTTCCGGACCGGCACCGACGGCTTGTCCTTCGCCCCGCGCGACTGCATGTACGTCCGCGAGACGGTCACCGGGTTCCGGTTCCAGAGGTTGTAGACCTTGTCGACGAGCCCGTCGGGGTGGACGAGCACCGAACCGTCGCCGCACCCGTCATTCGGATTGAACGGATCCGGACGGCTCATCTGCACCGTGAGCTCGGGGAGCCCCGTCGGCGCGTAGGGCCACGGCCACGCGGTCGAGAGAAAGCCGTGGAACTGGATGTTGCCGATTCGGTTCGTCAGCAGCTGGTGCGTGTGGCCGTGGAAGACGACGACGTTGCTGAACCGCCTCAGGAGCGCCTGCACTTCGTCGGCGTCGTCGGTCCAGAAGTTCCAGTTCTTGTACAGCTTGTAGAGCGGCGAGTGCGAAAACACGATGAGCGGCGTGTCCGCCGACTTGCTCTTGAGATCGTTCTCGAGCCACTTCCGCTGCTCGGCGCCGACCGAAAATGGGCTCTGCACGCCGTTGTCGAGGCCGGCGACGGTCTTCATTCGCTCCATCGGCGTGAGCTTTCGCGCGGTCCAGAAGTCCTTCTCGACGACGCTATTGAGGACGACGCAGTGCACGCCCTTGTGGTCGAACGAGTACGTCGGCGGCCCGAACAGCTCGCGCCACTTCTCGCCCATGTCGAGGTACCAATCGTGCTCGCCGACCATGATCTTGAGCGGGGCCTTCAGGTTCTTGAGGATCTGCGCTCCGAGCTCGAGCTCCTTCGGCTGACCGAGCTGAGCGAGGTCCCCGCCGTAGAAGACGAAGTCCGGTTGTGGGTCCATCGCGTTGACGTCGTCGACGGCGCGCATGAGCGCGTTGACGAAGCGATCGTTGAGCGAACGCTCGTACAGGTGTGAATCGGAGATGTACGCGAACCGGAACTGCTGCACCTTTCCGGTCGCCGGCTGCGCGTGAGCGACGCTCACCGGCTGGAACGAGTGCGGCGAGAAGATCCCTGCGCCCGCGACCGCGCCGAGCGCGGCGGCGCTCACCTTGAGGAACGAGCGGCGATCGAGGTTGTGAAGCCCGCGAAAGAGTCGGTCGCGCTCTTCCATGTGCTTCGTCTCGATGCTCTTCACACCCGGCATCTTCTTCGGACGATCACTCATGGCGTCACCTTCTGTCCGTTCTGTCCGTTCTGCGCGTTCTGGCCGGAGAGCCGGCGCTCGAAGGGGAGCAGCTTGCGGTTCGCCGCGGCCTCGTCGCGGAGAGGTCGGCGCGTGACCGCGAGCTTCTTCTGGCGTTCGAATTCAGCCTTGTTGTCCTCGGCGAAGCGGACATCCGTGAGCGAGAACAAGAACGCCACGAGCTGGTTGATCTCGGTCTCGCTCAGCGCGAGCGGCTCGATGCCTCCATCGAGGAACGGGTTCGGCTCCCCGCCCTTGTTGTAGTGGTCGATCACGTCCCAGAGCGTCGCGATCGAGCCGTCGTGCATGTACGGCGCGGTGATGCCGACGTTGCGAACCTGCATCGACTTGAACGCGCCGATGTCGGAACGATTCTTCGTCACGACGAAGCGTCCGAGCTCGCCGAGATCGGTCTGGAGCGCGAACCGATCCTGCGCTTCTTTCGAGTTGTCCTTCGACAGCGCCTCGAGCGCCTTCTTCGCGAGTCCCTCGAAGTCCTTGTGACGAGCCGACACGCCGATGTTGTGGAAGCGGTTGTCGGTCCCGATCGGCGACGAGCTCGAGATCTGGTGACAGCTCACGCACCGTGCCTTGCCGTTGTAGAGGACCCACCCGGCCTTCGCGTCGTCGTCGACCGCCTTCAGGTCGCCCGCGAGAAAGCGGTCGAACGGCGCGTCGAGGAAGACGAGCGTCCGCTCGAACGCCGCGATGGCGCGGCCGACGTCGTCGAACGTCGGCGCGCGTCCGTACGCCGCCTGGAACATCCTCGCGTACTCGGGGTCCTTGCCGATCGGGGCCATCACGGCCTTGTCGTCCGGCATGCCCATTTCGATCGGGTTGGTGATCGGCAGCTTCGCCTGCTCCTCGAGCGTTGCCGCGCGCCCGTCCCAGAACTGCGACGAGAAGAGGAACGCGTTCATCGTCGTCGGGGCGTTGCGCTGCCCGAGCTTGTCGCCGATGCCCTCGGATGTCCCGCGCCGATCGGTGAAGCCACGGCTCACGTCGTGGCACGTCGCGCACGCGACCGTGCCGTCCTTCGAGAGCCTCGGATCGAAGTAGAGCTTCCGGCCGAGCGCGACGCGCGCGTCGTTCTGCGCGTTGTCGGCGGGCACGATCGCTTTCCAGTACGCGGGATCGATCCCTGCGGGTGCGCCGCCGTTCGGGGGGAGAGGCGTCGTGGCCCTGTCGATCGCGGCCTGCTGCTTCGCCATCGCCATGGCGCCGTGCGGAGCGTCCCCGCCGCCGGTCACGGGCTTCTCCCCGGGCGCGGCCGAAGGCGATGCTGGCGACGGCGTTGCTACAGGGCTCGCTGCATCCGCGCCCGCGGGCTTGCCGGTACCTGCGGCCGTCGGCGCGGCGACCGGAGGCGCGCCGTTCACGGCGAGCGAGTAGACGAGCGGCGCGCCGAGCAGGGTCGCGGTGATGAGGTGCCGCAGGCGGCGATGCGCTCCGCCGCTCGAGCTCTTGTCCTTGAACACGACCGACCTCCGTGGCTTCGAGAACAGCGTTTCGAAACGTGCCGTACGACGCAGTCGAAGATCGGCGCTGCGGACCCGGAAGACAACGCATTGTTGTATATGGGCCGATAAGATGGACTTATCGGCACTGACGATCCAACAACTGCGCTATATCGTCGCGGTCGATCGCCATCGGAGCTTCCGCGATGCCGCACGCGCGTGCCACGTGTCGCAGCCAGCTCTGAGCGCGCAGATCAAGAAGGTCGAGGAGATGCTCGCCTTCCACATCTTCGATCGGTCGCGGCAACCGGTGTTCACGACGGAGCGCGGGGCCCTCGCCGTTGCGCACGCGCGCAGCGTGCTCGATCAAATCGAGCACTTCGCCGAGATCGCAGACGGCCGAGAGGAGGTCGCGGGTGCGTATCGCCTGGGCGTACTGCCGACGCTCGCATCGACGGTGCTCCCTCGCCTCTTGCCGTCGTTCGCCCGGATGTACCCGAAGGTCGACCTCGAGATCGTGGAAGAGAAGACGGACGTGCTCGTGCGACGCTTGCGCGACGGTTCCATCGACGGCGGCATCGCGATCACGCCGCTCGACATCCCCGGGATCCACGAGCGGCTCGTCTGTCACGAAGCCTTTCTCGCCTATCTTCCACCGCTCCATCCGCTCACCAAGAAGGAGCGCGTTCGGCAGACCGCCCTCGTCGACGAGCACGTTTGGCTGCTCAGCGAAGGACACTGCTTCCGAGCGCAGGCTCTCCATCTCTGCGGCATCGATCGGAGAAGCGTCGACGCCGACGGCCCGAAGGTCCTCTTCGACGGCGGCTCGTTCGACACGTTGATGCACCTGGTCGACGCAGGTCTCGGCGTCACGATCGTGCCCGAGCTCGTCGCGCTCCTGCTGACGCCCGGGCGGCGCGCTTCTCAGGTCCGCCGTTTCAGCGACCCCGAACCCCTACGGGAGATCAGCTTCCTCGTCGCGCGGCAGCATCTCCGGCGCTCGGTCGCCGACGCCCTGTTCACCACGCTCCAGCAAGGCATCCCGCGCGAGCTCCAGTCGCGGACGCGCCGCCCCAACGTCATCGCGCCGACGCCGGATCGCCATACGTGATCGCCGGAGCGGCCGGCTCTCGAGTAAGGACCCGCTGCGCTCGTTCACGCCCGGCTTCGTCGCCACCTGCCTGCCTTGTTTCCCAGTTGAGTGAACTAGGAAACAAGCCTCGGACGAGCGCCCGGTCCGTCATTCATGGTGCAGCCGATGACCTCGATACCTCGACGTCGAACGAAGTGCGCGGCTGAGGCGATGGTCACAAAAGTCAGCGACCGGCACGCTGATGACGTGCCGGTCGGCTCTAGTGACGTGTAACGACAGCGCCGATCAGGCGTTGCCGGACGGGACCGGGACGACCGGCGTCGGCGTCGGCTCGGAGCTCGCGGGCGGCATGACCACCGCGCTGCCGTCCGTCTCCGCGGCCGCGGCCGGCTTGCCACCGTGCTTCACGACGAGCTCGCCGTCGACGTACTCCCAGGACTCGCGCGGCGGTCCGAAGAGCGCGTTCGCGTCCGAGAGGCAGAGCGCCTCGCGAAGCACTTCGTCCGCGTGCTCGACGAGGACGATGCGCGTCGCCTTGAGGACGCGGCGCGGAACCTCGCGGAGGTCCTTCCGGTTCTCCCGCGGGATGACGACCGTGGTGATGCCCGCGCGGTGCGCCGCGAGGAGCTTCTCCTTGAGGCCGCCGATCGCGAGCACGCGGCCGCGCAGCGTGAGCTCGCCGGTCATGGCGAGATCGCGCTTCACCGGCACCTTGATGAGCGCGCTCGCGAGCGAGGTCGCCATCGTCACGCCCGCCGAAGGTCCGTCCTTGCGGATGAACTCGGGGAAGTGAACGTGCACGTCGAGCTTTTGATAGAACTCGGGGTCGAGGCCGAGCGCGGCTGCACGCGAGCGTACGTAGCTCATCGCCGCCTGCGCGCTCTCCTCCATGCCCTTCTCGAGGAGGCCCGTGATCACGAGCTTCCCCTTGCCGGAAACGACCGCAACTTCGCACGCGAGGAGCTCGCCGCCGCCGGAGTTCGTGACGGAGAGGCCGTTCGTGAGGCCGATCTCGTCGCGCTCCTCCTTCTTGTTGAGGCGGTACTTCGGGACACCGAGGTAGTGCGGAACGCTCTTCGCGACGACGTCGATCGACTTCTCCTTGCCCTCGTTCACGACGTGGCGCGCGACCTTGCGGCAGATGGAGGCGATCTCGCGATCGAGCGAGCGGACACCCGCCTCACGCGTGTAGTGGTGGATGACCGTGCGGATCGCGTTCTCGCTGAGCGTGAACGGCACGTCCTCGAGGCCGTTCTCCTTCGTCTGGCGCGGCACGAGATACTTCACCGCGATGTTCATCTTCTCGAACTCGGTGTAGCCGGACAGCTGGATGATCTCCATGCGGTCCTGGAGCGGCACCGGGATGCTCGACAGCGTGTTCGCCGTCGTGATGAACATGACGTCCGAGAGGTCGTAGTCGAGATCGAGGTAGTGATCGTTGAACGCGTGGTTCTGCTCGGGGTCGAGCACCTCGAGGAGGGCCGCCGCGGGATCGCCGCGGAAGTCGGTCGACATCTTGTCGATCTCGTCGAGGAGGAAGACCGGGTTGTTCGTCCCGACCTTCTTCAGGCTCTGGATCAACTTGCCCGGGAGCGCGCCGATGTACGTCCGGCGGTGGCCGCGGATCTCGGCTTCGTCACGGACGCCGCCGAGCGAGAGGCGCTGGAACTTGCGACCGGTCGCGCGCGCGATGCTCTTCGCGAGCGACGTCTTGCCGACGCCGGGCGGTCCGACGAAGCAGAGAACCGGGCCCTTCAGCTTCTTCGTGAGCGCCTGCACCGCGAGGTACTCGAGGATGCGCTCCTTGATCTTCTTCAGACCGTAATGGTCCTCTTCGAGGATCTCCTCGGCCTTCGCGAGGTCGTAGTTCTCCTCGCTCTTCTCGTACCAAGGCAGCCCGATGATCCAGTCGATGTAGTTGCGCACGACGGTCGCCTCGGCGCTCGTCGGGTGCATCATCTTGAGCTTCTTGAGCTCCTTCTTGACCTTCGCGAGAGCCTCTTTGCTCATTCGCTTGGTCTTGAGCTGCTCCTCGATTTCGTGGATCTCGTTCTTGAACTCGTCGCGATCCCCGCCACCCAGCTCCTTCTGGATGGCCTGCATCTGCTCGTTGAGGTAGTACTCCTTCTGCGTCTTCTCCATCTGCTTCTTGACGCGGGAGCGGATCTTCTTCTCCACCTGGAGAATCTCGATCTCGGCCTGCATCAGCTCGTGGAGGCGCTCGAGCCGCTTCACCGCATCCTCCATCTCGAGGAGAGCCTGGCGGTCGGTGAGCTTGATGGTCGGGAGGTTCGCGACGATCGTGTCGGCGAGGCGCGCGGCGTCGTCGATCGTCTGCGCGCTCATGAGGACTTCGGGCTGAACCTTCTTGTTCAGCTTCACGTACATCTCGAAGGCCGCCTGCACGGAGCGCATGAGGGCTTCGACCTCGACGCCCTTCGCGCTGTTCTCGGCGATCTCTTCGACTTCGACGAGGAAGTACTCTTCGGTCTGCGGGAACTTCTTCACACGCGCGCGCCGCTTTCCTTCGACGAGCACCTTCACGGTGCCGTCGGGCAGACGAAGCAGCTGCATGATCGTGCCGAGCGTGCCGACCTGGAAGATGTCCTCCGGCGTCGGCTCGTTCGTCTTCGCGTTCTTCTGTGCGGCGAGGAAGATGTCCTTGTCGCGCGCCATCGCCGCATCGAGCGCGTTGATCGAGCGCTCACGACCGACAAAGAGCTGACTGACCATGTGCGGGAACACGATGATGTCCCGCAGGGGAAGCAAAGGAACGGTGCGCTTCTTGGGTCCGGGCTTCCCGTCGTCGCTCTTGAAGAACATATGGGTCCTCTGTCTCTCGTCCTCGCCCCATGGAGACGGGGGCGCTCGTCACCCCCCGCGTCGCCGCGGGTGCCAAAATCAGCCCCTCGTTCTACCGCGGAACGCGATCTTTCACAAAGGCACGACGGGCCGAAATCCTTCCTCGCACAGCTGTCGTTTTCGCAATGAATGCCCGAGTCGCAAGCGCTGCTTCTGTGTAACTCCGCGCGAGAACACGTTCGAGCTAGCCCGCCGTGCGGACGGTCGCCCTGTCAGCCATGCGCGCGAGCACGGCTTCGCGCGCAGCTCATCGGCGCGCACGCGAGCGCGTGCGTGTCGCGCTCGGCTACGCGCGTGCACGCTCGTCCAAGAGCTCTGCCGCACTGCGCGCTCGCGTACGGATGAACGAACGCCATGGCGACGTGCGTCGTTCGGGCGACGTGCGTCGCTCGAAGCGCGTTCGCGATCTGTCCGATGCGGGCGAAGCTGCCTCGCGTAGCCGCACGCGCGGCGAGGAGGCCGCCAAGTCGGTCGAGATACGCCCGAAACGACTGCGCGCGCGAGGCATCGATGGCCACGCGCGCGCAAAGTGAATCGCCGAGAGACGCGGCGTCGATCAGACGCTCAGGCGAGCTCCGCTTCCTTCTGGTACACGATGAGCGGTGCGTCGCCCTTCGTGATCACTTCCTCGTTCACGACGACTTCCTTGATCCCGGAGCGGGACGGAACGTCGTACATGATCTCGAGGAGCGAGCCTTCGAGGATGGCGCGGAGACCGCGGGCGCCGGCGTTGCGGGCGAGCGCCTCGCGCGCGACGGCGGACAGCGCGCTCTTCGTGAACTTGAGCTTCACGCCGTCCATCTCGAAGATCTTCTGGAACTGCTTCACGAGCGCGTTCTTCGGCTTCGTGAGGATGTCGATGAGCGCCTCCTCGTTCAGCTCGTGGAGCGTCGCGATGATCGGCAGTCGGCCGATGAACTCCGGAATGAGACCGAACTTGAGGAGGTCCTCGGGCTCGACGCGCTGGAGCAGCTCACCGAGCTTGAAGTCCTTCTTGCTCTTGATCTCCGCGCCGAAGCCGAGCGTCTGCTGGCCGATGCGGCGCTGGACGATCTGATCGAGGCCGACGAACGCGCCACCGCAGATGAAGAGGATGTTGGTCGTGTCGACCTGCAGGAAATCCTGCTGCGGGTGCTTGCGTCCACCCTTCGGCGGAACGTTCGCGATCGTGCCTTCGATGATCTTGAGAAGCGCCTGATGCACGCCCTCGCCCGAGACGTCACGCGTGATGCTCGGGTTGTCGCTCTTGCGACTGATCTTGTCGATCTCGTCGATGTAGACGATGCCACGCTGCGCGCGCTCGACGTCGTGGTCGGCGTTCTGGAGCAGCTGGACGATGATGTTCTCGACATCCTCGCCGACGTAGCCCGCCTCGGTGAGCGTCGTCGCGTCCGCGATGGCGAACGGCACGTGGAGGATCTTCGCGAGCGTCTGCGCGAGGAGCGTCTTGCCGGAGCCCGTCGGGCCGAGGAGCAAGATGTTCGACTTCGACAGCTCGACGTCGTCACTCGAGACGCGCGAGTCGATGCGCTTGTAGTGATTGTGGACCGCGACCGCGAGGATCTTCTTCGCGCGGTCCTGACCAATCACGTAGTCGTCGAGGATCGCCTTGATCTCGGACGGCTTCGGGATCGGGGCCGAGCCCGCGTACGGCTCGTCCTTCTCGACCTCCTCCGCGATGATGTCGTTGCAGAGACCGATGCACTCGTCGCAGATGTAGACCGTCGGTCCTGCGATGAGCTTCTTCACCTCCTTCTGCGATTTCCCGCAGAAGGAGCAGCTCAGGTTCCCACTCGTGTGATCGTCTCGCCGCCGCTCCAAGACCCGCCTCGTCTTTTCGGAAGCTTATTCCCGTCGAACCATCATCGCAAGCTTGTGGGCCTGCTCGGACGGGAGGTCCGCTTCGTTCTGAAACATGACCGCGAGGTCGGCGCATCCTTCTAGCGCCGACCTCACGTCGAGCTCTCGCTCTACTTGTCCTTGCCCCCGTCGCTCTTCTTCTTCGGCGGCAGCATCACGTTGTCGATGAGGCCGTACTCCTTCGCCGCAGCGGCGCCGAGGTAGAAGTCGCGGTCGATGTCCTTCAGGATCTGGTCCTTGTTCTTGCCGGTCGCGTTGGTGAGGATGTCCGTGAGCACTTCCTTGAGGTGCCGGATCTCCCGCGCCTGGATCTCGATGTCGGAGGCCTGACCCCGCGCACCGCCCATCGGCTGGTGGATCATGATGCGCGCATTCGGCAGGGCGTTGCGTCGCCCCTTCGCGCCAGCCGCGAGCAGAACGGCGGCCATCGAGGCCGCCATGCCGAGGCACGTCGTCGAGACGTCGCAGCGGACGTACTGCATCGTGTCGTGGATCGCGAGACCGCTGGTCACCACGCCGCCGGGGCTGTTGATGTAGACCATGATCTCTTTGTCCGGATCCTCGCTCTCCAAAAAGAGAAACTGAGCGATGATCACGTTGGCCAGCATGTCGTGGATCTCGTCGTAGAGAAACACGATGCGGTCCTTGAGCAGGCGGTCGAAGATGCTCCACCCGCGCTCACCCCGGTGCGTCGTCTCGACGACGTTGGGGATCAGAACGTCCTTGTGCCGCTCGAGCACCTCGAGCGCCTGAGCTCGCGTCTCCGGCCTCTTCATGTTGTCACCCTGGTGGCGCCTCGCGAGCGTCGCTCGCTCGACTGTGGTTGTAACGTTGGAGCTTTCAGCCGAACCCCCGACGGCCTTCCGCGGGGGTTCATCATCTCACGCCCTGGCCCTCGAGCTAGGTGCTCTCGAGCTACTTCTCCTCGGACTTCTTCTCTTCGGATGCCGCCGCGGTTGCTTCCGCTTCCGCCTTCGGCGGCTCGCCTTCGGTGATCTTGGACTTCGACTCGATGAAGTCGAGGATCTTGTCCTCCAGGATCATGCCGATCAAGATGTCGCGCTTCGATTTCTCCCGATATTCGACGCGCAGCTTCGCGACGTTCTTCCCCGTCTCGGCGGCAAGCTCTTGCATGCCCTTCTCGAGGTCCTCGTCGGTGACCTTGAACTCGTTCTTCTTCGCGATCGCGGCCATGAGCAGACCGGCGCGGACCTTCCGCTCGGCGTCGGCCTTGATTGCCGCGCTGAGCGCTTCCGCCTGATCCTTGGTGAAGCGCTGCCCGGCGCGGCGCGCCTGCATCACGACTTCCTGCTCCATGATCCGCGTCTGCTGCTCCACGAGTGACGGAGGAACGTCACACGGGTTCTGCTCATTCAGCTTCGCGACGATCTGTTCGGCGACGACGGTCTCGGCGCGGTCCTTGTAGGCCTTCTCGAGCTTCGTGTGCACGTCCGCGCGGAGCGCGATCAGCGTGTCGAAGCCGATGTCCTTCGCGAACTCGTCGTCGAGCGCCGGCGGAACGCGCTCCTTGAGGTCGGCGATCGTGATGGCGAACACGCCCTTCTTGCCGCGGAAGTCCTCGCGCGGGTGCTCCGTGGGGAACGTGTGCTCGGCCGTCACCTTGTCGCCCGTGCTCTTGCCCATGAGCGCCGCATCGATCTCGGGGAGCGCCTGGCCGGCGCCGAGCTCGATCTGCACGCCCTGGCCGCCGCCGTCCTTCACTTCGTTGCCGTCGACCGACAGCGTGAAGTCGATCGTGACGACGTCGCCCGCCTTCGCCGGACGCGCAGGCTCCGGTGCCTTGAGCGCGGCATTGCGCTCGCGGAGCTGCTCGAGCTGCTCGTCGATCGCCGAGTCAGGGACCTCGACCTTCGGCTTGTAGAGCTCGAAGCCCTCGAACTTCACGTCCTCGATCTCGGGCTGGACCTCGAAGCGCGCCTTGTACGAAAACGACTTCTTCGGGTCGATGGCTTCGCCCGCTTCGACGGACGGCTGGCTCACCGGCGTCAGGTTCTTCTCGCTCAGGACCTTCGGCAGCGTGTCGTTGACGATCTGGTTCGCAACGTCGTTCGCGACCTGCGGTCCGAACAGACGCGAGAGCACGTCACGCGGCGCCTTCCCGGGACGGAACCCCTTCACGTGCGCCTTCTTGCCGAGGTTGACGTAGGCCTTGTCGACTTGAGCCTTCACGGAATCGGCAGGTACCTGCACCGAGAGCTCCATGACGACAGGCGAGATTCGCTGGACGGTGACTTCCATTTGAGGGCGGCCACAATACTTTCTGAGTTTGTAGGGTCAAGGGTGGCGGCTGGAATCGCACTAGCCTACCCACGCCGGCTCCCCCTTTCATGCTCCGCCCGCGTCGACGCAGCCAGCTCGACCAGCCAGGAGGACGAGGCAGGTGCCCTCGACGTCATCGTTTTGGCGCTCCGAGACGAGCGCGACGACGGCGTGACGCTTCGAGCGCGTACCGGCGTGCGCGCCGAACGCCGGAGCGCCAGCGCGATGACGCGAATCCTTCCTCCCGAACAGCGCGGCGCCCTATTTTGTCGGCAAAGAGAACCCGTTCGTGAACGGACCTCGGCTTCGGCACGACGGCTGCAGTGGCGGAGGACAATGACGACCGCGTCTTCGATCCGCCCGGCAGTCGCCTCGATGCCGACCGTTCTCGCCCCGAACGACCAACACCAGACGCGCTCGCTCCAGCGCGAGCGGCTCGACGCGGCCATTCTTCGTTCGCTCGGAGAGCGTCGCGCGCACCGCATGCTCCGGACGAGCGCGTCGTGCGAGGCATGGGACGACCTCGAGCAGGACGTGGCGCGCGCCGTGGCGCTCCTCTGGAAGGTGCCCGTGACCTCCGCCACCCTCGCCGACGACCTGCTCGCGTTCTGTGCGTTCGTCGCCCGCGAGCTCGAGGTGACCGCGAGCATGAATCTCGACGCGAGCGAGGAGTGGGCTCGGCTCGAGCAGCTTGCACCACGCGCCGTGGGCGCGCTCGACGCGGTCACCGAGCTGCTGCGTGCGCACGCGGAATCGAACGCTGCGACCCGCGCCCTCGCGTCCGTCTTCGGCGCGATCCGAGCGCACTTCGTCGCGGCGTCGGTCGTCGACTTCCGGCGCGCGGCCTGAAGCGGGCACCCCACGCACGAAAAGAAAAACCTCCGGACGTGAGGCGCGTCCGGAGGGCGGTTTTCCTATCGGGAAGGAAGCAAGCGGTCTTCCGACCTCGGGCTTCAGAGACAAACCGCGACGAGACCCTTTTCGCTGACCGGCCCGCCCCTCCTCACCTTCTCTCGCCGGCCACAACGGCGAGATGCCCTTGCTGGGGAGGTCCCTGGTCTCTCGTCAACTCGTCGCGTGCCTTCTCTCGTGAAGCCTGAAGCCTGAAGCTTGAAGCCGAGAGAGCGAGCCGCTCTTCTCAGTAATCGTCGTCGTCGTCGTCCTGATCGGGGTCATACTCGTCGACGGTGTCGTCGAAGAGGAGGTCCGACCCTTCGAAGGTCGTGTCCTGCATCAAGTCGTCGAGGGAAAAGCCGTACTTGAGGTCAGGCCGGATCGCCTCACGCTCGAACTCTGCCATGGTCCTGTAGCTCTTCGGCACTCCGCTCATCGTCGTCCTCCGCGCACAAGAAAGCCGTCGGTCGTCATCGCCATGTCCCGCGAGCTCGCGCCTGCCATCCGGGCAGAGCGACGATCCGCGAGGTGAATCACGTGGGCCGAGGACCCCGCCTGCAGCGGGCGCTTTCGGAAGAAGGCGGCCTGGAGGATGCGGTCGACACCCGCGTCCATCTCTTGTTCTTCATGGCCGAGCACCTTCGAGAGAGCGTCGCGCATGGTCTTCCTCGGTCGGCGGCAGGCGCGCTTCCACGTTGCGCCGGGTCGCCCTTCGATGTAGCCTACGTTTGCCTACATCTGGGCACACCATACTACGCCCGCATGGATCGTCAAAAATCCGCCACCGATTTTCGCGATGTGGGCGCCCACGGGTGGCGAGTCGATGCGGGCCCAGGTACTCATGGGGAGGGTGACGAGACGGGCCCCATGTACTCATGGGGAGGGTGACGAGACGGACCCCGTTGCGGTCGTCGGTCGCTAGGGTCTAGAGAAGAGCGTGCGCATTTCGTTCCCAGGCGAGCGCGGCGCGATCCTTCAATGACAAGAGCGAACGAGCCCGCAGCCCTCCCCAACGCGAGTTGTCGCGTCATCTGCGTCGTCAACCAGAAGGGCGGCGTCGGAAAGACGACGACCACGGTCAACCTCGCGGCAAGCGTCGCGGCCGCCGAGAAGCGGACGCTCATCGTCGACATGGACCCGCAGGGCAACGCCAGCTCGGGGGTCGGTGTCCGCCCGGGCTCGCGCGAGCGAACGATCTACGACGTGCTCATCGGCGAGGTGCCGATCTCCGACGTCATCGTCGAGACCGACGTCCCGACGCTCGCCGTCGCGCCGGCGACGCAAGATCTCGTCGCGGCGGAGCTCGAGCTCGTCGACGATCCGAAGCGCGCATTGAAGCTGAAAGAGGCGCTCCGGCCGGCCCTGACGAAGTTCGACTACATCTTCATCGACTGCCCGCCGTCGCTCGGCCTCTTGACGCTCAACGCGCTCGCGGCGACGAGCTCCGTGCTCGTCCCGCTGCAGTGCGAGTACTTCGCGCTCGAAGGTCTCACGCACCTGATGGCGACGATCGACCGCGTGAAGAACGGCATGAACCAGGACCTGGAGGTCGAAGGCGTCGTCCTCACGATGTTCGATCCGCGCAACAACCTCGCGCACCAGGTCGCGGACGAAGTGAAGAAGCACTTCTTCGTCTTCGAGAACGTCATCCCGCGCAACGTCCGCCTCTCCGAGGCGCCGTCGCACGGCAAGCCCGTCATCCTCTACGACATCTCCTCGAAGGGCGCGCAGGGCTACCTCGCGCTCGCGAAGGAGCTCATCACCCGGCATGATCGCGGCACGAAGCCGAAGCCGGCCAAGCGCGCTGGGGGCGCTCGCTGATGGATGCGAGCAAGCGTCGCGCGCTCGGGCGCGGGCTCGACGCGCTCCTTCCCTCCGCTGCGAGCAAGACGCCGACCGCGTACGGCGACAAGAGCGTCTTCTCCTGCCCCATCGAGAAGCTCGTCCCGCAGAAGGGGCAGCCGCGACAGCACTTCGCCAAGGAGAAGATCGACGAGCTCGCGACGTCGATCCGCGAGCACGGATTGCTCGAGCCGATCGTCGTCCGGCGCGTCTCGGGGCAGGACAAGCTCGAGATCATCGCCGGCGAACGTCGCTGGCGTGCGTCGCAGAAGGCGGGCCTCAAAGAAGTCCTCGTCGTCGTCAAAGACGTCACGCCGAAGGCCGCCTTCGAGCTCGCGCTCATCGAGAACGTCCAGCGCGAGGACCTGAATCCCGTCGAGCTCGCCGAGGCGCTCGACCGCCTGACGAAAGAGCACGGCTACACGCAGGAGACGCTCGCCGATCGACTCGGCAAGGATCGCACGACGATCGCCAACTCGCTTCGCCTGCTGAAGCTGCCCGCGACCGTGCGCTCGCGCGTCATCTCGGGCGAGCTGTCGGAAGGGCATGCGCGCGCACTGCTTGGCGCGCCGAATCCTGCGAAGATCGAGGAGCTCGCGGAGAAGGTCGTGCGTGGACGCCTCAGCGTACGCGCCGCCGAAGCGCTCGTCCGGCAGGCGAAGACGAAGAGCGGAAAGCCCGAAGCCGAGAAGGGCAAGACCGCGCCGGGCAAGTCGGCGGCGGTGCGTGACCTCGAGGCGCGTCTCACGCGCTCCGCCGGGACGAAGATCCTCGTGAAGCAGGACACGCACAACGACAAGAAGGGCGAGATCTCGATCCCGTACGAAGATCTCGACCACCTCGACCGGATCCTCGCGCGCGTCTTCCGGCTGCAGTAGCGGAACGGTTGTGCTCCGCGCGTCGGCTCGTCGAACGCGACAGCTGGCGTCCTCATCGACGATACGGACGATGCACTCGTCGCAGTGCCGTGCCGAGCGTCTCTCGCGTAGGCTGGGGTTTGCGCGCTCGACATTTCGAGTAGGCTGCGCGCCATGAGCGCGACGATCCTCGATGGGAAGAAGCTTGCCGAATCTGTAAGGGCCGAAGTTGCCGCGGGCGTGTCCGCGTTCGTCGCAGCGCATGGCCGCCCGCCGGGGCTCGAGGTCGTGCTCGTCGGTGAAGACCCTGCAAGCCAGGTCTACACGCGCAACAAGGAGAAGGCGGCTCTCGAGGTCGGCATCCGCGGCAAGCTCCACACGCTTCCGGCATCGACGACCGAAAGCGAGCTGCTCGCGCTGCTCGATCGCTTGAACAACGACGAGACCGTCGACGGCATCCTCGTGCAGCTCCCGCTCCCCAAGCAGATCACGGAGCAGCGCGTGCTCGACGCCATCCGGGCCGACAAGGACGTCGATGGCTTCCACCCGATCAACGCGGGCCTCCTCGCGTCGGGGCGCCCTGGTCTCGTCCCGTGCACGCCGCGCGGCTGCATGAAGCTCATCGCAACCGCCGGAGTGAAGCTCGAAGGCGTTCGCGCCGTCGTCGTCGGCCGCTCGAACATCGTCGGCAAGCCGATGGCGCAGCTGCTGCTCGCGGAGAATGCCACCGTGACGATGGCGCACTCGCGCACGAAGGACCTCGCCGCACGCTGCCGCGAAGCCGACGTGCTCGTCGTCGCCGTCGGACGCGCCGAGCTCGTTCGCGGCGACTGGGTGAAGCCGGGAGCGACCGTCATCGACGTCGGCATGAACCGCATCGAGCTGAAGGACGCGCCCAACGGGAAGAAGTCGAAGCTCGTCGGCGACGTCGCGTACGAAGAGGCGGCGAAGGTGGCGGGCGCGATCACGCCCGTGCCGGGAGGCGTCGGCCCGATGACGATCGCGTGCCTTCTCGAGAACACGCTGATCGCAGCGAAGAAGCGCGTCGGCGGCGGAAAGAGCTGATCTCCCGTCGTTCGGGAGTCAGCGCGACGCGAAGGGCCGCTGCGTGACGCGCGGCCCTTTCGACAGCAGCGATCAGGTCGCTTCGTTCATCGGACGCATGATCACGTTCACGATGCGCGAGCGCTCGCGCGGGATGACAGCGAGGACCACCGCCTCGGCGACGTCCTCGGGCGTCGAGAACTCCTTCATGTTCGCGCCGTCGTAGGTGCGGCCGTCACCGATGGCGAAGTGGGTCTCGACGCCGCCCGGGCAGACGAGGCTCACCTTGATGTTCTTCTGATAGAACTCGCGATCGAGCGACTGCGAGAGCGCCACCTGTGCGAACTTCGACATGCAGTAGATGCCCTCGTGCGGGTAGCCCTGCAGACCGGCGACGCTCGACACGTTGACGATGTTGCCGCCGCCCTGCTTCAGCATGTGCGGGATCGTCTCCTTGCAGAAGAGCCAGGTCGACTTCGCGTTCGTCGTCATGATCCGGTCGTAGTCCTCCTCGGTCCAGTCGAGGAACGGCCGATAGCCGCCGATGCCGGCATTGTTGACGAGGATGT